>CAJCIA010000031.1 GCA_903970275.1 Betaproteobacteria bacterium
GCCAGCGACCACCAGTCGGGCGCCGATTCGAACTCGAGCGACTCGAGCATGAGCGCGGTGGTGCCGATCTTCAGCCAGGTGGCGAACTGGGAGAGGTTCGAGTCGCCGACGATGCAGTGAAACCGGCGGAACTTGCTCGGGTCGGCGTGCGGCTCGTCGCGGGTGTTGATGAGCGGGCGGCGGTTCATCGTGTCGATGCTGACCAGCTCGGAAAAGAAATCGGCGCGCTGCGAAATCTGAAAACCGCCGGCCGGCCCGCCGTTGTTCTCGCATTCCCAGCCGACCTTGCCCGCGCCGGCGTAGAGCTGGCGGGTGACGAGGAAGGGCGTCATCGCCTGCACGAGGCGATCCCACGGAATGACGCGCGGGATGAGATAATTATCGTGGCAGCCGTAGCTGTGGCCGCGGAAATCGGTGTTGTTCTTGTAGAGCTTGACCGTGCGCGAGCCGCGGCGCGTGACCACGCGGGCGCATTCCTCCAGCAACCGCTCGCCTGCCTTGTCCTGCGCAATCAGGTCGACGAGCGTCGCGCACTCGGGCGTCGAATATTCGGGATGCGCGTGATCGTTATAGAAGCGCGCGCCGTTGCGCAGGACGAGATCGCTCTTGATTTCCTGGAACGTGAGCTCGCGGCGGGCGTCCTGGGAATAATAGTTGGCCTCGTCGGTGTCCTGCCGCAACTCGGCGGCGCGGAAGCCACGGGCGTCGCGATGCGGGTCCTCGGTGGCGTAATCCCAGAGATTGGCCACGCCGTGCTGCGCGGCGGAGCGGACGAGCGCGATGGATTCCTCGACCACGTCGGCCTCGGGATCTTCCATGACCGTGATACCCAATTCCGTTTCCAGCCCGAAACAAATCGGCCAGGGAGGAGGGTGCGGTTGCATGGGGACGGAAAGTTAAAAGGAAAAAAGAGAAGGAGAAAAGTTGATGGAGAGGATGCAGTCGGTAGCCGTCGATCTTCGGGCGACGGAGCCGGCCGAGCCTTGCCATCTCTCTCGCGCGGTCGACTCCGTTGCCCGGAGGTCAACGGCTACCGGCCGAATTAGGAGATCGGGCGGTGAAAGGTTGAGGTGCGAACAATTCGCCCCATTCGGTCGGAGACCGAAGGCTACCGCGCTATGCGCAGGAGGGGCTTTCCGCATCATGCAATCACACCACCCCACTCGCCTCGCGGCGGCGCGGTTTGACGGGCGATAGGTTGACGACGTTTTCCGGATCGTAGTCGACCAGCTTGAGCCAGTCTTCCGTGATGTCGTTGGGCGGGAAGATGTCGTTCTGCTTGTACTCGGTCTTCAGCGCCTCGAGGAAGTCAGAGACCGAAAGGCCGGTCGGCGCGGGCGAGCTGATGGCGCGCTTGATCGCGGTCTCCTTCGCGCGCTCGACGATGCCGGCAATGATCGCGCCGCTGACGAGGTCGCCGCGGTGCAGGTACTCGTGCCGGCCGCTGCGCAGGGTGACTTCCAGGAAGCGATTCTCCTCGCGCTGGCTGAACTGCTGCTCGATGAGCTGCGCGATGATGTCATCGATCGCGGCCTGGGCGTTGCCCTCGTGCTTCTGCAGCAGCGCGGGGTCGAGCGGCAGATTCGTGGTGATATAGATGCGGTAGATTTCCTCGGAGCCCTTCTTGGTGGGACGCGAGACCTTGATCTTCCGGTCGATGCGGCCGGGGCGCAAAATGGCCGGATCAATCATGTCCGCGCGATTCGAGGCGAGGATGATGACCATCTGCTGGAGCGACTCGATGCCGTCCATTTCCGCGCAGAACATCGGGACGAGCGTGTTGAGGATGCCGCTGGTGCGGCCGGCGCGGCGGGTGCCAAGGATAGACTCCGCCTCGTCGATGAAGATGAAGGGCAGGAATCCTTCCTTCGCTTTTTCGCGGGCACGGGCGAAGAGCTCGCGCACTTGCCGCTCGGATTCGCCGACCCACATGTTGAGAATTTCCGGCCCCTTGACGTGCATGAAGTACTCACGGTGATCGGAGCCGGTCTTCTCGCGCAACTGGCGCGTAAGATTATAAGCGGTGGCCTTGCCGAGCAGCGTCTTGCCGCAGCCGGGCGGGCCGTAAAGCAGGATGCCCTTGGGCGAAGTATGGTTGTAGGCCTTGAAAAGATCGGAGTGGAGCAACGGAAGCTCGACCGCGTCGCGCACGGCCTGCCGCGCCTCGTCCTGGCCGCCCACTTTTTCCCACGGCAACTCGGGCACCTGCTCGAGCAGGTGATCACGCGCCTGCGCCTGGGCCACGACCTCAAGCGCCACGCGCTGCGAGGAATCGAGCCGCACTTCCAGGCCGGGCTTGAGCTTCTCCTTGCCCAAATTGGCGGAGCGCTGCACGAGCGTATTGGCGAGGCCGCCTTCCTGGCCCACGCGCAGGCGGCCGTCCGGCAGCAGGTCCTGGATCTTTGCGACAGGTCCGCCCATTTCGAAGCCAAGATCGCCGATGACAACGTAAGCTTCGTTCAGAAGAACGCGCGTGCCGACGAGCAGCTTGGACTGCGAGAGGCGCGGATCGATCGTGCAGTAAAATTCCGCACCGCCCTGCACGACGAGCGCGGTGTCGGGCTTCGGCAGATTGAGCAGCGTGCCAACGCGGTTGGCCGGCTGCGTGAGCTTGGTCACTGCGGCGTCGAGCTTTTCCACCGCCTGCCGCGCCTGGTCGTTGAGGATTTCAAGTTCCTCGATACGCCGGCGCAGGTAGCCGAGCTCGATGCGCCGCGGCGAATCGAGCGGATGGAACTGCGTGATCATGTCCGTGAGCTGCAGCGCGGACAGGCTGTCGAGGCCCTCGGGCAGGGGATTCATCGCATCCTCGGAAGGCCCGGGCTCGTCGGACGGAGAGGGTTTCTTTCGCGCCACGAGATAACGCTAGTAGCGCAATGGCCGCGCGCAAACGGAATCGGCGCGCGCGCAGGTTGCGGGTTGAGCAGAAGGAGACATGTGATCAGCGGAGCAGGGCGCAGGCCAGAATTTTTGGCCGCACGGAACGGCGGAAATCGAATGGGAGACGGCGCACTGTAGCGGCGGTCTATGACCGCCGACGCACCTTCTCAAGATATCCGTCGACGGTCACAGACCGCCGCTACAGTTGCCGTCGTAGCCTGCGCTCTTTCCGAAATCCCTTGCGCGGTTTCCGGTGCGCCGCGAAAGTACGAGCATGAAGTTGTCGACGTGGGTGCAGTTTACTTGGAACCTCGAGGCGCTGCCGAAGACGGTCCCTCCGATCGACGCGCGCTACACGGTCGAGGCCGCTTCGCCCGAGGACCGGCAGCTTCTTTCCGCCGCGATCAGCCGATCGCTTTCCATGGAGCCCGCGTGGAGCGATGACCTCAGCGCGCGCGTCAAGCTGGCTGACGAACTGATCGACGTGGCGTTTCCCGCGGGGGAAGTGGTCTTCGTCGCGGTCAAGCACGGCGCGCGGATCATCGCCGCCGCGGCCATTCGCGATTCCGGCGATCAGGTAAGCAACCTGCCGGTGGGCGTCTGTGTGCTGAACGAGTACCGTTGTCGCGGGCTGGGTACCTATCTGTTATATGACAGCCTGCGCCGCCTGCGCGACCGCGGCTTGAAGGAAGCGCGCCTGGTCACGCGCAAGGGCCTGCCCGCGGACCGCTATCTCTATCCCAAGTTCGGCGGGCTCCGCACGGTGCTCGTTGGAGCACCCGCCTGACCATGGCGGACCGGTACGACTACGATGTGGTGGTGGTCGGCGGCGGCAGCGCGGGCTATGCCGCGGGCCGCACGGCGGCGGCGCAAGGCGCGCGCACGGCGGTGGTGGAAGGCGGCAAGGAAATGGCCGGTCTGTGCATCCTGCGCGGCTGCATGCCGTCCAAGGCGTTCCTCGAATCCGCGCATCGCTGGCATGAGATCCGTCGGGCGGGGGAGTTTGGGCTCAACGTCCAGCCGCTCGATGTCGACATGCCGGCCGTGCAGGCGCGCAAGAAGCGGCTGATTGCCGACTTTGCCTCCTATCGCGAGAACGACCTGCAGCACGGCAAGTTCACGCTCGTGCGCGGCCGCGCAACCTTCGACGATGCGCATACGCTCTCCGTGGTGGCCGGGGACGGCAGCACGACGCGGCTGACAGGCGCGACATTCATCATCAGCACCGGCTCCGTCATTCGCTGCGTGGACGTGCCGGGGCTGGTCGAGACCGGCTACATCACGAGCGACGAGGCGCTCAATTCCGAGCGCATTCCCGAGTCGCTGGCTGTGCTGGGCGGCGGCGTGGTGGCCGTGGAGCTTGGCCAGTTCTTTGCCCGCGTGGGCGCGAAGACGACGCTGCTCCAGCGCGGCGACCGGCTGGTGCGGAACTATGACGCCGACGTCAGTGCGGAGCTCGAGCGCGCTTTTCGCGCCGAAGGCATTGACGTGCTTACGGGAACGAAACTGCTCAAGGTCGAGCAGGCGGGGAAATTGAAGCGCATCACCTTTGAGCAGCGCGGTCATACGCAGACGCTGGAGGCCGAGGAGATCCTCTGCGCGATGGGACGTGACCCGGCGGTGCGTGGGCTTGGCCTGGAGAAGCTGGGCGTGGAAATCGCGAAAGACGGCTGCTTGGGCCTGGACGACACGCTGGCCACGAACGTGCCGCATATCTTTGCCGCGGGTGACGCCACTGGCCGGCACGAGGTCGTTCACATCGCGATCCAGCAGGGCGAGTGGGCGGCGCGCAACGCCGTGCGGCTGGCGCGCGGCAGCACCGAGCCGATGGAAAAGGCCGATTACCGGCTTAAGGCGCTGGTCACGTTTACCGACCCAGAAATCGCGGTCGTCGGCCTGACGGAGATCGAGGCGAAGGAGCAGGGTATCGATTATTTCACGGCGCAATATCCATTCGCCGACCACGGCAAGTCGCTGATTGCCGGCGAGCTCTTTGGGTTCGTGAAGTTGATCGCGGAAAAGACGCGAGGCGAGATCATCGGCGCGGAAATTATCGGCCCGCACGCGGCCGATTTGATTCACGAGCAAATTGCCGTGATGCGTTATCACGGGACGGCCGCGGATGTTGCGACCATGCCGCACTATCATCCCACGATGGCCGAGATCATCACGTATCCCGCGGAAGAGATCGCGGAGATTGTGAAGAAGCAGGCCAACCTGTAGCGGCGGTCTATGACCGCCGGGTTGAGCGTGGAAGGCTCAAGAATCCTTGGATGATTACCTGCTAGTGATCAGTGCTTCTTCGGCGAGCTTTTGCCTGCGGTTTTGAAGCATAAGCAAGGCAAGGTCCCGGCGGTCATAGATCGCCGCTACAGGAGCAATTACTTTTTCCTCGATTTTAGGTAAAAAGGCGGCAGGGTGGTTCATGCACTTGATCATGCGGTCGGCATGGATATGCGCAGCGATGGCCGTTTCGGGCGGCGTTGCCTCCGCGGAAACGCAAACGGAATACAAGCAGGCGGACACGAGCTACTACCTGCGCGGCGAGGTTTTCTCGGCCGATCCCAGCGCGCCGGTCGTGACGCCGGAGGCTGCAACCAACCTCGGCGGCACCTACCTTATCTCCACGCGCGGTCAGGCTCCCCAGTTCGTTTACCTCCCCGAGACGCATGCCTGGATCGAACCGATCACCCCGCCGAGCGAGCCGGCGAGCCTGAACATTGCGCCGACCGCGATGCAAGTGCGCGAGCCGCAAGGCAGCGTGCAGGTTGCGCTGCCGTCGGCCCCGGCGAACTTTCGCGACGTGGAACGGGGCATGACATTGCCGAATGGCTCGACCTTGAAGACCGGCGACAGCGGTTCGGTGGCCGTGCTTTTCGGCGGAGTCGACTCCGTCCGGCTCGCGCCCAACACGCTGGCAACCGTGCAAATGAGCGTGGCCGGCGGGATGCGTGAGGTCGAGGTGGACGTGCGCGACGGCATGGTTTTCTCGAAGGTTGGCGCTCGCCTCGGTGAGAAGCAGGGTTACGCGGTGCACACGCCGTTTGGCGACGCCACCGCACATGGCACCGACTACGTTACCGTGGTTTATCCCACGCGAGTGGATGTGTGGGTGGCGCAGGGAACGGTCGGGCTCAAGGCGCCGGACGGCTCGAATCAGATCACGGCGTCGACGGGCCATGAGCCGCTGAAGGTCATGCGTTATCCCGCGGCGAAGGATCCGGCGATGTCCATGACCGAAAGCGCCGAGTCGCTGACCGAGCTGCTCAATTTTATCCCGATGGCGAACCGGAAGCTTGCGGCCCTTGACCAGCGCCGCCGCAGCGGCGATGAGCTGACGCCGCAGGAAAAGGATTACGTCGGACGCATCCGCCAGGTGACCGCGCTGATCCGCCTGGCGAACGTCAACGCTGCGCCCGAGCCGGCCGCGATGCCGAAACCGGTGGTGTCAACCAATCCGCCCACGCCTCCGCGGGCGCAACTGGTAGCGCTGCCTCCGCTCAGCGTGCCCGCCAGCTCCAACACGCTGGCAGAAAAGCACGCGGCCAAGGCGAAGCCGTTGGTGGTGGCCAAGTCGAAGGCGACGCCGAAGCCGATCATGCCAGTGAAGCCGGCTACGGCTTTGGCGACATCCGCCGCCAGGACGCAGAACGCCTCCGCTTCGAAGACGGCCTCCCTCGTGACCGCTGCCGACAAGAAGCCCCTCACGAGCAGTGCGTCGTCCGCGCAGAAAGCGTCCAGCCTTGCCAACGTTTCGAGCAAAACAAGCAACCCTGTGAAAGCGGCAAGCGTGGCGAAGGCCAAGGCGAAGAAATCCAAGTCGGCGCCGGCGCTGGCCACGGCGCAGGCCAAGCCGGGTTCGGGCGATCACTACCTGCGTGCCCAGCCGGTAAACGCAGCGGATCTCGTCATGGCGCCGGCGGTGCAAACGGCGCCCCCGACACTCGCTCCTCCTCCGCTGGCACTCCCGCCCGCCGCGCCGCCCGAAAAGTTGCGCGCGTCCGCGGAGGCCGATCCCAATTCGCTGGGCGCGCCGCTTAACCCGCTGCGTCCGATGCTGGCCCCGCATCCCCTGGGCTCAGGAGAGACGCTGGGCTCATCGGCCCAGTAACACAACTTGGCGGAGCGAACGGTCGCGAAAGGGGCCGCGCCACGGGAGCAAAAATGCATCCGTTCGCGGCGGCCATCCGTAGCTTTTACCAGTCATAAAGAATGCCGTGCTTCCTGTTATCCCTGTGCTTGGCGAGGCGCGCCTGTTGCCAGCAAGGCGGGTTTACGGCATAGGTGGGTGGGCCATGCATTCACCCCTCGTGCCGGCGGATGAAGAGTTGCTGCTGCAGGTTGCTGCCGGTGATCGCGTGGCCTTCGGTTCGCTTTACGACCGGCTGGCCGGGCCGCTTTTTTCCCTCGCACTCAAGATGCTCGGCCAGGAGGCGGAGGCGCAGGATCTCGTGCAAGAGGTCTTCCTCACCATCTGGAACAAGGCCTCCACCTTTGATACGGCGCGCGGCTCGGCTTTCTCATGGGCGGTGACGCAATTGCGCAATCGCGCCATCGACCGCATCCGCTCGCGGCGCCGGCGCGGCGAGCTTATGGAAGCGTTCGGGCCCGACTTGGTTCCAAACGACAACATGCGCACCGCCGCGGAAAACGCCGAGGCGGGCGATCGCTCGCGCCAGGTGCACGCCGCGCTGGGCAGGTTGAGCGACGAACAGCGCCATGTGCTGCGGCTGGCTTATTTCGACGGAATGACGCAGGCAGAGATCGCGCAGAAGCTGGACGAGCCGCTCGGCACGGTAAAAGCGCGCGCCCACCGTGCAATGGCGCGCCTGCGTGATATCCTGAGGTACGATCATGATTGACCCGCGCCATGAGGAACTGGCCGCGCTCACGGCCCTCGGCTGGTCCGAGGACGGTGCGCTGCTCGACCGCGCCGCGACGCGGGATCCCGAGGTGGCGCAGGCGATGCGCGAGTTCAACGACGTCGCAGCCCAACTGGCCCTGGACGTTCCGCAAGTCGAGCCTCCGCCGAACTTGCGCGCGAGGATCATGGCGGCGCTGGAGCCCAACACCATGCCGGTACCAGCGGCTCCTGCACGTCTCGCGCGTCCACGCAAGGCGCGCTTCTTCCGGTTTCCCAGCTTCACGCTCATGCCCTATGCGGTGGCCGCGTGCCTGATGGCGCTCGCGCTGAGCCAGGCCGGGATCATCCTGTGGCTGGATCACGTGCTCGATGCCATGCGCCAGCCCGCGCCGCACCACGATCCGTTCACCGGCGTGCAACTGGTGGACCTCGCGCCGCAGGGCGATCACGGCGATGCGAAGGTGATGGTGGCGTGGAACGGCAAGACCTGCTGCGGCATGCTTTCGATGTCCAACATGCCGGAGCCGCCGCCGGGTCGGGACTACCAGCTCTGGGTGCTCGACCGCTCCAAGCCGGCGCCGATGAGCGCGGGCGTGATTCCTCGCGGCGTCTCGTCGCAGCATTTTATTGCCGGCAATATCACCGCGCCGGGCCGCCCCGGGTTCGCCGTTTCGATGGAACCTGCCGGCGGCCGCAGCGAGCCGACGCCCGACGCGATTCTTTTTGCTGTTGCACCCAGCCCGTAATCGGTAAGGGTTGAAGGAGCGCAACGATGTCTGAAGCCAAGACGATCCTGATGGAGGAGCTGGAGCGCCACTGCAAGAGTGGCGAGAGCGGCCGCATGGACCTGAAGCGCGACGCCTTCTCCGGCCAGATCTTTGTTTACGGCGGTTTTATCGTGCACGCTTTTCTCGCCGGGTTGGAAGGCGTGCCCGCGCTTTTCCGCCTCTTCGATTGGGGCGATGCGGAGATCGTCTGGACGCCGGACGAAATCTCGGAGCACACCAGCCTCAATCTTTCCATGCAGGCCGCGTGCGATCTTTATGCGGAACACCTCGCCGAGCGCGCGACGTGGGACGCCAAGGAAAAGGAAGGCCTCGACCGCGCGTTCGAAACGCAGTCACTCGCCATCGGCGAAACCGGCGCGATCGAATCCGCGCTGAAGAATTTCACCATCTCGCTGGAGTGCATCACCGACAAGGCGCTCCTGCCGGATGGATTTACCTTCGCGAACAAGGACAAGCCGAGCTACGTCATCGGCAGCGGCGAGGAGTGCGACGTCGTGCTGCATCACCCGAGCGTGGACCCCATGCACTGCGGTGTGATCCTGGAAAATGGCAGCGTGTACGTTTGGGACCTGGGAGCCTCGGCTGGCATCCGGCTCAACGGCGCGCCGATCGAACAAGGCATGCTCCGCGTGGGTGACGTGCTGACGCTGGGCGCGGTCGACCTGCAGGTGCGGTTTCAGCTCAAGCGACCCACCATCAACCGGCCGCTCACCGTGCCGCTGCCCAATCTCTCCGCACGCACCGGCCCGCCCTCGCAGGAAGTGCCCAAGGGCCCGATCACGTACGAGAAGGTGTCCAAGTCGCTGCGGTCGGACAAGGGCAAGCCGCTCTTCGGCAAGCTCGGTGCGCTCTTTGGCGGCAAGGACAAGAAGTAGGACGTTCGTTCCCCGTTTTTCGCGATGCACATCCTCCTGATCGACGACAGCTCATCGACCCGCAGCCTGCTCCGCACGCTCATCAACTCGGGCCAGTCGCAGCGCCACGACATCAGCGAGGCGGCCAGCGGCGAGGAAGCCCTGCAGAAGGTGGAGCTCGGTGAGATCAGCCTGCCCGAGGTCATCATCATGGACATCAACATGGGCGGCATGAGCGGGTACGAGCTCTGCCGCGAGTTCCGCCGGCGCCACAGCGGCTCCAGCTCGCTTGTGCCCTACGTCATCATCGTCACCGCGAACGAGGGCGTGGACGTGATCAAACAGGTGCTCGACGCCGGCGCGAACGATTACATGCCCAAGCCGGTGAACGTGAAAATCCTGCACGTGCGCCTGCTCGTGGCCGAGCGGCTGATCAGCCACGCCAAGAGCAACGACGGCCCGAAGCAGAACGGCAACGGCTTGGCCACGGCCGCGACCAACGGCACGCTCGGCCCGCGCGAGGAACTCATCACCTCGGCCTTCGAGCACAGCGAGGCGCCCATGGCCGTGGTCGAGGCGGTTGGGCTCGATCCGACTTTCCGCATCCTCTACACGAACGAGTCGATGGGCTTCACGACCAAGTTCACCTCCGAGCAGCTGATCGGCAAATCACTGGCCGACCTGGAGGCCTGGACGACCGAGTTCATCGACATGGTCGTCGGTTTCGTCAGCCGCGGTGCGCTCCTCAGCTACGTGCCCATGTGGACCCGCACGCGACAGGATTTCCAGGTCTACCTCAGCTTCTATCCCATCCGCCACGGCGACGACCCGATCACGCATTATCTGGTGATTCATCATCTGTAGAGCAGCGAAAGTGCTACACGGCTTCAGGGCTGTGCAGCTAGGTGCCGGTCGGAAAGACCTTCACGTAGGATTTGGCTCGTAACGAATCCAACCACTGTTTTTGAACCTGCTGGGTGATCTCGCCCGCCTCGTTTGCCGTCGGATTTGTCTTTGCCAGCGCATCGACCTTGCTCGTGACGAACTTGGTGTGCATGTATTGGACCGTGGAGTTATTCGCGATCTCTTTCTTGAATTCCTCCATGGTCTCGCCTCTGTCCGCGAGCGCTTCTGCAAAAAGCTTTGCGTCGCCCGCGTACCGTTGGTCGATTTCATCTTTCACCCTGGCATCCACGAAAACGGACGGGATGCGGCCTCCCATTCGGGCGAACTCGTGCAGTATAAGCAGCCGGTCGATCAGCGTGTTGACGATTTTGAGCCGGGTCTTTCGGATCATCGTGGCCAGTTCCTCACCATGGAAATTTAGACGAAGAAGCTTTCTCGTTTCCGCAAACTGCTGCTCCACGTCGATGTCGGTGATCACGTCCTGATCGACGATTGCTTCGATGCCATCGATCTGCGGCTGATCGGTTACGATGGAAGGCTCGGCCGGCAGCCGCAGGCAAACCGCGGCAAGAATGAAGAACGCCAAGGGAAGAGTTTGAAGTTTCATCGTGGTGCTTGGTCAACTAAGGATGGGCTAGGGTAAAGGTCACGTCGGCAGTGTTGAGGGCGGGGTCCAAGTGAGTGGTGGTTGTTTCCGTGGCGGCGAGCGGAATGCCTTCTTTCGCCAATTCCGCAGAGAGATGTTGCGCGTCTTCAAAGACCTGGTCCTCTGAGGTCATGCGACCTTCCTTGGTGCGCAGGAGTGACGCAAGTCTCGCCTGCTCGGCAGCATCCACCCCGACAAAGTGAATTCTCTTTACCACCGGATTGGGTTGCACCACCACGTCGATCGCGATTCCGGTCACGTCGTTCTTGTTTCGGAGGGGGACCGCCTTGACCTCAAGCGTGGCGACTTCGCCGGTGGCATAGATTTGTTTGGTGGCCCGATGAAGCTGGCCAACCTCGCAGGGCGTGCCGAGCTGAAAGCCAGAGGCGGCGATGATTCGGGCCGTCAGCGCGGCTCGGGGAACGGAAGCGCCGCCAATGAATTCCACATCGATGGATTGGATCAGCGGCGTGTCGGTACCACGGATGGATTCAGCCTGCGAAACATTCAATGATGGGGCCGTCTTGTCCGATGCCGCATTCGATCGCTCGGTATCGATGAAAATGGCCCCTGTCACGAGACTGATGGCGAGCAAGGGTCCCAGTCCAAAACACAGGAAAGAGAGGGAGGAGCGACGGGTTACCGGCCGGGCGTTCAAAAGACGACGAAGACGGCGCTCGAGCTGCGAACGCGGCCATGGGGAGACAGAGTTCCGGGCCCGGTATGCTCTGCGATTCGGCCACCTCGACCAGCAGATTGGCGTAGCGGACCGCATCCGCGCCACGCCCTAGCACGGCGTCGTCGCTCACGTCCTCATCGGCGCGCTCGAGTGCGTTTTTCAAGAGCCAGAAACCAGGCTGGAACGGCATCACGATCGTTGCCCAGACCGAAAGGAGGTGCCAGCCCATGTCATGGCGGCGAAGATGCGTGAGCTCGTGGCTGTAAATCTCGTCGCCAATGGCCAGCTCTGCAGGAAGCAAGATCGCCGGCTTAAAGAAGCCGATCAGCATGGGATTCTTGAGCTTTTGGACCCGAAGCAATTGCGGCTGACGGATTCCGAGCGCCGAGGCAACGGCGGCACATTTCATCTTCTCTTCGGGACTGACGCGCTTGCCTTCGCGTCGCCATGCGCGGCAGATCACGAGTGAACGAGCGAAGCGAATGAGGAGAACCACGGAGACCAGAACGGATGCTGGAAGGAATGAGATCGCAATCGTCCTGAGCCAGGAGACGTCACCGCAAAACGCCGGGAGGACTCGGGGAAGTTTCTGAACGTCCGAAATCAAAGGGCGCCAGACAGCGACGTGATCCCAATCAACGTTGCGCGTCTCCATGACAACTGCCGTGGAGGAAACTGAAATGGGTAGGGGATCGGCCTTTGCAGACGGCTGAATCAACCACCAACTCCAACTCGTCCCGACAACGGGCACGGCGAACGCCAGCAACAAGGTCGTTCGGAGCAAAACCGAGCGGACAGCGGAATGGCGGGCTGGGAGTGATTTTTCGATCAAGAGGCCGGTCACGCTCAGGATTAGCGCGACGAAATGCCAGAGCAGGAAAGTCGAGTTTGCTGCCGAGATAAGGTTGAACCAAGTCATGGCTGTTTCTCCTTTTGCGCGATAAGCTCGCGGAGTTTTCGCAGTTCTTGCTTTGAGATCTTTTCGTTCTGCACAAGGTGGACGGCAAGTTCTGCCGGCGAACCTTGAAAGAGCCGCCCCAGAAAATCGCGCAACGCGCCCTGCGTCGCCTTTCGCTCACTGACGAGAGCGCGAAACTTAAAGGTGCGGCCGTTCGTCACGTGCCCTACCGCGTTCTTGGCTTCGAGCTGGCGCAGCAGAGTCTGTACGGTGCTGTGAGCAAAGGTCTCATCCCGATTCAGACGTTCCGTGATCTCGCGGGCTGTCAGCTCGCCATGTTTCCACAGGAGCCGAATGATCTTGAGTTGCTGTTTTCCAAATTTACCGGAGATCATATTTATTATAATAGATTTATAGGAATAAACGATGGAGTCAAGATTTATCTGGGTAGACGTACGAACGTTTCCGGGAAATCCCTTTGGAAAAGTCGCGTGACCCTCGAAGAACTTTTCCGCAGCCTCGCTCCATGCGCATTATCGTCACCGGGCTGCTGGGGCAGTATGCGTTTGGCGGGGTGACGTGGGACTATATCCAGTACCTGCTTGGGTTTCGCGCGCTGGGGCATGAGGTCTGGTACTTGGAGGATTCGGGGGCGTGGCCGTACGACCCGGTGCGGCAGACGATCACCGACGATTGCTCCTACAACGTAGCTTATCTGGGCGGCGTGATGGCGGCTTTCGGCTTTGCCGACCGCTGGATCTATCGCAACGGCGCGGACGGCAAGTTCCATGGCGCGGGCGAGGCGGCGGCGCGCGAACTGATCAAGCACGGCGACCTGCTGGTGAATGTCTCGAGCGCGGGCTGGTTGCGAGACTACGACTTTGGCGTGAAGCACCAGATGTTCATCGATGGCGACCCGATGTTCTGCCAGGTGGGTCTGCTCGACCCGAAGAACGCGGAGTACGCCGCGCGCGTGCGGGCGCACGACAGCCACTTCACCTTTGGGTTAAATGTGGGCGCGCGCAGTTGCCTGGCGCCCGATGTGGGCATTGCGTGGAAAAAGACGGTCCAGCCCATCGCGCTCGACTGGTGGCCGGTGCAGCAGGACGAGGGGCTCGACCGCTTCACCACGGTGATGAACTGGGCCAGCTACGCGCCGGTGGAGTGGGAGGGCCGCCCGTACGGCCAGAAGAATTTGGAGTTCGATAAATTCAAGCGGCTGCCGCAGCACACCGCGCAGGCGTTGGTCATGGCCATGGGGCAGGGAGTGGGCAGCAAGCGCCCGACAGAGGAACTTCGGCTGCTCGGCTGGACCATCTTGGAAGCCGGCGAGGCGCTGCCGGATCATCCCAGCTATCACGAGTTCCTGCGCAGCTCGAAAGCGGAATGGAGCGTGGCGAAGCACGGCTACGTTGCGGCGCGCACCGGCTGGTTCAGCTGCCGCACCGCCTGCTACCTCGCGCTGGGCCGGCCGGCCGTGGTGCAGGAGACGGGGTGGAGCGAGCACCTGCCCGCGGGCGAGGGCCTGCTGACGTTTTCCACGCTGGAGGAAGCCGTCGCCGCCATCGCCGACGTGAACGATCACTACGCCGAGCATCAAGCCGCCGCGCGCGCGATCGCCGAGCAGTACTTCGAGGCGGAGAAGGTCTGTCAGGACTTGCTCGTGCAGGCGGGGCTGGGGTAGCCGCCGCTGTCCCAGCGGCGGTCCGAGTAGAAGA
>CAJCIA010000032.1 GCA_903970275.1 Betaproteobacteria bacterium
TGCGAACATCTTCCGCTTTTTCGCCGGCGGTCATAGACCGCCGCTACAATCGGATGGAATTCCGCTCGTTTTCCCCTCGCCGCAGGCAATAGTCGTCGACCTTGATGCTGGCTGAACTGCACTTCAACGTTTGGCTGGCGCTGGGGGCGCTCTCGATCGGATTGAACAAGGGCGGGCTTACCGGGCTGGGCATCCTCTTTGTCCTCTTCTTCGCCTCGGTGCTCGATCCTCGCGCCTCGACCGGGCTGGTACTGCCGCTGCTTCTGGTCGGCGATATTTGCGCCATCATCGTTTATCGCCGGGTGGTGGTCTGGGACGTCTTTTTCCGGCTGCTCCCGCCCACGCTGCTGGGGGTGGTCCTCGGCTACTTCGCGTTCAACCTGGTTTCCGCGGCGGCGTTCGGCCCGCTCATCGGCTGGATCGTCCTCAGCTTGTGCCTCGTTCAGGTCGTGCGGGAAACCCAGGGCACGCGGCTCGACCGACTTTTCCACAGCCGCTTCTTCAGCATCTTCATGGGCGTGCTGGCTGGCATGACCACCATGATCGCAAACGCCGCCGGCCCCGTGGCGAATCTCTACTTCCTCTCCATCCGCCTGGCGAAGATGAACCTGATTGGCACGGCGGCCTACTTTTTCTTCGCGGTGAACTGCTGCAAGGTGCCCTTCAGCGCCCATCTCGGGCTGATCAACCGGGAGTCGATGCATCTCACGTTCATGCTCGCGCCATTTGTGCTCGTAGGATTTGTCGGTGGCAAATATCTCGCCGCGATCATGCCGCAAAAGGTCTTCGAGCGGTTCCTGCTGGCCTGCACATTTCTGGGTGCGCTGCGGCTGGTATTGTAAACCTCGCAAGTGGAATTATTATTCCAAACATGAGGATCTACCGTGACGACCTCGAAAAAAGGTACTGGAGCAAGGTACGTAATGGCGGGTCAGTTCGCTTTATTACGCTCCGCGGCTTTTTAATAGCTATTATCTTGGGATTCATTTTTCATCCCAAGTTCGCAACGTGGGACGGCATCCGCTGGTTGTTTGATAGCGTTCTCTGGCTAAGTGCTAGCTTCGCATTGGCGGCAGGTCTCTGGTTTCTTTGCCTGAGCGGAGGTAAGCTCTCCGAAAAACGCTCGTCTCCGTAGGCCGGATTCAGCGAGATTGAGAATTGGCGGGGGCCGGGCCATAGTGGGGCATGACGCTTCGTCGCGCGCCGACGCTTAATCTACCGAACCAGCTTTCGGTGCTGCGCCTGGGTATGTGCGGGCTGCTGCTCATCTCGCTCTCCATGACGTGGCGTTATGCGGCGTTCGGCGCGCTGATCGTCTTTGTCATCGCCAGCCTGACCGACTGGCTCGACGGCGCCATCGCGCGGCACTATCACCTCGTCACCGACCTGGGCAAGCTGCTCGATCCACTCGCCGACAAGGTGCTGATCGCCGGGACGCTGGTGGGCCTGGTCGCGCGCGGCATCGCGCCGATGTGGATGGTCGTGCTGATCATCGCCCGCGAATTCCTCATCACCGGCCTGCGCACGATCGCGGCCCACAAGCAGGTCATCCTCGCCGCGGAGAAGGTGGGCAAGCACAAGACGATCTCACAGATCGTGGCCATCATCGTGTCGCTGGCTTACCTGAGCCTGGGCGAGTTCGGTTGGGGGCAGAGCGCGCTCGCCACTTTTCTCGGTGGCGCGCAGATCTATCTCTACTGGATCGCGCTGGTCATCACGGTGTTCTCTGGCGCGTTCTACTTTTGGAAGAATTCCGCCATGCTGAACGACTCGATGGCGGAAGCGCCCGCCGAGGCCGCCGCCCCCAGCGCGCCTGCACCCGCCTCCTTGCCGCAGCCGGAAAAACCAGCCGGCTTTCCCGCTTTCAAGGAATGGGAAGGCATTGTGGGCGCGCTCGGCCACGGCGCGCAGATCATCATCCTGCGCAAGGGTGGCATTGCGGAAGGTCGGGCCGGCTTTGCGCCGAAGCATCCGAAGTTCTGGCTTTTTCCCACCCGCTTTCACCAGCAATGGGAACAGACCAAGGCGGGCCTGCGGAACTTCGCGACGCCCTCCGGAAGCGAGACCAAGGAGGTGCCGCTGGAGTACTTCGCCGAGGTCACCGACGCGGTTTATCTCGAGAGCTGGTCGCAGGTGGCGCGGCTCGATAGCGACCACTTCTGGAGCGACACGATCCTGCGCGAGCGGTTCGATTACCACGACCGGCCGGGTATGACGCCGGGGCTTCATTTGCTCATCGTCCGGGTATGGCGGGTGAACCTGTCGCACAAGCTGGCCCCCTCACCCGCGTATGAAGGCTGCAAGTCGTGGATTGAGGTGCCTGCGAATTGGGAACGCGACATCGCCTCGCCCGTGGTGCCGCCCGAGGAATTCGCCACCCGCCGCAGCCGCATTCTCGCAGCCATCGCCGCCTTGCCCGCCACCGCATGAGCGCCCTGGTCCTGCTGGCGCCGGGCTTCGAGGAGATCGAGGCGATCACGGTCATCGACATCCTGCGCCGGGCGGAAATCGAAACCGTGGTGGCCGGTCTGACCACCAATCCCATTGTTGCCTCGCGCCAGACGCGGCACCTGGCTGACATTCATCTCGCGGACGTGGATTCCGGGCGGCGCTTCGAGATCGTGATCCTGCCGGGCGGCGTGGAAGGCGCAAAGAATCTGGCCGCGAGTTCCCGCGTGCGCGACTGGCTCTTCCGCCAGCGCGAGCGCGACCAGTGGGTCGGCGCCATCTGCGCCGCGCCCACGGCCCTCAAGGCACACGGCTTCCTTGACGAGGACACGAAGCTGACTTCCCATCCCAGCGTGCAGGGCGAATTTGCCCAAACCCAGGTGCAGCCGGGCCACCGGGTGGTGGTGGAAAAAAATTTAATCACCAGTCTGGCGGCAGGGAGCGCGATGGAGTTCGCCTTCGAGATCGTCCGGCAGCTGCGCGGCTCAGAGGCGGTCGATAAGGTGAATCAGGGAGTTTGCGCCCTTTTACAATCGCTAGCTTATGATTCAGGGTTGTCGCTTAAACACCGTTAAGCGATGGCGACTCACGATCGTAACACACGATCCGATAGGCAGAACGGTGTTACATGCTGGCACATTCGATGCTTAATACTTCCCCGATGAACGAAGGTGTACCGTCCAGGGCGACGGGCCGCCTCCCCGGCGTATTTCGGCGCCTGCACGAGCGCCTGTTCGGCCGCTCGTCCACCGACGAGATGTATCGCAGCATTTTTGAGAATGCGATCGAGGGCATTTTCCAAACGACGCGGGACGGCCAGTACCTCAACGTCAACCCGGCTCTGGCGAAGATGTACGGCTACGATTCGTGCGAGGACCTGATGCATGGTCTGACCAAGATCGAGAACCAGCTTTACGTCGACCCGACGCGTCGCGACGACTTCATCGCCGAGATGCGCACCAATGCCGTTGTTCGCGGTTTCGAATCGGAGATTTACCGCAAGGACGGCTCCAAGATGTGGATTTCCGAGAATGCGCGCGCGGTGGCCGACGCTTCCGGCGAATTGCTCTATTACGAGGGCATGGTGGAGGACATCACCGAGCGCAAGCGCCTGGAGACCGAGTTGAAGTCGGCCATGAAGGCGGCTGAGGCTGCCAACCGGATGAAAAGCGAATTCCTGGCCAACATGAGCCACGAGATCCGCACGCCCATGAACGGCGTGATGGGCATGACGGACCTGCTGCTCATGAGCAACCTGACGCCCGAGCAGCGCGGCTTTGCCAACACGGTGCGCGTCAGCGGCGAGTCGCTCCTCATCGTCATCAACGACATCCTCGATTTCTCCAAGATCGAGGCGGGCAAGCTCGACCTCGAGATCATCGATTTTGACCTGCGCGAGGCGATCGACAACATCATGGATCTCTTCGCGGCGCAGGCCCACAGCAAGGGGCTGGAGCTTGCGGCCTACATTCCGCCGGAGGTGCCGACCAACCTGCGCGGCGATCCCGGCCGCGTGCGGCAGATCGTCAACAACCTGGTGGGCAATGCGGTCAAGTTCACCAACCAGGGCGAAGTGGTGGTCAAGGTCTCGCTCATCAGCAGCAGCGACAAACAGGTCTCGTTGCGCTTCGAGGTTCGCGACACCGGCATCGGCATCGAACTCGATGGGCAGAAGCGGCTCTTCGAGGCCTTCAGCCAGGCGGACAGCTCCACCACGCGCAAGTACGGCGGCACCGGGCTGGGGCTGGCCATCTCGAAGCGGCTGGTTCAGCTCATGAACGGCGAGATCGGTGTCCATAGCGTGCCCGGCCAGGGCTCGACTTTCTGGTTCACCGCGCAGTTCGACCTGCCGCAAAACGTGACCAAGCCGGGCAACAGCAAGGACCTGCGGGGCCTGCACGTGCTGATCGTGGATGACAACGCGACGAATCGCGAAATCCTCACTCATTATTGCCATCTCTGGAAGCTGCGCAGCGAATGTGCCGCCAGCGGCGAGGAAGCGCTGCGCCTCCTGCGCTTCACCGCCACGGATGATCCCTTCGAGCTCGCGATTCTCGACATGCAGATGCCGAAGATGGACGGGCTGATGCTGGCCCGCGCGATTAAGGAGGATCCACTGACCAAGAACGTGCAGCTCATGATGCTGACCTCGCTCGGGCATCATCTCGATCCCGACGAGCTCAGGGACGCGGGCATCGAGTCGTGTGTGCTCAAGCCGGTCCAGCAGGCGCGGCTGCTCGAGCGGCTGACCGAGGTGCTGTCCGGCTCCATGTCGAAATGGGCGGAGACGGTCAAGGCCAGCG
>CAJCIA010000033.1 GCA_903970275.1 Betaproteobacteria bacterium
ACCTGAGCAATCACCTCGCGCCCGGGCTCATCGTAAGGAAAGGATCGGACGCCTACTGCACCGCCATGAAGTGCGCCCCGCCGGCCGCACACGCGAACGCTTCGAGGCCTCCGTCGGGATCGAGCCGCCCGACCCGCCGCCACCGCCCCCGGACTCGCGGCTTTGCGAGCTCTCATGCTCCTGAACGGATCGCGCTTTCGCCGCTGGTCGCGCCCGCTGCTGCTCGCCACCGGGCGGCGGGTACCGGACGCCGGAATTGCCACCGCCCCTGCCCTGGGGCAAGCTTTCCCGATGGAAGACTTCGCCATGGCGGAGCGGTACCGCGCGCTGCTCCTGGCCGCGCGAAATCTTTTTTCCCTCACCGACTTGGAGAGCCTCGTCGAGAATATCCTCATCTACTCCTGCACCATGATGCAGGCGGAGGCCTGCTCGATGTACCTGCCCGACGCGCCCGCGAAGGAGCTCGTCATCTACTCCGCGCGCGGCAAGCAGGATGCGATCAACGCCTTTCGCATTCCCTGGGACAAGGGCATCGCCGGCACCTGCTTTCAGGAGCGCAAGTACATGCGCATCGACGACGCGCAGCACGACGAGCGCCTCTACCGCACCGCCGATCTCAAAACCGGCTTTGTCACCCGCGCCATGGTCTGCGCGCCGTTGGTCGATCGCGAGGAATGCTTCGGCGTGCTGCAGGCGATCAATCCCATCGGCCGCCCGAACTTCACGCCGCTCGATGAGGACATCTTCGACGGCCTCGTCAACATCGTCACCGGCGCACTCGTCCGCTTCGATCGCGAGCTGAAGATCGACCAGGAAAAGCGCATCGGCCAGGAGCTGGCCATGGCCATGGAAATCCAGAAATCGTACCTGCCGCCGGAGGAACTGATCCTCGATCGCAGCGAAATGAGGGTGCGTTATCGCGCCGCCCGCGTCATCGGCGGCGATTTCTACGCCAGCATTCCGCTCTCCGGCGACCGGCTGCTCGCCGCGCTCGGGGATGTCAGCGGCAAGGGCATACCCGCCGCGCTCACCACTGCGCAGATCACCACGGAGCTGCAGGCGCTGGCGCCCGTGGCGGAGGAAGGACTCGCGCCCTACGTCAACGCGGTAAATCACGCGCTCTGCCAGCGCCTCGCCGCGGGCCGCTTCGCCGCCACCACCTTCCTGCTCTATGATCCGCGACGCAGCACCACCGAGGTGATTTGCGCCGGGCAGTTCGCCCCGTGGCGGCGCGTCGTTGATGAATGGGAGCCGGTGCCCGTGCCGCCCATGCTCGCGCTCGGCATCTTCCAGCACCAGTGCTACACCGCCAGCACCTTCAGCACGCAGCCGGGCGAAAAGTGGCTGCTCTTCAGCGACGGCATCAACGAGGGCCGCAATCGCGCCGGCGAGGAATTTGGAGTCGAGCGGCTGCGCGCCAGCCTCGGCCTGGGCAGCGCGCAGGATGTGCTCACGCGTAGTTGGGCGGCCTGGGAAAATTTTGTCGATGGCGACCACCAGCACGACGACGCCTGCCTCGCCCTCGTTCTGACCCGGCCGCCCAGCTCGCTCGAAATCACCTCCGCTCCCGCCGACTGCAAGCGGGCCCGCCAATTCATCGAGGAGTGGGCCCTGGCCGCGGGCTACCCCGACCTGGAACGTGGCCGCATCGTGCTCGCCGCCGACGAGGCCACGACCAACATCATCCGCCACACCTATCGCGGCGAAGCCACGCATCCCATTTTTCTCTCTGCTGAAATCCGTGAGGGCCACTTGCATCTGCGCCTGCGCGACCGCGGGCCCACCATCGATCCCGCCGCGCTGAAAGGCCGCGCGCTTGACGATCTCAAGCCAGGCGGCCTCGGCCTTCACCTGCTCTCGACCATCTTCGATGTCGTCGAACACATCGCCCTGCCCGACGGCAACGAGTGGCACCTGGCCAAGCCGCTGGTTTGATCGAATTCCGCCTGCCGTAGCGGCAGTCTACGACCGCCGACGCGACGTCGAAAGACCACGCAATCACAAACCCATCACGACACTGGCTCAATCCATCTCGCCTGCGCCTGCGCGCGCAAACACAATTCCGCCGCGAGGAACGCATGCTCCTGCGTCATAGCGGTCTCCGTCCGTTCGAGGCAATCGCGGATCAGTTGCCCGAAAAACGGAAACCCAACTTTCCCCGCCAGCGAAAATTGCTGCTCTCCCTTCCCGTTGACCAGGAAGAGCTGGTCGCCTCCCGAGTCGCGCGCGATGTCGATATATTTGCGCAGCTCGATGTAGCCCTCCGTGCCGAGGATCACCGTGCGACCATCGCCCCAGGTGCGCAGCCCGTCCGGCGTGTGCCAATCGACGCGGAAGTAATTCGTCGCGCCGTTGTCTGCCACCAGATTCGCGTGGCCATAATCCTCAAGTTCCGGGTACTCGGGGTGCGAGTAATTCGCCACCGCTGCTTCCGTCACCGTCGCGCCGTGAGCGCCGGTGTAGAAAAGAAACTGTTCGATCTGGTGGCTGCCGATGTCGCAAAGAATGCCCCCATATCGCGCGCGCTGAAAAAACCAGGGCGCTCGCAAGGGCGCATTCAACCGGTGCGGTCCCAGCCCCAGCACGTTGATCACGCGCCCGATCGCACCCTGCGCCACCAAGTCGCCCGCATAAACCGCGCATTCCGAATGCAGCCGCTCGCTGAAATAAACCATGTACTTGCGGCCCGTGCGCGCCACTGCCTCGCGTGCCGCCGCCAGTTGCTCCAGCGAGGTGAACGGCGTTTTGTCGGTGAAATAATCGCGGCCTGCCTTCATGACCCGCAGCCCCAGCGCCGCCCGCTCGCTCGGCACCGCGGCGGCGGTCACAAGACGAATCGATTCATCCTTGAGGATTTCATCCAGCGAGCGCGCGACCTTCGCCTGCGGAAACGTCCGCTGGAATCTCTCGATGCGTGCGGGATCGGAATCGCAGACATACCGCAGCGTCGCGCCGGCCTCGATCAGCCCCTGGCACTGGCCGTAGATGTGGCCGTGATCGAGTGCCACCGCCGCGAAGGGAAACTCGTCCGGACCCACGACCGGCGTCGGCTTGACCAGCAGGGCGGCGCTCATGCGCACCTATCGTCACCCGCACGTGCGCCAACGGCAACCCCGCAGTGCGGCCCCAGGCTGTAGCGGCGGTCTATGACCGCCGACGGAAGAGCGGACAGGCACCGCCGGCTTTGTCGCGCGGTGTAACCCGGAACACGCTTCCAGTCACCGACGACGGTCATAGACCGCCGCTACAGCTGACTCCTCAGTTCTTCGCGGGCATCGCGGCACCGACCGGCAAGGCGCGGTGGCTGTGCACCGTATCCGCATCATCGGAGCGCAACAAGAGCCCCGCCACCGCTTGCGCGCGCGGCGAATCGCTGGCCATCTCGCGCGGATGCGCGACGGCGCCCGGCGTGGTTATGAGGTCGCTGGCCGAAGCGTTGGGCGTCGCGGGAGCCGAAGACGGCTGCACCGGCGGCGCCGAGAGCGTGGCGGTCGGCGCGGGCGCGATTGGCACCGAGAGCGGCGGCACCATCGTAGGCTTGGCCGCGGCTTCCGTGCGCGCTTTTTTCACCGTGGTCTCGAGTTGCGCAATGTAGTCGGAAAGCTTCTTCTGCGCATCCTGCTGGCCGGACTGCGCCTGCTGCAGCGAGGTGATCTGGGCGCGCAGCTGCTCCAGCGCATCGGCCTGGCTCTTCGACGTCTTGCCGAGCGGCTCGAAAGTCGACTGCAGGGCGGTCAATTGCCTGTTCAGCCCGTTGAGCGACTCGCTTTTCGATGCCGCGAGCGTGTCGATCGTTTCCTGCATCTGCTGCATGGCCACCGTGTCCTGCTGCAGCTTTTCCTCGATCGCGTCGAAGCGCGTCTCAAGCGTGAAGTGGTAGGAAATCTCCGTGCCCAGCACCGCCAGGATGATCAGGCCAAGTGCGATCTTGCGCGAGAGCGAGGCCTTCATGATGCGGAGGCGAGTTCGCCCTTCTTGACGTAGTGATTCACGCAGTCGAGCCAGCCCTGCTTCTGGTCGCGCAGCACGTCGAGCTGCTGCCGCACCATCTCCATCTGCACGGAAATCTTTTGCTTGGACTGATACTCGAGATCGGTGATTTGGGACTTGAGCATCATCAACTCCAGCGACTCGTGATCGGCTGGGCCGGGGGTCCAGTCAAATTCGCGCAGGCGCTCGGCCATCGCGCTCTTGCGTCGCTTCAGTTCCGGCAGGTCCTCCCACTTGCGGTCGGAGATGGTCGCCAACTCCCACATGATGAGTTCGGTCACCTGGCGCAGCAGCGTGATGCGCGCGCGCAGGTCGTCTTCTTGAGTCCGGGCCAGCATGATGCTCTCCGTATCGGAACGCTTTCGCGGGAATCTTAGTCAGGGCCCGAAAAATTCCTGCTTCTATATAGAGAGCCGTTGCCCGCGCTCGGATTCCCTGAGGCAAGAGGCCTTCCTCCTCCTTGTCCCTAAACTTTTTTCACGGTTGCGCTCAGGTTTCCCGCAGACGTCCCGATGTGTGATGTACGCTGGCACCAAGTCAGCCGCAGGACGGTCGGAGTCCTGAATAAAAACCCGGCGCCCGGCTACCACCGGAAGGACGCACGATGCGGCCTTTAACAGGAAAGGAAATCCACTATGGCAGTTATCGGCTACAACGCAGCGGCGGTAAACGCGGCGTATTATCTCAATCAGAATACCAATAATCTCAACACCTCGATCGCGAATCTCGCGTCGGGCTCCCGTCTGTCGGACCCGAGCGCTGACGCGGCGGGCGTTGCCGTGTCGGGTAACATGACCGCGAACATCGCGCGTCTCGGTGCGGCCACCCAGGCCGTGCAGGACGTCGTCTCGTTTGCCCAGACGACCGACGGCTTCTTGAGCACGATCCAACAGGAACTCTCCCGCATGTCCGAGCTCGCCCAGAGCGCAACGAACGGTGCGTTCGGTTCCGCGGATCGCGCCAACTACGCCACGGAGTTCAATACCCTGCTCACCCAGATCGACACCATCGCCTCCAACGCCCAGTTCAACGGCAGCTCGTTGTTCACCTCGGGCACGGTGACGGTGGCCATTGACTCCAACGGCACGACCGACTCCTTCGCCACCTCCACGATCGGGAACTCCTCGAGCTTGGGCCTGACCGGCGTTACCATCGGTACCACCACGGCGGCCGCCACGGCGATCTCCACCCTCAACACGGCGATCCAGTCGCTGACCAGCCGCCGGGCGCAGGTCAATGCGGACATCTCCAAGTTCAACTTCTACGTGCAGAATATTGCCACGGAGACGACGAACCTGCAGTCCGCCAACAGCCGCATCTCCGATGTGGATGTCGCGACCGAATCGACCAACCTGGCCAAGCAGAACATCCTGGTCCAGGCGAGCTCCTCGATGTTGGCTCAGGCCAACAGCTCGCAGGCCTCGATCCTGACCCTGATCAACGGCCACTAAAGCGCCAGCCTTCAAAACGGGCCCTTCTCCAGAAGGGCCCGTTTTCGTTTTTGCATAACATTTTTCGGCGCCATGCCGAGATGGTGGGGAGATTATCATGGACGCCCCTTCCCGCGTTTCCGTTCCGGCCTCGTCCGGACGGCTGACCATTCTCCTGCCTACCGCGAACCGCCCCGCGATGCTCCGCACCGCCCTGGAGTCGATCGTTGCGCAAACCGCGCTTCTGCAAATCGCGCGCGTGGTCGTCTCCGAGAACGGCGGCACGCGCGGCTCCGAAGACGTCTGCGCGGCGTTCCCGCAGTTGCCCATCACCTACGTTTTTCGTTCCCGAAGCCTGACGCCGCTGGAGCACGGTCAGCGGCTGATGAACGAATATCCCGACGACGCCTACACCGCCATCCTTCACGACGACGACTGGTGGGCGCCCGCGCATCTCGCCAACGCCCTCGCCGCGCTCGACGCCAATCCCGACGCCCCGGTTTACGGCTCTGGCCACTTCGTCGTCTCCGCGGAATCGTCCATGCTCAACTGCAGTGGGAATCTCTTTCCCTGGTTCGGCGCGAATTACGCCGCCTATGCACCGTGGTGGAAACTCTCCCGGCTCAACGTGCTCATGGCCGAGTTGCTTGGCACCGCCTCGCACTACTCCACGATCGTTGCGCGCACGCCCGCGCTGCGCGACGCCTCTTCCGTCTTCGACACCGGCAACATCTTCGACAACGATCGCATGATCGTCTTCGCGCTCTCCGGCCACGGGCCGCTGCTCTTCAACCCGACGCCCGAGGTCTTTGTGCGCAACCACGGCGTGCAGGACACCTACCTCTTTCCCGGCGACGAACGGGCACGCCACATGTGCAGCACCACGCGCTGGCTGGTCGAGACCAGCGGACGGCCGTGGGACGCCATCGTCCACCAATTCTCCCGGCGCATGGCCCAATGTCCCGCTCACGCCGCGCCCACCTTGCGCGCGCTCGCCAAAATGGAATGGTGCCTCCCCGAAATGCAGCGCAACGCCGCCGACATGGTGCTGGCGTAGCCACCACCATCTGCTCACCCGGCCATCAACGCCGCGATCCGGTGATCCCACAAATGCTCGCGGGCCGTTCGTGCGCGCGCTCGCACGCCCTGCGCCAAAGCCGCATCCGGATCGCGCAGCACCTCCTCCGCCACTGCCTCCAGCGCGGCCAGCGAATCGACTAGCCCGATCTCGCCCCGGCCGTAGCAGGATCGCACGTCCGGACTGTCGAGGTTGATCGACATCCGGCCGCACGCTGAAACCTCGAACAGCTTCTCGTTCGCCGTCGCGTCGCGGATCGCGTTGGGCGCATTCAGGTGCGCCGCGTACATCCGGTAATGCGCCGGCAGATCGCCGAAGCTCACGTAGGGCAGCGCCTCAATGCCGTACGGCTTCCACTCGTCCTCCGCGCTGTAGACATCGATCCAGCCGCGCCGCCAAAGCCGGTGTACAAAGGCTGGCCGATCGTAGCGGTTGACCAGCTTGACCAGGAACGCCAGGTCGAGGATTGCGCCCTTCTCGTTCATGTACTCGAATGCGCGCGGATAATGCGTGCCCGCCATCTGCACGATCTGCAAGGCCGGTTGATAGGGAAAACGTCGCCGCGCCTCCACCGCGACGCCGAGCAGGTTCTTCACGGTCGGCTCCTCCTCGAACCATTTGACTGTATGGGCTTCCGGATGCCGCAGGATCGCGTCGCGGCAGAACGCGCGCAGGTCGTCGATCTCCGCACCCGCCTCCATCAGCTTCACCGCGCCTTCGTGCGGCGTGCCGCGAAAACCCGGATTGCCGATGAAGGCCAGCCGGTCGCGCCGCGTGCAGGGGGCCTCCTCCTGCAAGAGCGAACGCGGCGCGGCCAGGCGCGTGAGCTTCTGCCGCGTCACGCCCAGCATCCGCGCTTCGTGCGCCTGGCAGTCGCCATAAAAATGATGCGTCACCTTCGGATGCTTCACGTGCTGCTGGAAAACGGCGCCCTCCACCGGAAAGCAGGGGTTGAACGGAGACGTGCTCCAGCTGCGAAAATCGTCGAACCACAGCGAGTGGATCGCGCGAATCGCGGGGTCATCGACCAGCAGGCCGGGCGTGACGAACCAGTTCAGGTCGAGGCTCACCACGGTGTCGATCGCCGCGTACTCGATCAGCTCGCGCAGCGCCTCCGCCACGGCCGCCTGCGCCTGCGGAATGCGGGGCGCCATTTCGTCCAAAAAAAGAAAGGTCAGCAGTCGCGCATCTGCATTGTCGCGCACGTAAGCCGGGATGTGTTGCCGCTCGAATGCGTCGGCGAGGTAATCGGAAGTCTTCGCAAAGGGCGTGAGGAAATCGTTGCTCAGGATGAGCACGCCGCTCGGCGCGGGCGCCTTCACGTCAACGCTGCCTCCAGCCGATGTTCCCATAGATGCTCGCGCGCCGTGCGGACCCGCGCCTGCTCACCCCGCGCCAGCGCCGCGTCCGGATCGCGCCGCACCGCTTCCGCCGCCGCGTCCAGGGCCTCCTCGTCCGGCGCGAGGCCGATCTCCTCATCGGAATAACAGGCCTGTACGTCGGGCGAATCGAAATTGAGCGAGAGCCGTCCACACGCCGCGATCTCGAAAAGCTTCTCGTTCGCCGCCGCATCGCGCGCGCAGTTTGGCGCGTTCAGATGCGCCGCATGCCGCCGGTAAACCGCAGGCAGATGCGGGAACGCGACGGTCGGCCGCGCCTCCACGCCGAATGGCTTCCACTGCTCCGGCATGCCGTAAACTTCCATCCAGCCGCGTTTCCACCAGCGTCGCGCCAGGGCCGGCCGGTCGTACCGGTTCACCATCTTCACCAGCAGCGCCGCGTCCAGGATCAGGCCACCGCGATTGAGAAAATCGAACGCCTCGGGAAACGCGCGGCCCGCCTCGACTAGCAACGCCACCGCCGCCTGGTGCGGCCGCGCGAGCCGCGCTTCCATCGCCGCCGCGAGCAATTCGCGGACGCCAGGCGATTGCCGCAGCCATGATGCCGTTGGCTCCGCCTCCGGCAGTCCATCAAGCATCTCCTCCCTCGCGAGCGAGCGCAGTTCGGCCAGCCGCGCGTCTCGATCCATGGCCGCCAGCGCCGCCGTGCTGGGTGGCGTGGGCAGTCCGGGATTTCCCACGAAGGCCAGCCGGTCCCGCACCGTGCACGGCTCCTCCGCCCGCAAATACTCGGCCGGCGCCGCCAGCGTGGTCCGCTTCACCTGCGCCACGCCGAGCAGGCGCAGTTCCTCCGCCTGCCCGTCGCCATAGCAATGGTGCGTCACCTTCGGCCCGTTCATCACCTCGCGTGGATCGAGCGGGAACATCGGCGCGCTCAGCAGATGCGAACGCAAGTCGTCGAACCAGAACGAATGCACCTGGCGCACGCGGCTTTCCGGCCCCACAAAAAGCGGGCGCGCCAGCAGCCAGTGCAGGTCGAGGCTCACGACCAGATCCACGCCATAGTCGTCCACCAGCTTCGCCCATTTCGCGATCACGGCGGCCTCGAACGCCTCCTGTCGCGCCGCGCCTTCGCCCGCAACCTCCGCCGCGCCCCAGCGGTTCAGCCGCGTGTCGCGCACCACCGCGCGATAGCCAATGCGCGCCAGTGCGAGGGCGAGATGGCGTGATGTTTTTGCTGCCGCCAGGCTGAAATCGTTGGCCACCACCAGGACCAGCGGGCGCTTCGGCGCAGCCGAAAAAGAGGAGGTGTCCGCCACGCCGTCGGTTATGCGCCGCGGCCCGGGACCGGTCAAGCGACCTGCCGCACCGGCTCGACAGGCTGGCGCGCCACTGGCCGCCAGTTCACTTCCGCGAGCGGCGGCGCGA
>CAJCIA010000034.1 GCA_903970275.1 Betaproteobacteria bacterium
GGGGTTCTCCTGCCGGATCTTTTCGGACCAGGCGCGGTTATTGCGCAGGAGCGGGTCGAGCGGGTGCATTGCGCCGCAGTCTGCCGAACGCGGCGCCGCCCCGCCAGTCCGGAGTTAGCGCCGTAGCATCTCAATTATCCCGGAAGGTGCAGCCGAGCTCGGCTACCAGCTTCTTACGGACAAGTTCATGGGCTTGGTTGACCTCGCGCTCCACCAGCGTGCGATCGGCCGCACGATAAGTCAGCGCATACGCCAGCGATTTTTGCTCGGCGGAAATCTTCTCGCCGCTTTTGTCGCGGAAGAGATCGAACAGTTGCACGCTCTCGAGATTCGGCGCCTGGGCCGCACGGATCGTCTCCTCCACCTTCGCTTGTGGCGTGGCCGCAGGAACGACGACCGCAAGGTCGCGACGAACCGGCGGAAACGCGGCGACGGGCCGGTAGCGCTCCGGCTGCGGCGAGCGTTCAAGCCACGTCGCGAGCGAGAATTCCGCGTAGTAAATCGGCGTCTTGATGCCATGCAGCTTGGCATCCGCTTCGGCAATGCGCGTCACTTCGACCGTCTCGGCGTGTGTGACGCCGAGCCGATCCTGTAGCAACTGCACCGTGCCGGTGAGGTCGAAATAATCGACGGCGCGTTCGGCATGATCCCACGCCGCGCTCTCCGCGAGGCCCGCCACGAGCAAGCCGAGATGCAGCGGCTCGGCCGTCCGCGCGCCCTCCTTTCGGTACACCGGCCCGACCTCGAACAGGCGCAACTGCGGCACGCCCTTGGCCAGGTTGCGCGACGCCACCTGCAGGAGAGACGCGCGCAGCGCAGGCCGCAAATGGGTGTGAACCTCGCTCAGCGGATTGGCCAGCGCGATTGTTGCCGGGTCGGTGGCAAAGCGGCGTTCCACCAGCGCATCGGTCACGCATTCGTCCCACCCACGGTCAGCAAGGAGGCGGCGCAGGCTCGCGACGCGGTGATGTGCGCGGTCCGCCGCCGATTCGGGTTGCGGCGCCGTGACCAGATGCGACGGAATTCCTGCCAGTCCGTGCAGCCGCGCGAGTTCCTCGATCAAGTCAACTTCGCGCCCGAGATCATCGCGATAGGTGGGCGGCTGCCACACGGTCTGCGTTTCATCGCCCGACACCTCGGTGCAACCGAGCTGCGTCAGCTGACGGCGAATGGCCTGGGCCGGAATGGTAATTCCAAGCAACCGCTCCACGCGGCTGGTGCGCACGACAATGGGCCCGCGCGGAATGGGCGGCGCCCCGGCGATCGCCGGCTGCGAAACGATCACCGCACCACAAAGCTCCTGCAACAGCGCCAGCGCACGATTGCGCGCAAGAAGGAGCCCACCGGGATCCACGCGACGCTCGTACCGGTAGGACGAATCGGAAATCAGCCCCAGACGCCGACTGGTGCGGCGTACCGTCGCGGGCAGGAACCAGGCCGCCTCCAGCACGATCTCCGTCGTCCCATCGCCTACGCCGGTCGGTTTTCCCCCCATCACGCCCGCGAGCGCCACCGGCCCCTGCCCATCGGCAATGACAAGGTCTCCACTTGCAAGTTCATAGGTCTTGTCGTCCAGCGCTTCCAGCTTTTCACCCGCGCGTGCGCGCCGCACGGCGATCTCACGTCCCGCCAATTTCGCCGCATCGAAGGCATGCAGCGGCTGGCCCAGCTCGAAAAGCACAAAGTTTGTGATGTCGACCACGTTGTTGATCGGCCGGTGACCCGTGCTTGCGATCGCCTCCTGCAACCACGCCGGACTCGGCCCGACCTTCACTTGGGCGAGATGCGTCGCGGTGTAATAAGGACCAAGATCAGGATCCAACAGCGTCACGCTCCACGCGGATTCACCCGGCGGGAAATCGATGGATGGATGATCCGCCGATTTGAGATGGCCCGCGCCCGTCGCGGCGATCTCTCGAGCGAGCCCGCGGTACGAGAGCAGGTCCGGGCGATTCGACGTGATCTCCACCTCGAAGATGGTGTCGCCCGGTTGATATTCCGAAAAAAGACGGCCCACAGGCGCGTCAGCCGGCAGGATTAACAGACCTTCCGCGTCCTCCGCCAGCGCGAGTTCCTTCGCCGAGCAAAGCATTCCCTGCGAAAGCTCGCCCCGCAGCTTCGATTCCTTGATCGTCAATCCACCCGGCAGCTTGGCGCCCGGCAACGCCAGGGGCACCTTGTCGCCATCCTTGTAGTTTTTCGCGCCGCAAACGATCTGCCGCGTACCCTTACCATCGTCCACCTGGCACACGCGCAACCGATCCGCATTCGGATGCGGCGTGGAGGATAGAATTTGCGCCACGACAACATGCGGACTATCCACGCCCGTCGACGAAACGCCCTCTACTTCCGTGCCCGAAAGCGTGAGCCGATCCAGCATCTCCGCCAGCGGCACAGTCAATTCCAGGTAGCGGTTCAGCCAGCGGAGCGAAAATTTCATGGCACCCGAAGATTAAGCAGCGCCACGCCGCGGCGTCAGGAACTTTTTCTTGGCGGGGGTCCAAGGCGGCGGTAGCGTACACGTTCCTTTCACGGCGGGGTAGCCAAGTGGTAAGGCACGGCTCTGCAAAAGCTGTATGCGTCGGTTCGATTCCGACCCTCGCCTTGTTTTCGTCATGCCGCCTGTCCTGCTTGGCTTTCGGCACCTTAGAGGTTGTAGTTAATTTGTCCGGTTTACTTCTTTGTAACCTGCAAATCCAGTGGATTGTCTGAAGACCCCACAATAATGGTGAATCGCCTTTCAACAAATGTATCCGTCCTTAATACCTTACCCCTGAAGACGCAGCGCGCTTTATCTCCAGAAATGGATTCAACCGCCAAGTCCATGCGATCCCATGGCTGAACAGGAAGTATTTTCCTTTGTTCTAAAGTCGTCTCAATGAGATGAAGGATATCCTGCAGAATGGCAACTTCTCCCCCTTTTGAGACGACTAAATCCACTCCGTTGTAGTCGCTGGTTTCATGGTAATTAATAGCCGCAATGGTGCGCTCTTTGTTAATAACATGGCCCAGGTATAACGAGCGTACCGGCAACGCTATTTCACTTCCTGCTTTATTAAAAATGAAAGGAATGTCTCGACTTCCGTATCCGTCCGGAGGGTTTATCCATTCATTCTTGATTTCAAATGCCGGCGCCAAGATGCCGATAAACAAGCCGCATAAGATGCTTAGAACAACTGCTCTTTTCATATTTAAGGTCGTCGTGTAGGTGCCGACGCGTGAGGGAGAGGGATAACCTCGATGACCACCGGAGCCTGTCTGGTATTTTCCGCTCGATGGATGCCAATCGCGTTCATAGTGGCGGGAGTGAGATCAATCCCGGCGGGGTTTGCAGGGACGTGCCCGTTTTGGGCCGGAACTCCATTAGCATTCTGAGCTTCGGCGGCAGGACGTTGGCTAGGATGATTCCAGAAAGGGTCGTTCACATTATGTGGACCGATATCTCGCACAGGAGCTATAACACTTTGTCCTGTCGCGGGATTTGTGACGCGCACAGTTGTTCCCGGCGGTACTCGCGCGGGAAGTGCGACTCCAAGGGCATCAGGGTTCACTTGTGTCCCATCGTAGGCGCTTGGCAAAATTTAAGGAACGCTTCATAGCATAGATTTCGGCTATGTCGTGGGTTTCTCCTAAGCTGTAGCACCAAGCGCGTTTGTCATTTGGCCCAACTTCATTGCGGAAGGGCTTGCCATATTCGCGGCAGCTTTCGGACGCCGCCTTGCGATGGAGTTGAGCTTCTTGCTGAAAATGATTTTCGGTGCCTCCCGCCATTGTAGCAAAATTCGCCATCGGAATCGCGCGGATGAAGGGCAGGTTCGCGAATACATAAGCTGGGTACCTAGGTGAGGACGATATCCGAATGCCGCCTTTTGCGGTACCACCCTAGTTTTGTGAACCTGCTCTGTTTGAGAAATCGTAGACGTCAATCGTATTCTGTTCCGGAGCGCGGTCACCATAAATTCCGAAGAATTGTCCGTTAACATAAACAGGTTTGTTTCGCATCAATCCATTCGTCCGAGCCGCGTTATCGCTGATCGCTAGGGAATAACGCCTGCGGAGCACGAGGCGATTCTGGCCTCCAGCAAGTTAGCTCTTCGATTGGCTAAAGCGGGCCACTGGCCACCTTCTAACTGGATTGACGGGTGTGGAGCGCTTGCAGGCTCCCCGGCTCTGGTGTAAGACGCTCGCATGCGACGGCTGACTCACCTCGTGGTGCTTGTCGCATTCATTTTTTCGTGCGGTGGCCAATGGGCTGTCTTCCAAGCCCTGGCCTGGGGCAACATGATTCACGAGTATTCGCAGATGGTGCCGCTTACCCAGGCGGTCAAAATGACCTTCAGCGGCGAGTATCCCTGTAAAATTTGCAAGGCGCTGGCCGATCAAAAGACCTCCGACCAACAGAAGGCACTTTCACAGGAGAAATTCGACAAGAAATTTGTGCCCCTGCCCCAGGAGCGCGTGTTTGTCCTGGCCTCGGCACCCGTTCGCTATTCCAGCCGTCTGCCCCAGCTGCATTTTCGCAGCGAGCCTCCCGACAACCCTCCTCCTCGAAGCGCTCTCCTCTAGCGCAGCCAGGCGATTCCTTTTGGAAACGCCTTCACTCGACTAATTCGACGACTCGCCTGAGGCGATCTCGTCGCGAGACAAGCTCCGTCAGGGAGCTGAGGAGATCTGGATGAAATTTAGAAGTTTGATACCCGGCTTTGCGGCGGTCGTACTGCTTGCGAGCAACCTGGCACTTAAGGCGCAGGAATTGAAACCAACTGAAACGCACGAAGCCCCCTCCGACGGCTCGTCCACATCGGATACGGCGGTCGGTGTAACCAGGACGAAATCGGGCAACAACATCACCACGCTGGCTCCCGTGGTGGTGACAGCGCAGGCACCGGACAACGGCTTTTCCTCGGTCGAGCAATCCACCCCGCCGCTCAAGACGAAGTACCAACTGCCCGTGACGACCCATAGCACGGACGCCGAACACATCCACGAGACGGTGAACATCGTGGACACCGAGGATGCGGTGAAATACTTCCCCAGCCTCTTTCTGCGCAAACGCAATAACGGCGATCCGCAGGCGGTGTTGCAAACGCGCACGTGGGGCCTTAACTCCAGCGCACGCAGCCTGGTTTATGCCGATGACATCCTGCTCTCGGCCTTGATCGGGAATAACAACACCACCGCCGCTCCGCGCTGGGGCTTGGTCTCGCCCGAGGAGATCGATCGCATCGACTTCCTCTACGGCCCCTTCTCCGCCGGGTACCCCGGAAACTCCGAGGGTGGCGTGCTGTTGATCACGACGAAGATGCCAAGCAAGCTGGTGGTGGACGGCTCGCAAACGGAATCCTTCCAGACTTTCAGCCTCTATAAGACGAGGGACACCTTCCGCACGGACGAATCCAACATCGAAATAGGTAACAAGATTGGGAGTGTGTCCTGGCTGGTGACGGGCAGCTACGAGAACACCTACTCGCAGCCGCTCTATATCATTACCAATGGTTCCGTACCGGCCGGCACCACCGGAACCATCCCAGCGGCGAACAAAACGGGAGCCACCGCGGATGTCGTGGGCGCCGGCGGAATCCAGCGCAGCCAGTACACGAACATCAATGGCAAGGTCGCCTGGGACATCACGCCCACGTTGAAGGCGACTTTCACCACCGGCTTTTTCCTCAACGACACAAACGCCAGCGTGCAAAGCTACCTCCAAAGCACCGCGACCAGTCAGCCAACCTTTGCCGGGGTAAGCGGATTCGCGAGTGACGAGTTCAACTTCTATGAGGAGCATCTCGCCAGTTCGTTCTCTTTGCGGACGGACACCCAGGACAACTTCGATTGGGATTTCTCCTTCTCGAATTACTACTACCTGGATGACGTCCAGAAGAACCCACTGACCGCCTCGGCCACCAATACCGGCTTCAGCCCTAACGGGACTATCACCAGCCTGACCGGGACCAACTGGCAGAATGGCGACTTGAAGGGCATCTATCGCCCAACGGGCGTTGGCGGCGAACATGAAATCTCCTTCGGCATCCATGCCGACCGCTACTTTCTGGATAACCCGACCTACGCCACACCCGACTGGACGAGCGGCGCCGATCAGAGCGGGACCGAATACAGCGATGGCGAGGGTATGACGGTGACGCAGGGTATTTGGATCCAGGATGCCTGGCGCTATGCCCGCGACTGGAAGCTAACGGTAGGTGGCCGCCTGGAAAATTGGGCCGCGGAAGATGGCTTCAACCTGGCTTCCATCCGGAGTGGGACGGGTGCGATCACCTCGTCCAGCGCTACCCACCAACCCGGCGTGGATGCGGTACGGTTCTCGCCCAAGGCTGCCTTCGACTGGACACCGTCCAAGGAATGGGAATACACCGCGTCGTTTGGCGAGGCCTACCGCTTCCCCACGGTCAGCGAGCTTTACCAGACGGTGACGAGCGGTCCGACCATCGTCGTGCCCAACCCGGATCTCGTGCCCGAGGATGACTTCAGCGCCGAAGTAGCCGCCGAGCGCCATTTCGATGACGGGACTATCAGCCTCTCGCTCTTTAACGATTACGTGAAGAACGCGCTGATCTCGCAGACGAACTTTGTCGGCGGCTCCACGCCGCTGACCTTCATCACGAACGTGAACCAGATTCGCAATACCGGCGTGGAGCTCGACGCGCAAAAGGACAACGTCCTGGTGCATGGACTCGATTTCTTCGGCAACGCGACCTACGTCAACTCGGAGATCCTCAGCGATCCGTCCTTTCAGAGCACGACCGGGGTGGCCGACGCGGCGGGCAAGCGGGTGCCCTATGTTCCCGTCTGGCGCACGACCTTCGGCGTAACGGAGCATCCCATCGATGCCCTCGCCCTCACGGCGGCCCTGCACTACAGCGGCAAGCAATACTCGACGCTGGACAACTCCGACACGACCAACGGCGTTTTCGGGGCCTTCGACAGCTTCCTCACTGTCGATCTTCACGCCCAGTACAAGATCAAGGACCAGTTCTTTGTCGATGTCGGCATCGACAACGTAAATAACGAAAAATACTTCCTCTACCATCCGTTCCCCCAGCGCACCTACGTCGCGTCGCTACGCATGCAGTTCTAATCCAAATCCACCCATGAAAAACAAGACTTCCCTCACCTTCGCTCTCTTCGTCTGCTCCGTCGCCGCCGGCGGCCTTCGCGCGGACGATATGTCGACCCTGCACATGGCCGCCGCCGCGCCGGCGTCGTGGACGACGCTGGAAAAGCAGGCCGGCGATCTCGGCGCCGCCATCCAGGCGCGCAACATCCACCCAATTCACAAGATCGACCATGCTGTGGCGGACGAAACGGCTGCGCTGCAAAAGAACGAACCGGCGCTGGCGGCCGATCAAAAGCAAAAGCTGGACGGGCTGCTCACCGATCTGAGCCGGCAGGCCCACCGCGTCCATCTGGATGGACACGCCGCCAAGTGGGACGACGCGATCGCGGCGCAAGAGCAGTTTGCCGCCGACCTCAAGGAAGCCGAGGCGATTGACCCGGCGCAGAAGTAATCGCTTACCGAAACACCCATGATCAATTTCTTTATTCGCGGCGGCCCCGTCATGTGGCCCCTGCTTGCCACGTCAGTGGTCACAATGGCCGTCGTCATCGAGCGCGTCCTCTTCCTGCTTTCGGAACGATCCCGCAGGGATGCCGCCTCGATCGAAAACGTCTTCCGCCTGGCCGAGCAAGGCCGCCTGGATGAGGCGGGTCAGGCCGCGGAACTCAGCCCCGATTACGTCGCGCGCGTTCTCGCATTTGGACTGCAGCATCGCGAGAGCTCGTTCTCCAACGCGTTGTTGCGGGCGGCCAGTCGCGAGCTCAAGCGCTTCAACCGCGGCCTTTCCACGCTCGACACCGCCATCACGCTGGCACCGTTGCTCGGTCTGCTTGGCACGGTCACCGGCATGATCCACGCCTTCGGCCTGCTGGGAGACAAGGATCTGAGCGCGCCGGCGGCCATCACCGGCGGCATCGCGCAGGCTCTGATTGCGACCGCCTTCGGCCTGGGCATTGCGATCGTGGCGCTCATTCCGTTCAACTATCTCAACAGCCGGCAGGAAGAGGCGCGGCTGGAAATTGAGGATGCCGCCTCCCAACTGGAACTGCTTCTGGCCAGCGGGCCGCGCGAGGAATGACACCATGCACGTCCCACCCCTGCGCTCCCGCCGCCGCGCCCGCATCGAGATCATCCCGCTGATCGACATCATCTTTTTCCTGCTGGCGACCTTCATGATGGTGTCGCTTTCGATGTTGCAGAATCATGCTCTGGAGGTGCACCTCCCAGTGGCCGCCAGCGGTGCGCCCGCGGATCGGGACGATGCGGTTTCGTTGACCGTGACCCAGCATGGCAACTACGCCTGGAACAAGGACAGCGTCACGCTTCCGGTGCTGATCGACCGCCTGCATCAACTCAAGGCAAGCGATCCCGATCCGAAGGTTTTCATCCATGGCGATGCCGACGCCCACTTCAAGACCGTGGTCGCCCTCCTGGATGAAGCGCGCAAGGCCGGCATCCGCAAGGTGGCGATTGAGACCCTGCCGAAGGAACAGTGACACGGATGACCGGACCCGCTCAACAACGCTGGGGCTGGAGCCTGTCCGTTCTGCTGCACGCCGCGATCCTAACGTTGGGCAGCTACCTGATCATGCGCCCCGCTCAGTACGGCATCGCGGCCGCGCCCTCTTCAACCGAGGTGGACCTGGTTCAGGAAGCGCCGTCCGCTCCGGCCGTCCCGGTTCCGCAAATCAAACCGGCCGTGCCGGACATCGCTCCGCCGACGCCGCAGCTGGACGACGTCACGATACCCAAGCCGCTGCCGCTGTCGCGGGCCCCGGCTGCCGTCGTCGCCGAGCCGAAACCTGCCCGGCACCGCGCTGCGCGGATCGAGCATCAGGTGAGCATCGCATCGCAGGGCAGCGCCTCCGTTCAGCCTGATTATCTGCGCAACCCGGCACCCCTTTATCCGGAGAGCTCCAGGCAGACACGGGAGCAGGGCACCGTGCTGCTGGCCGTTAAGGTGGACCGTGACGGTACCGCCGAATCGGTTTCCCTGCGGCAGACTTCAGGTTATCCGCAGCTGGATCGTGCGGCCCTCGATACAGTGCGAACCTGGAAATTTCATCCCGCGATGGTTGCGGGTATCCCGGTTGATTCCGACGTCATTGTGCCCGTCCTCTTCAAGCTGCAGTAGTCCTACAGGGCCGTCCGGACGAGAGGATGAGGCCTCATCCATAATAGTCCGGATGGTTTGGAGCAACGTCCGGGCCCTATAGGGCTCAATGAGGAAGTGCTTGGGGCCAATGGCGGGGTTTGGTCGTCGTGCCATTGGCGTTGAGACCGCTGGCGCCAATGATCTTCACGAGTGGATTGACCAGCGCCTGAACGGCAACGCGCTTTTCCGTTTGCATTCACCTGGAGGTCGGCTCCCTTGAGAAATGATCATCAGCCGCGTTGGTTCAAAGCCTTCCAACAAGGGACCCGCCGATTGGTTCACTGGCGCGGTTCGGATCGATCCACTTTTTCAGACGGACGCGCCGGCGCGTGTGGCGGGCGCAAGCGTCACCTTCGAGCCCGGAGCCCGCACCGCGTGGCACACGCACCCGCTGGGCCAGACACTGGTCGTCTTGAGCGGCTGCGGCCGCGTGCAGCGTGAAGGCGGCTCCATCGAGGAGATTCGTCCGGGCGATGTGGTCTGGTTTCCGCCAGGCGAGAAACATTGGCACGGCGCCTCGCCTACGACCGCGATGAGCCATCTGGCGATACAGGAGCAACTGGACGGAAAGGTGGTCGACTGGATGGAGCACGTGACCGACAAGCAGTATCTCGGTGCATGAATTGCACCACGTCTGCTCTACCGCCATCTTGACCGCCTCGCCCGATGGCAGGAAAGTAGCGCGCCCGCATGCGCATCTTGCTCTGGACCGACGCCTACTATCCGGAAATTGGCGGCCTCGAAGTTTTCTGCCTGCAGTTGGCGCGCGGATTGGTGAAGCTCGGCCACGAAGTCGAAGTGATCACCGGCCGAAGCGGCGCCATCTCGCCACAAATGAGCCTGCACGACGGCATCCCCGTACACGGTTTTGGCTTCAGCCATGCCTTGATCAATCAAGATTTAGCCGCGCTGCGCGTTCAAAACCAGGCCTGCGCCGCGGTACTCGACCGGTTCGATCCGGACCTTATTCATGTCAACGTGGTCAACGTCGGCATCTTTAATTTTGTGCTTCAGCAACGGCGGCGGCGGCGGCCGACTGTCCTCACCGTGCACGACACCGTCTTCTTTGTGAACAAGGCAGGCCTCGCCGGACAGGCGCTCACCTTGATCGATGGCGTGATCGCCATTTCCAACTACGTCTCGTCCGTAATAGTCGCCGCGCACCCGGAGATTGCCGGCCGCACGCGCACGATTCTAAACGCGCTGCCGATGCCCGAAAGCTTCTCAATGCCTCCGAAGAGTGACCAGAGCATCCTGGCTTTTGGCCGGATCGCGAAGGAGAAAGGATTTGATCTCGCAATCCAGGCCTTTGCCCAGATCGCACGCCGCTTTCCCGAGGCCACGCTGACCATCGCCGGGGATGGCGTCGAGCGCGCGAACCTACAGGCTCTTGCCCAGTCCACCGGCTTGGCGGATCGGATCCACTTTCCCGGCTGGATTCACCCCGATGCCATGAACGACGTCATCTCGCGCCACGCCTTCGTTGTCATGCCGCCCCGCTGGCAGGAGCCTTTTGGATTGGTGGCCTTGCAGACGGCCCAGTGTGGCCGCGCCATTGTTGCCACGCACAGCGGGGCTATTCCGGAGATCGTGGTCGATGGAGTCACGGGCCGGATCGTGCCGATCAACGACACCGGCGCGCTCGCGCAGGGGATGGAGGAGCTCCTGTCGCAACCGAAGCTCGGGCACACGTGGGGCCAGGCCGCACGGGTCCGCGCCCGGGAGCAGTTCTCTTTCGACGTTTTTCTCCAGCAGTATGAGGAGACCTTTCTACACTGTGCCGTGGTGGACCGGAATCGTGCGGCGAGCCCTGCCTAGTTTGCTTTCCAAACATTCACTTTTGCATCCACACCGGAGCCCTAAGATCGTTCCATGCCTGACGAGTTTTATATCATCCCGGCGGACAAGGTGGCCCACGAGTTGATGGAGGAAGAGGTCATTGTCATTCACTTTGCTTCCGGCTGCTATTTTAGCCTGCACAAAGCGGCGGCGTTGATCTGGCAATGGATCGGCGCGGGCGCCAGCCACTCGCAGATCGTCGCATCTTTTACCTCGCTCTCCCCGGCTCAGGAGCGCGAAGTGGATGCCTTCCTCGATCAACTGGTGGCGGAAGGCATTGTGGAAAAGAGCGATCAGCCGGCTGCGGGTAGCTTTTCCATCGTGCAGGTGCCGTACGAAAAGCCGGTCCTGGAAATCTACAAGGACATGCAAGATCTCATGCTGGTTGATCCCATCCACGAGGTTGACGCCACGGGCTGGCCGAAGCCGCTGGCCGAGTGATCACGTGACCCAGCCCGCTTCCCTTCCCGCCAGCCCGACCCGGATCGGCGGCTATTTGCCGGCCGCTTATTTCGGAGAGATGGAGGAAGCCTTCCGCCGCGCGGAGAAAAATGCGGGTTCCGCGCGCGACGTCTTCCTCGATTTCGACGGCTTGATTCTTCGCCTGCACTGGATCGGCGACTCGCTCCCCGCCCAGTTACTTCCGACTCTTGCGCATCTGCAGGTCCCGGATCAGCCGGCGGCCGATTACACCATCTGCTGCTGGGACGATCAGGCCACGGGTTCGGTCCTGCCACCGCCGACCGAGTGGATGATGCACGGAGCCCAGCGTTCCATCCTGCCCATCCTGACCAACGAACGCTTCCAGACCTTCTACGTTGGCTGGCTCCCCTCCATCTCGGCCATCGATCTAGAATCGCGGACGGCGTACTGCTGCTACGTCAATGCCTCGAGCCTGCTGATGTACGAGGTGTCGGGTCCCTTGCGTGGAATCCTCAACGCCATCCTCAACCGGCGCGGCATGCAGATCACCCACGCCTCTGCGGTGGGCAACGCCAAGGGCAGTCTGATCTTCGCCGGCGCGCCCTTTTCCGGGAAGTCGACGCTTTCCGTACTGGCCTTGCAGGATGGGCTCAACTATCAGGCGGACGATCTCTGTGTGGTCACCGAAGAGCCGCAGCCCCGTTCACTTTGTCTCTACAATATCGCCAAGGTGCGGCAGGACATGCGGCCCGCGTTTCCAGAACTCGATCCCGTTTTTCAGACCGTGCAGGAGGAGGGCGAAAGCAAGAGCTTCTTCTACGTTCACCAGCAGGCTCCGGAGCGGCTGATGAAAAGCGCGCCGATCCGGGCGGTCATCCTGCCTCGCATTGTGGACGCGGAAACCAGCCACCTCGAGCCAGCCGCGCTGATCGACACCGTCCGGGCCCTCGTCTCCTATACCGTCAGCGAGATTCCCATGGCACCCGGTCGCGGCGAGCAGATTCTCATTCGCGCCTTGGGACGGTTGCCCGCCTGGCATCTGCATGTCGGCCGCGACAATCGCCAGACGCTGCGGCTGATTCGCAGTCTTCTGGATGGCGATGATCGAAACCACCCGGCAACTTCCCACGTCTAATTCGCGGAACCTCTGCCGTGTCCACCATGCTTCGCGTTTCCGTCGTCATTCCCGCGTTCAACCGTGAGGCCTATCTCGCAGAAGCGATTGAAAGTGCGCAGAGCCAGCTTGCTCCCGGCGACGAGATCATCGTCATTGATGACGGATCAATCGACCATACCCGCGATGTGGCGAATCAGTTTCCCCGGGCGCTATGCGTCTCGCAGGCCAACGCCGGCATCGCTGCCGCACGAAACGCCGGCATCGAATTGGCGCAAGGCGAACTGATTGCCTTTCTCGACAGCGACGATCTTTGGTTGCCGGGGAAGCTCGCGCGGCAACGGCAGGTTCTCGAGGAACAGCCGGAAATCGATTTGGTGTTTTGCCTGGTCGAAGCGTTCTGGAGCCCAGAACTCGACCAAGACGCTGCCATTTCCTTTGACACGGAAACGCGCCCGGGATTTCTTCCCTCCTGCCTGCTCGCACGGCGCGATGCATTCCGCCGGGTCGGAAAATTCGATCCGTCACTGCGTGCCGGGGAATTCATCGCCTGGTATGGACGCGCCCGGGAAGTGGGCCTCCGCCACAGCATGATCCCCGAGTTGCTCGTCCATCGCCGCGTGCACCGGGGCAACAGCGTTCATGACCGGGCCAGCCTTGAGCAAAGTTACCTCTCGCTAATCCGTTCCCAGCTCGCCCGTCGCCGCGCCGGCCTGACACCCTGATATGTTTCGACGACGCTTCTGGCCGGATCGCAACCAACTCCTGCTCCTGCAGGTCTGCTTGCTGACCGACAAGGAAGCGGCGCGTTCCGCGTGGAAGGAATGGTCCGGGCGCGTGAATCTTGACGATCTCGATCCCTCGTCGTTCCGCATCATGAGCCTGGTCTATCGACGGCTCGTAGAGCTGGGAATCAACAGTCCCGACCTGGCGCGAATCAAGGGAATCTACCGCTATCACTGGACGCGAAATCAAGTGGCGTGGCGCGGCAAGGCGGATCTGCTTCGGGCGCTGCAAGGCAAAGGCATCGAGGTGCTGCTGCTCAAGGGTGCGGCGCTCGGCCCTACCGTTTACCCGGAACCAACCGCGCGCGGCATGCACGATCTTGATTTCCTCGTGCCGACGGCCGATGCAGCGCGCGCCGTGGGATTGCTGCGCGAGCGCGGCTGGATTGAGCAGCACTTCGACGTCCTGAACACGATTCAGTATTTTCACGGCTGCTCCTTCCTCCATCCCGATTTCGGCGAGGCCGATCTGCACTGGCACGTCATGCGTTCCCATTGCGACGCCGACCGCGACGCCGAGCTGTGGGCGGCAGCGCGGCCTTTTTCGTACGCGGGACTAAATGCAAAGATGCTTTGTCCGGCCGATCAATTCCTGCACGCCTGCGAGCATGGTCAGCACCACTCGCTCGCCTCGGCGCTCCAGTGGCTGGTGGATGCCACGCTCATTCTTCTGCATGATCCGGCGACCTTCGACTGGCCCCGGCTGATCGATCAGGCGCGCAAATTTCGGCTCGTCCTTTGCGTCCGGCAGACGCTTCGCTACGTGCAACGCCACTTCAATATCGCCGTGCCGGAAGAGGTGACGCGCGAGCTGGCGCTCAGCCCTGTCCCCTGGCTCGAGCGGCTTGAGCTCGTTCTGGCCAACCGCCCCAGCACCCTGCAGCACGGGCTGGTTCGCCGGGTGGCGCTGGCCGCCTGCCACCATCTGAAGGCCGCGCCTCATCTTAGCTGGCACAAAGCGATGACAAGTTTTTCGCTCTACTATCGACTAATCACGCACGAACGGCGCGAGTGGGCCGTGGTCTATAGCGACTGGAAACTCACCATGGCGCGTCGCCTGATGGATGGGGCTGCTGGCATCGCGTTCCGTGCCTGGACCCTGGTCCGACGGGGATCGTGGCCGCGTGGCGGGCTGATTACACGCCTGCCAGCCGATGCGCTCACCGGCTTTCATCGGGTCGAGACAGAGCGAGGCAGCTTGTTTCGCTGGAGCCAGCCGGAAGCTTCGCTGCGGCTGACTCTTCCTCCATCGCACAAAACGATCCGCCTCGGCCTGCGTCCGTTTCGGGACCTTGCACTCCTGCAGGAAGATGGGCTTCAGTTCGCGCTGGATGGCCAGACGCTGCCTGCGACCCAGGTTGTCCGGAACGGGGATTTCCTCACGATCCGTCCCGATCCACAGCAACTCGCCGTCCATGAACCGCACACTTTGAGCTGGAAGGTTGCCGCATGGCCGGCGGACGATCCGCGCGAGTTGGGCTTGCCGGTATCGCGGATCTGGACGTTCTAGATTACGTCGGGAGGCTGAGCCGCTTTTGCAGCTCTTCCAAACTGATGCCCTTGGTCTCGGGCAGGAACTTGGCCACGAGCACGAACTGCAGGACCATCATTAGCGCGAAGAAACCAAAGGCATACGCGCCCGAAGCGTGCGCCACGACGGGGAAAACCCAGCCGATCACGGCGCACAGCGTCCACATGAGGAAGCACGCCACCGCCGAGCCGGAGGCGCGGACAGCAGTCGGCAGCAGCTCGTTGATCACCACCCAGACCACCGCCCCCTGCGAGTAGGCATGCGAGCCCACCACGCCCATGAGCGCGAGAATGACGATCCATCCCTGCGCGTGCGTGGCGAAAACCCAGGCGGCGAGCAGATGCGAGATGACCAGGGTCACGGAACCCACGAGGAGAAGCGCCTTCCGCCCGACACGATCGATCAAGGCCATGCCGACGAAGGTCATCAACAGATTGGTGAATCCGACAATAACCGATTCCTCCAAGGCGCCCGCCTTGTCGGCGCCGGCCATGCGGAAGATATCGGCGGTGTAGTAGATGACCGCGTTGATACCGTCGAGCTGGTTGAAGACCGCGATCATGCAGGCGAGCAGCAGGGGCTTGAGATATTTGCGCTGGAACAGGTGCTCGCGCACCCCGGTGGACTCGGAGGCGAGCGACTCCTGTATTTCCCGGCCTTCCCGCGCCGGGTCCTCGTGACCGAAGCGGGTGAGAACCGCGGTGGCGTCGGCAAATCGGTTTTGCTTCACCAGCCAGCGCGGACTTTCCGGAATGACGAGCGCCGCGGCGAGAAAGGCAAACGAGGGCAGCGCCATGACGCCGAACATCCAGCGCCACGACTCGGGGTTGTCGTTGCCCAGGATGGCCGCGACCAAATAATTCGAGAAATAGGCCACCAGGATGCCAATCACGATGTTCAATTGGCTGACACAGACCAAGAACCCGCGCACCTTGGCCGGCGCGATCTCGGTGATGTACATGGGGCAAACCACAGAAGCTCCGCCCACGGCGATGCCGCCGATGAAGCGAAAGCCCAGCAGCGCGTACCAGTCCCACGCCAGCGCACAGCCCCCGGCGGAAATAAGAAAGAACACGGCGAGGATGGTCAGGACCCATTGGCGTCCCCACCAATCGGCGGGCCGGCCGGCCGTCAGCGCGCCGAACATCGTGCCGAGTAGCGCACTGGTGACGGTGAATCCGAGCAGGCTGTCGCTAAGGGAGAAAGCACGACGCAGCTGCTCCGTGGCTCCGGAAATGACCGCTGTGTCGAAGCCGAAAAGGAGCGATCCCAGCGCGGCAATCAGCGCGCTGAGAAAAAGCAGGCGTCCACCCGCGAGCGCATTTGAGTCGCGCCCCGGCGCGCCGGAGTGAAAATCCACATGCATCGCCACTGTTTAGGTCGCAGGCAACTCTCCGACAAGAACCTTCCCTGCCGTTGCCAGGGAGCGGACAGCACTTACTTCACGCTCGTCAGCTGGAGGATTCCCTGAAGTGGCACGCTCAGCCACGCGGGGCGGTTGTTCAATTCGTAGCCCAGCTCGTAAAGAGCCTTGTTCATCAGCGTCGCGTCTAGAAGCACGTGAAGCTCCTCGTTCGTCTTGGGCAGGAAATCTCCCGTCCGCGCCGATTCCAGGTAAGCCTTCAGGAAGATGAGGCTGGCCCAGTAAGTCCAGAATCGGGCCCACGGCTCGATCCAGGTCATTGTCTCCGGAGTAATAATCCCGCGTTCCGCCTGCGCGGTCAGGGCGATGCGCGCCACATAGTCGAAGGACCGCAACATGCCGGCGACGTCGGTAACCGGCGAGCGCTTGAAGCGACGCTCACCCAGTGAGCGCGCCGGCTCGCCTTCAAAATCAATGATCAGGAAATCTTTCCCCGTATGCAGGACCTGTCCAAGGTGGTAATCGCCATGAATGCGGGTGCGCATGCCGGTCAGCCGCACATCCGCGACGGCACGGAGCCGTTTCACAATGTCGGGCTGGAGTGCGATCACCTTCTCCGCGTCGGACCGCGCGGCCTCTGGGACCATCTTCATCTTGCTGCGAAGCAGACCCAGGTTTTGCACGGCCAGGTTACGCATGGATTGGAAAAGCGACCGCTGATAGAAGGGATTAAACGGCTCGGGGGCGAAGTCCTTGCTGTCGCGGTCGCTCGCCAGGCAGAGATGAAGTGCGGCGGTGCGCTCGCCCAGCAGTCGCGCCGCTTCGGCATACGTGCCAAGTCGCTCGGTGACCAAAACGGGGATTTCCTGAGGCAGCGCGGCCAGAAGCGAGCCCTCGATCCTCGGCGGGACTCGCTGCTCATCGGCGAGGGATCCGATGCGTTGGTAATAGCGGCTCAGGCTATCCAAGGTGAATTCGGAGCCGTCTCGACAATTGGCGGCGAAGCCACTGAGGATGCCGAGGCTGGTTTCCTGTCCGTCGCGCGCCCGATAGACCAAACCTCCGGCCAAGGGAGGCGCGAAAGGGAATTCATGCTTCGCGAGAAACCGGTTGATTTCGACATCCGGATTCACACCAGCTTCCAAACGGCGAAACGTCTTGAGGATGAATTTGTCGCCGAAGTGAATGGCGGAGTTGCTTTGCTCGGCCTTGCCCACGTGCGGGTCCGTGTTTTCCGCACCGTCCCCCTGCAGCTGACGCAACGCATCGAGCGAAAAGCCGCGCAATTCGCCGTCGACACCCTTCAAGGCGCGCCGACGGCTCATGGTGTCGAGGAGCGTGAGCGCCAGATCGCGGTTGCCGATGCCGTCATAGATGACGCCTTCAACACCACTCTTTTTCAGACGCAGCCGCGAGATGACTAAGTGGGGCCGCTCGAGTTGAAGCTTGGCGGCCTCCTCCGCGGAGGCGAAGGCAAGTGGCAGCAGGTAACGCTCCGGATCGCCCTGCACATAATCGAGATCAACGAAGAGGAGAAAAGACAGGCCGTCCGTGGACGGAACTGTGATCCTCTCGCCTACGTGCACGCTTTTCAGGACATGGGTCTTGCCGCCAAACCAGCGGCGCGGCGGGATGTAATCCAGCAACTGCGTCTCGAGTTCCCGCACGCTCTGGTCTTCCAGCAACTCCTGCCAATCCTGCTCCACCTCGAGCAGCGGCCACTCGGGCGTCTTGGCGGGAGTGGCCGCAGGAGCGGCACCCGCCTCCGCCGGTCGGGTTTCCAGCGAAAACCAGTAGAAGGCGTGCGGCCCGATCGTCAGCCGATAGGGCTGATCGGAGATGGCGGGAAAGACATTCCGGCTGAAGATCTCCACCGGCACCATCTGCTGAAAGGCAGTCAGGTTTAGCTCCACCATTTCCACGAAGCGGGAGAGATTACAGACCACCAGGACGCATTGCTCACCCTCGCGGCGCAGGAAGGCTAGAATGCGCCGGTTCTCCGGCTGCAGGAACTCGATGGACCCGGTACCGAAGACCGGCCAGCGCTTGCGCATGGCGAGCAGCCGCTTGGTCCACCAAAGCAGGGAGTCGGAATTCCGCTGCTGATTCTCCACGTTGATCGCCTCGTAGTGATATTCCGGATCGAGGATGATGGGGAGAAATAGGCTCTGCGGATTCGCCCGGGAAAAACCGGCGTTCTTATCCGAGCTCCATTGCATTGGCGTGCGCACGCCGTTGCGGTCGCCAAGAAAGACGTTGTCGCCCATGCCGATCTCGTCGCCGTAATAAAGCACCGGCGTGCCGGGCATGGAGAGCAGCAGGGCATTGAGTAACTCGATGCGTCGCCGGTCATTGCCGAGCAGCGGCGCCAGCCGGCGCCGGATGCCCAGGTTGATGCGTGCGCGCGAATCCTGCGCGTAGACGCGGTACATGTAGTCGCGCTCCTCATCCGTTACCATCTCGAGCGTCAGCTCGTCGTGGTTGCGCAGGAAGATCGCCCACTGGCTTGTGTCAGGGATGGTCGGCGTCTGTTGAAGAATGTCGACGATGGGCGTCCGATCCTCCATGCGCACCGACATGAAAAGCCGCGGCATGAGCGGAAAGTGAAACGCCACGTGGCATTCGTCGCCCTTGCCCTGACCGAAGTAAGCCGCTGCGTCCTCCGGCCATTGGTTCGCCTCCGCAAGGAGCATGCGGTCGCCGTACTTCACGTCAACGTGCGCGCGCAGCTTCTTCAGGAACTTGTGCGTCTCGTCGAGATTTTCGCAGTTGGTGCCTTCGCGCTCGTAGAGGTACGGCACTGCGTCGAGCCGCAGCCCGTCCACGCCCATATCGAGCCAGAAATCGAGGACCTTGAAGAGTTCCGTGTGGACCTCCGGGTTTTCGAAATTCAGGTCGGGCTGGTGCGAGTAAAAGCGGTGCCAGTAATTCGATTGTGCGACCGCGTCCCAGCTCCAGTTTGAGAGTTCGAAATCCTTGAAGATGATGCGCGCGTCCTTGTACTTCTCCTGGTTGTCGCTCCACACATAGAAATCGCGCCACTTGGTGCCCGGCTTGGCGCGGCGCGAGCGCTGAAACCAATCGTGCTGGTCAGACGTGTGGTTGATGACGAGCTCCGTGATCACGCGCAGCCCGCGCAGATGCGCCTCGTTCAGAAATTCCTTGAAATCCGACAGCTCGCCATACATCGGATTGACGTCCGTGTAGTCGGCGATGTCGTAGCCATCGTCCCGCAGCGGTGATGGATAAAACGGCAGCAGCCAAAGCGCCGTGACGCCCAGGTCCTGCAGGTAATCCAGCTTCGAGGTCAGTCCGCGGAAGTCGCCGATGCCGTTCGCATCCGAGTCGCAAAACGAGCGGACGTGCGCCTGGTAAATGACGGCCTTTTTGTACCACATGGGGTCTTTCGTCCCGTTCCCGGCCGTGCTTTTCTGCTGTGCCATTTTCCTATTCTCCTTCAGGGCGTAAGTGGATTGACGTGGAAGACGTGGGCGGAAGCTCCGGCAAAGGGATTCAGCTCCACGTAATTGTGGCTGCCATGCCACAGGTATTTCGCGTCCGTCAAAAGATCATGCACCTCGTACTCGGTGCCGGGCTCGATCGCGAGCGCGTCCAGATCCAACTCGATCCAGCCGCTCTGCACGCGATGCGGATCAAGGTTGACCACCACCAGCATGATGTCGCCGCCATCATCGGTCGCCTTGCTATAGGCCAGCAACGCATCGCTGTCGGTCGGGTGGAAATGGAGATTGTGCAGGTAATGCAGCGCGGGATGAGCACGGCGGATTCCGTTAATCGCCGTCACCAGGCTGGACAAATTGTCCGGGCTGCTCAGGTCCCAATCTCGAATCTCGTATTTCTCGGAGTCCAGATACTCCTCGCTGCCGGGTTCGCGCGGCTTGCTCTCCATTAGCTCGAACGCGGGGCCGTAGATGCCGTAACTCGCGCCAAGCGTCGCGGCCAAAATGAGTCGAATGACGAAGGCCGGCCGGCCGCCTTCCTGAAGAAAATCAGTGAGGATGTCCGGGGTATTGGGCCACAGGTTTGGCCGAAAATATTCGATCAGCGGGGCCTCCGAGAGCTCCGTCAGATACTCGGTGAGTTCCTCCTTGTTGTTGCGCCAAGGAAAGTAATTGTACGACTGGTTAAAGCCGAGCTTCGATAGCCCCTCCATCACCCGGGGGCGCGTAAAGGCCTCCGCCAGGAAAATGACATCCGGCCGCGCCAATCGAATTCCGCCGATGGCCCACTCCCAAAAAGGAAAGGCCTTGGTGTGTGGATTATCGACGCGGAAGACGCGCACGCCCTGATCGACCCAATACTGGATCACGCTCCGCAGCTCCTGCCACAGGCCCTGCCAATCGTCCGTCTCGAAATTGATCGGGTAGATATCCTGGTATTTTTTCGGCGGGTTTTCCGCGTATTGGATGGTGCCGTCCGGACGATGCCTGAACCAGGACGGGTGTTCCCGCACCCACGGATGATCCGGCGAGCACTGCCAGGCGATGTCCAAAGCGATCTCGACGCCCAGGTTCCGCGCCGTATCTACCATCCTGTGGAAATCCTCCAGCGTCCCAAGTTCCGGATGGATCGACTTGTGGCCGCCCTCCTCCGCGCCGATGCCCCACGGGCTGCCGGGCTCGTCAGGTTCGCAGACCGGCTTGTTGTTTTTGCCTTTGCGAAAGGCGCGCCCGATCGGATGAATCGGCGGCAGGTACAGGACATCGAACCCCATTCCCGCGACGTGCGGCAGATGAGCCTCCACATCGCGGAACGTCCCGTGCGGCCCGGTCTTGCCCGGGCACGAGCGCGGAAAAAGTTCATACCACGCTCCGGTCTGCGCCAGCACCGGATCAACCGCGACCTGCAGTTCCCGAGCATATTCGGTCGAGTGCGCGCGCTGCGGATACTTCATGGTCAACGCGGCCATCTCCTCATCGAGCGCCAGGTGAGCACGGTCTTCCAGCGTATCGCGGTCCCCCGCACTGAACTCCTTAGCCCAATGGCGCAGCTGCTCCGCTTCCACCTCCGGCGCCCGCTGCGCCGCGGCTTCGACCAGCTCCGCACCAATGAGCAGATCGACCGTGACATCCTGATCCGCGTGCACGCGCTTCACCAAGTCCGTGCGCCACGACTTGTAGTGATCAATCCAGCCTTCCACGGTGTATTGATAGATCCCCAGCTCCGACACGCTGAACTCGCCTCGCCAGCGATCGTTGCCGATCGGCTCCATCGGCGTCTCGCACCAGCCCGTCTCCGCGGAGAATCGATATTTGAGGACGGCTGATAGTTGATCGTGACCGTCGGCAAAGATATCGGCCTCGACTAAGACGCGTTCCCCCGGCACTCGCTTGACCGGAAATCGGCCCGCATCAATCTCGGGGGTTACTGCCTCGATCATCACGCGACGCTTGCCGTCGCCGACAATCTGCCCTGCGGTGGAGGGATCGGGTGGCAGCGCGCCTGCGCTCATCGGCTGATTAAAATCCATGTGGTACTTTGGTCGGACTCTTTTCCAGGACAATCTCGAAGGCCTTGTCTTCGCCGACATCCCTCTGAGGCCGCAATCTAACTCGCTGCCCGGGCGGTAGCTCCCCTATTGCAACCTCGGGGCGCGTCCTGCCGTCGTGAGTGATCGATCAATTTCCACACTGCCGCGTCGCAATCACCTTTCCATTGCGTTGCCTTTGGTCTAATCGAACTACAAGGGACCGAAGCGCAATCATCCTCACAAGCGCGGCGGTTCAAGCCATCTTTCTATGTCCCAACTCAAACCCTACATTGTTCTCATCACCCTGATCGCCACGCTCGGCGGCCTTCTTTTCGGTTACGACACGGCGGTGATCTCCGGGACAGTCAGCAGCCTCCGCGTGGTCTTCATCGATCCGCAGCATCTCGGGCCTGACGCGGCGAACTCGCTGCTCGGCTTCGTCGTTTCCAGCGCGCTGATTGGCTGCATCATTGGCGGCGTCATTGGCGGCTGGGTTAGCACGCACATCGGCCGGAAGCGGGGGCTCGTCATCGCAGCTTTTCTCTTTTTGCTTTCCGCGCTCGGTTCGGCGGCGCCCGAGATTTTCTTCGCCCCAATCGGCACGGGTGGCGCGGCCTACATCTGGCACCTCGTCTTCTATCGCATCATTGGTGGCGTGGGGGTGGGCTTGGCTTCGATGCTCTCGCCGATGTACATCGCGGAAATCGCTCCCGCGAAGATCCGGGGGAATCTCGTGGCTTGGAATCAAATGGCCATCGTGACCGGCATGCTGCTGGTTTACTTCGTCAACTACGGCATAGCCGAGGCGGGCGGCGGATCGAACGACGCGTGGCTCAATGCCGTGGGCTGGCGGTGGATGTTCGCCTCGGGCGCCATTCCGTCGGCCCTCTTCCTGGCCCTGCTTTTCCTCGTCCCGGAAACGCCGCGCTTCCTCATGCTGAAAGGCCGCGAGAAGGAAGCCCGCGCTGTGCTGACCAGCCTGGTCACCCCGGCGGAGACGGAATCGGAGCTCACGGAAATCCGCGCCTCGCTGGCCGAGCATCACTCCGGCAAGCTCCTTTCCTTCGGCGTGCTCGTCGTGTTTATCGGCATCATGCTCTCGGTTTTCCAGCAATTCGTGGGCATCAACGTCGTGCTTTATTATGCGCCGGAAATCTTCAAGGGCATGGGCCTGAGCACGAACGCCTCCCTGCTGCAGACCATCCTGGTCGGCGGAGTCAACCTGGCCTTCACGGCCGTGGCCATCGTCACCGTTGACCGGCTCGGCCGCAAGCCGCTGCAAATCATCGGGGCGCTCGTCATGGCCGCGAGCATGATCGCGCTCGGCACTGACCTAACCCTGCATGACAAGGGCACGCTGGCCCTGATCTGCATGCTGGTTTATATCGCGGGGTTCGCCGTTTCTTGGGGTCCGGTCACCTGGGTGCTGCTCAGCGAGATCTATCCCAACCAGATTCGCGGCAAGGCGATGGCCGTGGCCGTCGCGGCCCAGTGGATCGCCAATTACGGCGTAAGCTCCACCTTTCCCATCCTCAAGGACAGTCCCTATCTCAAGGCGCAGTTCGACGGCGGCTTTCCCTACTTCGTGTACGGCATCATGGGTATCGCCGCGGCGTTGTTCATGTGGAAGCTCGTGCCCGAGACGAAGGGCCGCACGCTCGAACAAATGGGAGCGCTCTGGGACAAATCCGGCTCGCGTTGACAACAACACGGCCGTCCATCCGCACAGCGCTTGACCATGGGCGCCCGATTTCCTAGCCTCCCCTTCCCGCCATTCACCACCATGGCGCACGTTCCGCGCGGTTAGCTCAGTGGTAGAGCACTACACTGACACTGTAGGGGTCACAGGTTCGAAACCTGTACCGCGCACGCTTTCACAGAACCTTGGCTCCGCGACTAATGCGGGCTCGTATTTGCATTGCCGCTGCGCCGCCTGCATTGCCATGATCACCGCCCTCGATCATGACCAGGATTCATCTCACCGCCGTCGATTATCTCATCCTCGGTATCTACTTCTGCTTCGTGCTCGGCATCGGGTACTTCCTCAAGCGCGGGATGAAGGGCGCCACCGCGTTTCTCTCCGCAGGGCGCTCGATTCCGGCATGGGTCACCGGCCTGGCCTTTCTTTCTGCGAACCTGGGCGCGCAGGAAGTCATCGGTATGTCTGCTTCTGGTGCGAAGTACGGCATCATGACCAGCCACTTTTATTGGCTGGGCGCGATTCCCGCGATGGTCTTCCTGGCCGTGTTCATGATGCCGTTTTATTATGGCTCCAAGGCGCGCTCCGTCCCCGAATATCTCAAGCTGCGCTTTGACGAAAAGACGCGCGGCCTGAACGCGATCACCTTCGCGGTCATGACCATCTTTTCCTCGGGCATCTCGCTTCATGCGCTGGCGCGGCTGCTCGAGACGCTGGTGGGCTGGAACTACTGGGCCTGCATTCTCATCTCGGCGTTCATCGTGCTGGTTTACATCTTCCTCGGCGGCCTGACCTCGGCGATTTACAACGAGGTGCTCCAGTTTTTCATGATCGTGCTGGGCTTCTCGCCGCTTGTGTATCTGGCGCTGCGTGACATCGGCGGCTGGCACGCGCTGGTGGAGAAACTCAAGCCGGTCGCCACCTCCCAGGGCTTCGCGCCCGGCACGTGGACACACTCATGGACGAACATGGCCGCCCCGGCGGATAATCCGATGGGTGTGAGCTGGTTTGGCATGGTGGCCGGGCTTGGCTTCGTCCTTTCCTTCGGTTACTGGTGCACCGACTTCCTCGTCGTGCAGCGCGCCATGGCGGCGAATTCGATGGGCGCCGCGCGCCGCACGCCGCTGGTCGCTGCCGTGCCCAAGATGCTCTTCCCCGCCTTGGTCATCCTGCCCGGGATGATCGCCATCGCGATGGATCACCAGACCGGCGGCGCCTTCCTGCCGCGCCTGGCCGATGGTACGCCAGACTACAACATGACCGTCCCCGCGCTCATGGCCCATTATCTCCCCACTGGGCTGATCGGCATCGGCTTCACCGCGCTCATGGCCTCGTTCATGTCGGGCATGGCGGGCAACGTCACCGCCTTCAACACCGTCTGGACCTACGATCTTTACCAGAGCTACGTAGCGCCCAATCGCAGCGACGAGCATTATCTTTGGATGGGCCGTAGCGCGACGGTCGCCGGCATTCTTCTCAGCATTGGTGCCGCGTTCCTTGCCTCGCAATTTAACAACATCATGGACCTGCTGCAGCTGGTGTTCGGCTTCGTCAATGCGCCTCTCTTTGCCACCTTCCTGCTGGGCATGTTCTGGACGCGCGCTACGGGTCACGGCGCCTTCTTCGGTCTGCTCGGCGGCACGGTGGCCGCCGCCGTTTTCCACGGGCTCTCCTTGGCCGATGGAAACGTGGTGGGCATCAAGGGCGGCTGGATCAGCCCCATGATCCATCTCCCACACAGCGACATGGTGCAGAATTTTTGGATCGCGATCACGGCGTGGACCACCTGCCTCCTCCTCACCATCGCCATCTCATTGGTGACCCGGCCTACGAAAAGCACCGATCAACTCCGCGGCCTCGTCTACGCGCTAACGCCGCGAACGGTGGACGCCAACGAGCCGTGGTACCAGCGCCCCGCCTTCCTGGGCGGAGCGGTTCTGCTTGCCGCCGTCGCCCTCAACCTCATCTTCATGTAACGCCATGCCCTTCGACCTGCGACTTCCCATCGGCCTCATGTTCGGGCTCTACGGCCTCATCCTCGTGGCCACCGGCCTGCTGGGGGGCCCGCAACTCACGCAAGTCTCGCTCGGCCTGAACATGAACCTGTGGTGGGGTCTCGTGCTGCTCGTCTTCGCGCTGGCCATGCTCGCCTCGTGGAAGTTTCAAGGCCGCAAGTGAGCCCCGCTTCGTTCTTGCTTCCGATGCCGGTTCTGGCAACCTGACTTCTCCCTTCTTTCCGCAAAGGAGGAGCTTTTTTCGGGTTGTGGCTCAGCTTGGTAGAGCGCGCCGTTCGGGTCGGCGAGGTCCAGGGTTCAAATCCCTGCAGCCCGATTAATCCCGGTCCTTTCTTAACGTCTTCGTTCAGCTTGGATCGCTCTGCTACTTAAGCTCGACGAAGAAATCCTTTCTCTTCCCACTTGTTGGCGGCGGGCCCGTTGAAGGTGAACCCGTGCTTGAAGCCGGCAGGAAACTTCTCAGGGTTCTTCTACTTCGACTTCAATGTATCGAGCAACGGAGAAAGAAACATGGCCGTGGGCTGGTTCTATTTCGCTTCCTAACGACTGCTCCGCTTCGCCAGGAGGAATCCGCTCACGGCGGCAAGCGCGCCGAGGAGAAGGCCGCCCGCGATCCAGTCACGATGCATGTCGGTCCACAACTGCGGACTGAAGCTGTGAGCACGGTCATCAAACCGGCCGTGCGCGCCGGGATCGCCGCCCACGGGCTCATAAAGATTGTCGGGCCGGTCGAGATCCGCTTTCTCTTTGGTTTGCTGGCCCTTGACGCCCGTCCGGCCGAGATACCAGTCGCCGAGACGCGGGAAAAGCTTGTTGCCAACAATGGCGATGACCGTCGGCAGCCCAACGTAGATTTCGCGTCGTGTGTTCTTGGACGCGAAGACGATGGCCTGGGCCGCGATTTCCGGCTGGTAAATGGGAGGCACGGGCTGCGCCTTGTTTGGCAGCTTGCTCCGGCACCAATCGAATTGCGGCGTGTTGAGCGCCGGCATTTGCACCATCACCGGCACGATGGCGCTGTTATCGTGAATCAGTTCCGCGCGCAACGAATCCATGAAGCCCTGGATGGCATGCTTGCTCGCGCAGTAGGCTGCCTGCAACGGAATGCCCCGGTAGGCCAGTGCGCTGCCCACCTGGATGATGTGCCCGCGATTGCGCGGGAGCAGCCGCTTGAGTGCGGCCAGCGTGCCGTTGACATAGCCGAGGTAGCAAACCTCCGTCACGCGCTTGAACTCGGCCGCGGTCATGTCCTTGATGAAGGAAAAGACGCTGGTCATGGCCACATTCACCCAGACGTCGATCGGTCCCAACTCCTGCTCGACCCGTTCCGCTGCGGCCTCCATGCCTTCCGCATCCGTCACGTCGCATTGGATGATGATCGCCTTCCCGCCCCGCGCCTCGACGTCGCGCTTCGCGCCTTCGAGCGCCTCCCTGCCCCGCGCAATCAGCCCGATGTGTGCCCCCTCGGTTTCGGCAAACATCTGGGCGGTGGCGCGACCGACTCCCGCGGCGGCTCCGGTAATGACAATAACGCGTGGCTTGGTGGTGGTGTTCATGATGAAAGTTCCTGGCGCAGCCATTCAGGGGCGGTTTCCCGCGTGAGAAACCAGCAATATGTTCCTGAGACCGGCGCGATCTGCTGCACCGGGAACGGAGAAAAATCCTTCCGCTCGGCCTCAAGGACGTAGTGTATAATCTCGCTCTTTCGGGGATCGATTGCCTCGAGATAGATTTCCCGCGCTGCATTGAGCACCGGAAAGGTCAGCGTCAGGCGGTGCTTGTCGAGCTCGGGAACCTTGTTAGCCACCGCCCAGCGCTGGTTTTCGTGAAGCGCTTTCGTGCAGGGGAAAAGCGACGCGGTATGGCCGTTCGCGCCCAACCCCAACAGGAGAACATCGAAGCGAGGAAAACCGTGAAGGCATTCATGAGGTGGGAACAGCTCGCGTAGCGTGCCTTCGTAATCGGCTGCCACTTTGTCGGGATCGTCCATCTCCGCATGAAAGCGGTGGATGTTTTCCTCCGGCACAAGGCCGGTGTGAAACAGGGTTTGGTGCGCTTGATGATAATTGCTTTCCGGATCGTCCGGCGGAACGTGGCGCTCATCGCCGAAGAAACAGAGCGTCTTTCTCCAAGGAAAGTCGCGGTAAGCGGGATCTTTCGCCAAAAGACGGTAAAGGGGTACGGGCGAATCACCGCCTGTGAGCACGAGCGTGAACCGCCCGCGCGCTTTTACCCCGGCCCAAGCTTGTTCCAACACTCGATTGGCCACCCGCCGGGCCAGTTCCTTTTCGTCTTCGCTAATATCGATTTCAGGTTTCATCGGCTTGCCAGGTTGGCCACGCGAGGCACGCCGACGCCGTGCGTGCCCGGGGGAGAAAGCTCGGGGCGGACTGGCGGTGGCGTCATGTCTCGCCGGTCGGAGTTGAAAATCACAGTGCCTTGCGAGATGAGATAATCGGCGGTGCGCGCCGCCAGCGCCTGGATGGTCAGCCCGGGATTGGCCGAGCCCTGCGTGGGCAGGATGCTGCCGTCGCAGACGAAAAGATTGGCGATGTCATGCGTGCGCCCATAGCAGTCGACCACGCTGCTGGTCGGATCGCTGCCCATGCGCGCCGCGCCCACCAAGTGCGCGAACCGCGCCTCCTGCACCACTTCCTTCGCTCCGGCGGCGCGCATCACCTCCTCTGTTTTGTTCCTGCCGAACTCGCGCAGCTTTTCGTCATTTTCGTGGAGGTTGAAACTCACATCCGCCACCTTGAGGCCGAACTGATCGGTCTCATGCGAAAGCGTCACGCGATTGTCCGCCCAAGGAAGAATCTCGCCGAGGAGGCCGAAGGAGGACCAATGGTTGTAATCCATCATAATTCGCCGCATGCCCCAGCCCCAGTTTCCGCGCGCAACCATCATCTGCTTCGCAAAGGCGATGGGCAGCGGTCCCACCGTCTGGATGGCGAAGCCGCGGGCAAAGTCGCGCTTGGGATCGGTCTCATAAAATTCCTCGGTCAGCGCGTGTGCGGGCGGCGCCTTGTACATCCGCACCGGCTCGTCGAAACGGCCGAGGATCACGTTGCCAATTTGCGCCATGAGGTACTTGCCCACCGTCCCGCTTGAGTTGGCCAGCCCGTTTTCATAACCCGCGCAGGCCGAGTTGAGCAGCAACCGCGGCGTCTCGATCGCATAGCCGGAGACGATGACGGCTTTCGCCTTCTGGAAGCATTCCTTGCCATCCCGATCGATGTAGCTGATCCCGGTGACGCGGTTGGATCTCGTGTCGTGATGAATGCGCGACACCATGCAGCGATCACGAATCTCCGCGCCGTTCTCCAGCGCATCCGGAACATGCGTGACCAGAGTGCTGGCCTTCGCTCCGACCTTGCATCCCTGGATGCAGAAGCCGCGGTAGATGCAGTGTGGACGGTTGCCGCGCGATCCGCTCAGGATCGCCACCGGCCCGCCGATGCTCACGCCAATGCCCAGATTCGTGCAACCCCGCACAAGCGTGTTGCCCACGCCGCCCATGGGATGCGGACCGAACGCATAGCCGTGCGGGTCGCCCCACGGATAATACGCCGGCCCCGCGACCGGCATCTCGAGCTCGAGCAGTTCGTAGTAGGGCTTCAGGTCCCAGTACGACATCGGCCAGTCCACGCCCACGCCGTCGCGCGTGTAGACTTCAAAATCGGAGGGGTGAAAACGTGGCGTGAACGCGGCCCAGTGCACCGAACCACCGCCCACGCCCTTGCCGCAATTATTCGCACCGAGTGCCAGCGGATTTTTGCCGCCGGTGACGCGCTTGTCCTCCCAGTAAAGCTGGTGCGAACCGGCCTCGTCGCTCACCCAATCACGTTCTGTATCCCAAAATGGGCCGGCTTCCATCCCCAGCACCTTGAAGCCAGCGCGCGCCAGCCGCTGAAGCAGCACGCCCCCGGCTGAGCCCACCCCGATGATCACGTAATCGACTTCCTCGCCCGGCGCATGCCGGTGCATCGGAAAATCGATGGACTGCATCGGCCCGAGACGATGAACCCCGTCCGTCGGCGCGCCGAAAGAGCCTCCCAGAGGCGACTTCAATGGGTGCCCCCCTGCCCTGCGGGCGGATGCCCATCATGCGAGGCAATCTCGTTCTCGCTCGGGTCCGAGACGCTGTCGCGGGATGCTTCCCATTCGTACCGCCGCTCGTCGACTTCCCACGGTTCGGGCTCGCCGTGCTCCAGACGCATGTAGCCGCGCGGATAAGCTGGACCACCAAACCCGATCTCGTCCCACGCCCACGGGTGCGCGTAATAAACTTCGACGCAGTCCTGCATGAGCAGCGCCCAAAAGCGATGAATCGGCATCTTCTCCCACACCGACTCCGCGCCCGGCTTGGGCTTCGCATCGTGAATGGATTTCAAAAGCTCATCCTGCTCCCGCCAGGTCAATTCCCCGAAGGCCCGCCCATACGATTTCTTTGCCATGTGCTCGATGGCCGACAAACCGATGCGGTAGGCGTCGCCGTCCGGTGGCATCTTGGCGAATCGATAACCCGGCGTGCGGCCCTCGTGCAGGCGCTTGTCGATGGTCGGCACGATCGGGATGCGACGCGAAGGCATGCGGTCGTCCTGGGGCAGCAAGTGGGCAACCACCGTCTCCAAAAGGGCCACCTCCGCCGGGAGGAAAAAACGGATGGGCGGGACGTTGTGCACGCGATCGAGCACCTTCTGGCGCGTCGCCTCGTCCCAGAATCTTTTTTGGCCGAGCGTGCTGAAGCCAGGATAGTAACCGGGTTGTTCGCGCTGCGGCAGCGGCGCTCCCGATTTCGCATCGTATGGCCGGCGGTCCACGGAATCACGGCCGCTCGAGGTCGAGCTCATCGGCGCTCCCTCCTCATCAGGCAGGCGAGCAGCCCAAGCACACCGCACGCGGCGAAGAGCAGCGGCGCGAAGAGCGGGGGCCCGTAGAGCACGTTATAAAGCAGCGTCTTCGATCCTCCCGGACGACGACTGACGCCGCGGGCGTGATAGAAGAACCCCACGCCGCCGTCGACAATGGCCGCGAGGGACATGATGGGCAGAACCGTCCGAGCGGCGCGTGGACTACGTATCGAAAGTGCGGCAGCCAGCATGAGCAGCGGCGCGATGATCACCGGTGACCACTGCGCCTTGTACCGGAAGTTGTTTTTATAATGCGAATAGAGCGCCTCAAACCCGCTGAAGAACGCGCTCAGGATCGTGGCCACGGCGAGGTGTTTCTGGAACCGGCCCTCGCGGATATCCTGCGTCCAGCGCACGCGACGACCGAAGAAAAAACGGCGGATGCCACGCAGGCGGCCGGGCGTGATGTCGATGTATTCCGGCGCCTCCTCGGGCCGGAGGAAGGAGGCAATAAGACCCAAGTACGCGCTGACGCCGAAGAGCAGCGGCGCGAAGATCGGCGGCCCCATCACGATGTTCGCCACCGGCAGCCGCCAGCCACCGGGCTTGCGCGCGATCCCGCGTACGTGGAAGAGAAATCCGACCAGGCTATCGATGAGCGTGAGGACCGAGACCCACCGTAGCACCGTCTTGGCCGCCCACTTGTTGAAGAACCCCCAGACACCCGCGCCGGTCATCGCGCCGCTCAGCACGACCGGCGTCCACATCACCTTTTGTCCGTAGCTGCCCTTGTAGTGCTCGTAGGAAACCTCCAACCCGGCCAGCACGCTCGAGGCCCCGGCCATGAGTGAAAGGCTGCGCTGAAAGCGGCCCTCCCGCACATGAACGTCGGCCTCGGCCACTTCCTTGCCCAGCGGCGTTGGCAGGTGTTTCTCGAGGAAGGTGTCCCACCGGCTGCCGAGATCGTCGGCTGGTCGAACAATGGTGGCCGGCCGTTTTGCCACTCCGGCGATGCCGCGGATCATCTGCCTCAGGTTCATGGTGAGTCCTAGATCGCGAAGGGCGCGGCGTCCTTGTGTTTGAATTCGAGCCCGAAGCCGGGCCGCGCGCGATCGGGCTGCAACGCGCCTCCGATTGGTTGAGGCGCTCCGTCAAAAAGCATTCGTTCGATCCGCGCGTGATCGAAAAAGTATTCCCCGATCAGGAACGAAGGCGCCGCGCAGGCGGGAATGGCGTGGAGCGCGGGCGCGCAGTGAAAAGAAAACGGCAGCTGAGACGTGCGGCACAGGGTGGCCGCTTCCAAGAAGCCTGTGACGCCCGCGCAGCGCGTCGCATCGGCCTGAAGCACGTCGACCGCCCCGGCGGCCAGCATGCGCTGAAAGTAAAACGAGTCGTAGCCATACTCCCCTGCGGCGATCATCATGCCCGCCGGCGCGCGATCTCGCAGCAGCCGCAATCCCCCCAGGTCGTCGGAGGAAACCGGCTCCTCGAACCAGCGCACATCGAGTTCCGCAAAGCGTTCCGCCTGCGCGAGCGCCTGCTTGCGCGAGTAGGCGCCATTCGCATCGACGAAGAGTTCGACGTCAGGTCCGACCGCTTTGCGCGCGGCACGCACACGATCCAGATCGTCCGCAGGCTCGCGCCCAATCTTCATCTTTACGCTTTGAATGCCCTCTTCCACCCAGCCGCCCAGTTGCTCCTGCAGTTTCTCGATGCTGTAGGAGGTGAATCCACCGCTGCCATAAATCGGCGCACGCTCACGTGCGGCGCCGAGCAGGTCGAGCAGGGAAACCTCCAGCAACTTCGCCTTCAGATCCCAAAGAGCATTGTCCACCGCGGAAATGGCCATGGAGACGATGCCCGGCCGCCCCAAGTTCCGGATCTGGTGGATCATCGCCGCGTGGCATCCGGGCACGTCGAAGGCACTCCTGCCCTCCACCACGTCGGCCAGGAGCGACTCGATCAACTTCCCCGTCGAGACGTCGGCGTAAGAAAACCCTATTCCCTCGTGCCCTCCAGCAGACACCTCTACCAGCACCAATGTCGTCTTCTCCCACTGCAAGGTCCCATCGGATTCCGGCGTCTCCGTCGGTACCGCATAGCACGAGACCCGGACCGACTGGATGATTGGATTTGAAGAACGCAGATCGGACATGATCGGTTCGTCGCTAAGACCGATGCGGAATGAAGCTTTCGATCATGTCTTTCATCGCTCCGCGCAACATCCCTTTGCGGGCCGGATCATAGAAGAGGGCCTCAGCAAAATGTTTGGCCTGCTCGAAGCTGATATGGGGCGGCAGCGTCGGCACCTCCGGATCCGTCACGGCTTCGATGACGACAGGACGCGTGGCGGTGAGGGCCTCGTCCCATGCCGCCCCGATGTCCTCCGGCTTGTCCACGCGGATGCCGCGCAGGCCGATGAGCTCCGCATAGCGCGCAAAGCCGAAGTCGGGCACGTCCTGGCTTGGATTGAACTTGGGATTGCCCTCCATTACTCGCTGCTCCCACGTCACCTGGTTCAGGTCGTGATTGGCCAGCACCATGACGATCAGGCGCGGGTCGCTCCATTCCTTCCAATACTTGGCGATCGTCACCAGTTCGTTGATGCCATTCATCAGCATGGCGCCATCACCCACGAGGGCTATCGCCACCCGGTCCGGCCAGGCGAACTTGGCCGCCAGCGCGTAGGGGACGCCCGGCCCCATCGTGGCCAGGTTGCCGGACAGCGTGGCCATCATCCCGCGCCGCACCTTTAAATCCCGGGCAAACCAGTTGGCTGCACTGCCACTGTCGGAGGTCAGGATGCATTTGTCCGGCAGGCGCGGAGAGAGTTCCCAGAACATGCGCTCCGGATTGATCGGGTCGGCGGAGTTCATCGCCCGCGCCTCGATCACCTTCCACCAGTCCTCGACATTTTTTTCGATCGTCTCGCGCCAGGATCGGTCCGTCTTGCGGTGCAGCAGCGGAACAAGCGCCTGCAGCGTCTCCTTGCTGTCGCCGATGAGGGGGACTTCCATCGGATAGCGAATGGAGACCATCTTCGCATCGATCTCGATCTGCACGCCACGCGCCTGGCCTTCCTTGGGCAGGAACTCGGAATAGGGAAACGAACTGCCGACCATGAGCAGCGTGTCGCAGTCCATCATCATGTCCCAGCTTGGCTTCGTCCCGAGCAGGCCAATGGAGCCGCAACAATAGGGAAGCTCGTCCGGAATGACCGCTTTCCCGAGCAGTGCCTTGGAAATACCTGCGCCCAGCAACTCCGCCACTTGGAGCACCTCGTCCGTTGCCCCAAGCGCACCCGCGCCCACCAGCATGGCGACCTTCTTCCCGGCATTGAGAACGTCCGCCGCTCTTTGCAGATCGGCCTGGGTTGGTATGACCCGCGGCTCGCATAGGCCCACGCCGCTGAAAACAGCTCCGTGCTTGCGGGGCGGCTCCTCGTAGGCGAGTTCCTGCAGGTCATTGGGAATGATGAGGCACGTCACCGTGCGCTCGGCCTTCGCGATGCGGACGGCGCGATCGACCAATTGACGGATTTGAGGCGCGACCGTGGCCATGTGGACATAATCGCCCGCCACGTCCTTAAACAAACTTACCAGGTCGATCTCCTGCTGATAGCTGCCGCCCATTGCCATGCGCGCTTGCTGGCCGACAATCGCCACCACGCTTTGATGATCCATCTTCGCGTCGTAAAGCCCGTTGAGCAGATGGACCGCGCCGGGTCCGCTCGTTGCCAGGCAGACGCCCACCTCACCGGTAAACTTCGAGTGAGCACACGCCATGAACGCGGCCATCTCCTCGTGCCGAACCTCCACGTAATCGACATTGTCTCCGGCGCGGTCGATCGCTCCGATGATCCCGTTAATGCCATCGCCGGGAAAACCGAAGATGCGCTTGATGCCCCACTCGTTCAGCCGCTTGATCAGGAAATCGCTCACCGTCGTGCTCATCGCGTCCTTTCTTGCGGTTTCCCGCATGGCCCTGCTTCTTACCGGCAACTCGAAGATCCGAGACCAGTCATCCGAACGGTCGGATCGAACTTAGGGCTCCATCACTTTGCAGCGGGCGTGCCATGCACTCCCTGGCTGCGGTTGTTCGGTGGCAGAACGCAACTACCTTGCCGGGTTGAAAGGCTGAGCTGGGGGCAAAGTGCACGTTGATTGCAGGGTTATGGGGAAATGCGCAAGATTCCGAAAACCGATGCGTGACCAATCCCGAATATTCGCGCGGAACGATTCGGTCATACGTTCTCCACTTTGATGAAACCTTTCCCTGCTCTCCTTTTCGTCCTTGCCAGCCTTACGGCTGTCCACGCGGATTCGTCACTGACGATTTACAATCAGAACTTCGCGGTGGTGCGGGATACCGTCCCGCTCGATTTAAAGGCAGGTGAGAACGACGTGAGCTTTGCCGACACGACGGCCCACTTGGAGCCCGACTCCGTTATCCTGCGTGATCCCGCTGGGAAGGTGGATCTCCATATCCTTGAGCAAAACTATCGGAACGACCCGATCACGCAGGATCTTCTGCTCTCGCTGAACGAGGGCAAAACCATCGACTTCCTCATTCGCCAGCAGGACAAGCCGGACCAAACCGTGCAGGGACGCATCGTCCGCAGCGGCTACGTCCCGCCCACGCTGGTTACCGACGACAACGGCAACATCATCCAGCAGACGCCGGCCTCCAGCCAGCCAATCATCGACATCGACGGGAAGATGCAATTCGGGTTGCCGGGCACACCGCTGTTCCCATCCTTGGGAGACGACACCGTGCTCAAGCCCACGCTCAGCTGGAAGCTGCAGGCGTCAGCAGCCGCGAAGTTGAGCGCGGAATTGGCCTACCTGACGGAGGGCCTCTCCTGGCATGCCGACTACAACATCGTCGCAGCCGAGGACAGCGATGTGCTCGACATCGTCGGCTGGATCACCATGAGCAATCTGAGCGGAAAGGACTTTCATCAAGCCACCATCCGGCTGATGGCGGGGGACGTGAACAAGATTCAGCCACGCCAGGCCATGTTCCGCATGGCCGATGCGGTCAGCGCGATGGCCGCGCCAGCAGCTTCGGCCGTGACCGAAAAAGCCTTCGAGGATTTTCATCTCTACTCGCTGCCCCGCCCGACCGATCTGAAGGATCAGGAAACCAAGCAGGTCGAGTTCATCCACGCCAGCGGCGTGCAATCCCAGCGGATCTACGTTTATGACGGCGCGGAAATCAATCTCGACCAGTGGAGGGGCAACCCGGAAGGCCTGCGCGGGAATTCCGAGTTCGGCACGGAAAGCTCGACCAAGGTGGCGATCATGCGGGAGTTCAAGAATTCCCAGGCCAACCAACTGGGGCTGCCGCTGCCAAAGGGCCGGCTCCGCTTCTACAAGCGGGATGGCACCGCGCTGGAGTTCACGGGCGAGAACACGATCGATCACACGCCGCAGGACGAGACAGTCAAGGTTTACACCGGAAATGCCTTCGACCTTGTCGGGCAAAGAACGCGGGTCAATTTTAACGTCGACAGCGACAACCATTGGGCGGACGAATCCTTCGCCATCAAGGTCACCAACCACAAGAAGACGCCGGTTGAGATTCGTGTCGTCGAGCACCTGTACCGCTGGACGAATTGGGAGATTACTGCGAAGTCCGATCCGTTCCTCAAGACCAACGCGCAGGAAATCGAGTTCCGCATTCCGCTTAAGCCAGACGAGACACACACGGTCACCTACCAGGTGCACTACTCCTGGTAATGCCTGCCCCTGGCAGGCACGACCGTTACGGCAGGGCCGCGCGTATGCGCTTGGCCGTCTCCGTCGCCTGCCGTGCCAGCGCCGTGATCTTCTCCCACTGCTCCGCGGCGATCAGTTCAGGCGTGGCGATCCACGAACCGCCGATGGCGGCGGTGGAACGCCGTTCCAGGTAGGACACCATCGACTGCTCAGTCATGCCGCCGAGCGGGATGTACTCGACGCCCAAGTGCTCAAAGGGCGCACTGACGGCTTTCAGGTAGGAGAGTCCGCCCAGCGGCTCGGCCGGGAAAAACTTCACCAGCCGACAGCCATGCTCCAGGGCCGACTCGATATCGGACGGCGTCGCGATGCCCGGCGCAAAGGAGAAACCGCCCTTCGCCGCCTCTTCCAGCACACGCACATTGACGCCGGGCGAGACGGCGAAATCCGCGCCCGCTTCCCGCACCGCGTGCAGGTCTCTCGGGGACAGCACCGTGCCCGCGCCCATGAGCAACTGCGGCACTTCCTTTTTCATCCGGGTCAGGGCCTGAAGCGCCGCGGGTGTACGCAAGGTGAGCTCCACCGCGGTGATGCCGCCTTCGACCAGCGCGCGGCCAAGCGGCACCGCGTGCTCCACGTCGCGAAGGATAAGGACGGCAACGACGCCGGAGGCGCGAATGCGCTGGGCGATCTCGGCACTGAAGGCGATGGGCATAAGTTCTCTATTTAGCACCGTGACGCCCGCGCCTCAAGCATCCGGCGGTGCTTCCGGAATGGCGGCTCGGCAACTCGCTCTCGACCACGCGCCCACGCCTCGCTAAGCACAACGGCATGTGGTCCGCCGCCGCCCAACCGTCGCATAGGCCCGCGGGCTGGTTCGTGCCGAACGACATCGACGGCTTCTTCGGCCTTTTCGTCGACAATCTCTGCCAGTTGATCGTCATCGCCGGCCTTTGCCCGGTGGTGGCGGGGTTGCCGGTTTCGCTCGTCGTCGGGCGCATCCTGCCCGGCATCGCGTTCTCGCTGGTGGCGGGAAATCTTTTTTACGCCTGGCAAGCCCGGCGTCTGGCGCAGCGGACGGGGCAGCCCGTCACCGCCCTCCCCTTCGGTGTCAACACCGTCAGCCTTTTCGCCTTCATCTTCCTCATCCTGGCGCCGGTCTGGCGCGAGACGCACGACGCCACCCTCGCCTGGCGCGTCTCGCTGGTGGCGGGATTTCTTGGCGGCGTGATTGAGCTGGCTGCGTCGTTCTGCGGAGGCTGGCTGCGCCGGCACACACCCCGCGCCGCGCTGCTCTCCGCCCTCGCCGGTGTGGCCATCACGTTCATCTCGATGGGATTCATCTTCCAGATTTTCAACGCCCCGCTGCTGGCGCTCTTTCCCGCCCTGCTGGTGCTCATCGGGTATGCCGGCCGGGTGCGCTGGCCGCTGGGAGTGCCCACCGGCTTTATCGCCGTGGTGGCGGGCGTCGCTGGCGCGTGGTTGCTGCGCGGGTTACACCTTGCGCCGATGCCTGTTTGGCCCACCTCCTCATTGAGCTTCTACCCGCCGCTGCCCATTGTGGGCGGATTCCTTGGCCTGCTCGGGGATCCGCACGTCTGGCGCTACGCCCATATCTTTGTGCCCATGGCGGTGCTCAATGTCGTGGGCTCGATCCAGAACCTGGAAAGCGCGGAGGCGGCGGGCGATTCTTTTGACACCCGCTCCTCACTGCTGGCCAATGGCGCCAGCGCCGTGGTGGGTGTGTTCTTTGGCAATCCCTTCGCGCCCACGATCTACATCGGTCATCCCGGCTGGAAGGCTCTGGGTGCCCGCGCCGGTTACTCGGTGCTCAATGCGATCGCCGTGACGATCATCTGCCTCACCGGCGCGATCCCCTATCTGACCTGGTTCATGCCCATCGAGGTAACGCTCGGCATTCTGCTCTGGATTGGCCTGATCATCACCGCGCAGGCCTACCAGGAGGTGCCCAAGGCCCACGCGCTCGCCGTTGCCATCGGCTTCATTCCCACGCTGGCGGAATGGGGCGACTGGGTGCTGGAAACCACGCTCGGCAAGGCGGGCGGCCAAAGCGTCAAGGACGTCGCGGCATCCTTCAGCCCGGACCTCTTCATTTACGGCATGCTGGCCCTGGCCCAAGGCTTCCTCTTCATCTCCATCTTCTTCAGTGCGATCCTCGCACGAATCATTGATCGCCGGTGGCTGGCCGCTGCGATCTGGTGCCTGATCGCCGCCGCCTGCTCGGCCTGCGGGATCATTCATGGTTTTCTCTGGAACGGACCGGGTATCGAGCCGGACCTGACGTTCTTCCATTCCAAGGGTCCAGGCGGCGGCGTGCCGTCCGGCTTGGACTTTGCCTACGTCTACCTGTTGGCGGCAGCGACACTGGCTGGCCTGCACTTCCTCAAGCCGGCGGAAGTTCAGCACTAGAGGCGGTCTAACGGCCCCGGCCTTAACCGGCTTTGATTAAATCACTTAACCAAAGGCGGGATAGTGGTTTTTGCGACAAAAGGCTTGCGTCGCGTCGCCTTGGAGCCATCTTGGCCAACTACTCGCACGGGCGGGTTTAGCCCAAACCTCCACCATCCTATACCTCATGAAATCCTTCTCCATTCTTCCTTTTTGCCTCGCCGCTGTGACACTTCCGGTTGTGCTGACCGGTTGCAACAAGGGCTCTGACGCCAGCTCGACCGCCGCTCCCGACACCAACACCGCTCCCGCCATGGCGGACACGAATGCGGCACCCGCCCCGGCCTCTGCGCCTGCCACCGCCCCGGCGACCGATACCAGCACGACGACGGCCCCGGCGGCCGCCCCTGCAACCATGGATACGAATGCTCCTGCCAGCACCACGGCGCCCGCGACGAGCACGAACTCCGGAATGTAGTCCCCGCCCGGGGATTCTTCGAAAAGCCCGGCTCCTCGTGGAACCGGGCTTTTTCGTGCCCGCAGCCGGTTAATCCGGGATGTGAGGATGAATCCGCGCGGTCTCGCGGCGGATTTGCTGCTGGGCGTGATGGAAATGCTTTTCCGCCAACGGCGCGGGCTGCCCCGGCAGCCAAAAGGCCCACCGGCCCATCAGCAGCATGATGCAAGGCACCAGGAAAAGCCGGATCAGGGTGGCATCAAGGAGAACGGCAAAGGAAAGACCGACGCCCAACTGCTCGATCTCCACCACATCGCCAAAGGCGAATGAGAGAAAGACGGAGACCATGATCAGGGCCGCCGAAGTGATGATCCCGGCCACGCGCAGGAAACCGTCCTGCACCGCGAGTCGCATGTTGTGCTGGTCGAGCCAGCTTTCCCGCACGGCGCTGAGGATGAAGACCTCGTAGTCCATCGAGAGGCCAAAGAGCGCGCAGAAGCAGATGACCAGCACCACGGTGTTCAGGCCATCGGTGGGAAATAGGCCGAAAAGGCGCGAGCCCCACCCTTCCTGGAAACAAAGAACCTGGAAACCATAGGCGGCCAGCACGCAGAGCAGGTTGAGCAGGATCGCCTTGATCGCCACCAGCAGCGACCGCATGAAGATGAGCAGCAACACAAACGTGCTGCAGAGCGTGACCAGGATGACCTTCGGCAGCGTGCCGATGATGACGTTATCCGCCGAGAGCGTGACCGCCGGTAGACCACCCAGAAAATACTTTGGTCCACCGGCCGTGCCGATCTGGGCAGTCGAAATGATGTCATTGATCTTAGCCAGCCAGTCGCGGGCGGTGGGCGACTGTGGATCGGCCTTGCTCAACAGCAGGATGACGCTCTGCGTGGGATCAGCGAAGCTGGTCAGCATGCCCATGCGCGCCTGCTGCGCGCGGCGGGTGCCCGTCGTGTCGGTCACCGTCAGCGTCTTTTGGGTGTTCCCCAGTTCATTGAACTGCTTGACCAAGCCGGTCTCGGAAGTCATCCCGTCACCTGCGATCCAATCGGCCGAAGAATGCTCCACCAGCACGATGGCCGGCATCATCCAGCCGCCGCCCAGGTTCTGGGTCAGGCTATCGTAGCCTTGGCGGGCGTCAGAAAGCTTGGGCAGGTTCCGGGCTTCCGGCGCGCCGATGTGCAGTTGCAGGGATGGCAGGGCCAGGAACCCGAGCAGCACCAACCCGGCCACCAGACAAACCCGCGGTCGCCGCAGCAGCATCTGGATCCAGCGTTCGCCAAAGTTGGCTTTCACCCGCAACCCGTGCAGCGCGGACATGGAAAGCCGGCCCCATTCCAGCCGCGGCCCAACGAGGAAGATCATGGCCGGCAACAGCGTCAGCGTGGCCAACATGACCACGATAACCACCAGCATGCCGCCGAGCGCAATGGAGGTGAAAAAGTCCAGCGGGATGAAAAGCAGGGTCAGAAATCCGCTCACCACCAGCACCGCGGAAGCCAGCACGGTCCGGCCTGCCGTCGCACGCGTGACCTGCAGGGCCTCCTGCGTGGTGAGATGGACGGAACGCTCGCGGCGATAACGAGCCAGATAAATCAGGCAGTAGTCGATGCCCACGCCAAGGCCGATCATCGTGACCAGGTTCGGCACGAAAAAGGTCACCGACATGCCCGGCCAATGCAGGCCGAACAGCTCATGGTCCGTGGCCAGGAAACTCATGATCCCCAGCGTGGAGACCACCCCAATCGTCGCCACGATCACCGGCAGCAGCGCGGCGACGATAGAGCGGAACACCAGCAGAAGGATAATGAACGTGACCGGGAGCGCGATCAGCTCGCCGCTGCGCAAGGCCTCGGTGGAGGCGATGTTGAGGTCGAGGAAAAGGGCGGGTCCGCCGGTCACCCAGGGAAAGCGGTGGTTGGGGAAGCTCAGCGTGCGAACGTCGGCGCGCAGCTTCGGGATGGCCTTTTGCGCCTCACCGTATGTGGTGGCGTCCACGGCGATGAAGGCGGCATACCAGTCCGGTCGGGGCCAGGTGTCGACCATGGTGTGGCCGTCGGTCACGTCTTTGACGACCGGGTCGTTCTTCACTGTGCTCATCAGGCTGGCCCAGGCGGCGTCGGCCTGGGCCTGCGGCACGCCCTTGGCATCCCAGACCAGCGCGGTGGGGAAGGCGAGCGCGGTGGAAAAGTTCTTCACCAGGTTCTCTTTCACCACTTCGGGCGACGAGCCGGCCATGCCGCTGAGCGTGCTTTGGATGCGATTGGAAAACTGGTAGGCCAGCGGGGTGAAAATCGCGGCGAGAAAAAGCCAGAGAACCAGATGGCACCAGGCGCGCCGCCGCGAGTAATGCCGGGCGATGGGAAGCGAGCGCGAGGCGCCGGCACCATGGCGCGTTCCGGGGGAGGGAGAGCTTATTTTTGTATCCAAGATCCGTCTTCTTTCTCCACCCACTCACCTGGAAAGGCTCGATCGTACCAAAGCTTGGCGTAGTCCGATTCGACCATCTCCAGAGGCCGGCTCTGGTTTTGCGCGTTCGCTAAATAAAGCACAGTTCGGTCAGCGTTCTCGGAATTGATGACATCCTTGGCATAGGCCAGATACTTTGGATCATCCGGCGTGCGCCTCAGGTCGAGATAGCCGTCCCTGTCCTCGCCCACCACCCGGTCGTTCTTGAGTTGCTGGATTTCCCCGGAACGGAGGCGGCGGTTGTAGGCGATCTGGAGGGCGGATTCTTCATTCTTCGGCTTCGGCGGTGTCTTCTGATAGACGTCGAGCCGGACGCCGAGGTCAAATTTCATTGGCTGCGGCGTGGCCAGATTCACCGTGGGCGCGCAGCCCGGAAGCGCCAGGACCCCCAACCCGAGCGTAGCCAGCGAAAGCAATCGGCTCAGGTGTCGTCGTTCGGCCATGTCGAGGAATGCCTGGAGGTTCGGGGAAAATCGTCGAGCGGGAGAAGGCAGACGCCTTCGAGGATCACGACCTTAATGAGTATCTGAGTCCTTGGCAACCTCCGACCCGGCAAAGGGATGCCAATAGACTTCGAAGTTTCGCTTTCCCATCGGCCCGTCGAGCTTCAGCTTCGCGTCGCCTTCCGCCGGCGTGTAGTTCACCAGGAACTGGCCGGTGTTGTAAGGATAATAGGAGAGGGCCTGAATCGCGATCTTGACCGCGGCCTTTTTGTACGCACTCGAGTTTCCCGGCAGGTCGTTCATCAACCGGTCCGCGGACTGGATCTTCAGTTCGCCCGGCCGGTCGAGCGAGAGCAGGCCGCTGCACTGCTGGATGGCAGTCCCCTTCCCGGCGATGGCGATCTTGCCGTTGAGAATGCCCGTCAGGCTACCGTACTTCCCGGCCAGCTTTTGAGCGATCGGCGCGCAATCGATCTTGTGCGCGAACAAATCCGCGTTCCAGAGGAAGCCCTTGGTGTAGTAGACCTCCAGGTTGCCTTCGAGCAGACCCTTCTCGCAATTGCCGCCCAGCCTCACATAGATGCCCGTCGGATCGAAGGTTGCGCTGACGAACGCGTTGGTGACCTCGATATTGTTCCACGCGATGGAGGCGATCTGCACCGTCGGCACGACGTTGTTCGCATGCGCGTCGGTGGGAGGCACGCTGAACTCCAGCTTGCCGTGCAGGTCGTCCACCTTGATTTTGTATTCCGGGTAATCCTTCGAGAAATGGCGGATGGCGATGACGTTCTTGGCCGTGATCCTGTCGAGCTGGTCCAGCCGCACATCGTCGACCTGGGTGTCAAAAAAGAACGGAAAGGTCAGCCGTGGCTGGCCAAAGGTGTTGACGGAAAGCCGGCCGTACTCCACGCCAAAATGACCGACTTGCCAGGGGGTGGAAGGACCATTCGGGGCTGCCGTGGCGCGTTCCTTCTTCATCTCCTCCGTAAACCAGAAAAGGTCCTGCCCGAGGTAAAGATCGGGCCGTACCAGGTCGATCCGGCGGATGTGGTGATGCCACAGTTCCGCATAGCTGAACCTGATCCGCACCAGCGGCAGCGACAGCACCGGCGCGAGCGGATCGAAAGGCGAGGAGAAATGGATGTTCTCGAGCTCCACCACCCGCTCCTCGGTCATGGGCAGGCTTTCATCGGGCGTGCCGAGATGGACGTGGTTGAGAATCACCGGCCGCCGCGCCCCGACGTTCACCGGCACCGGCGGGATCTGCGGCCCGAAATCGAGCATGATCAAGCCCCGCGTGATGATGAGATGACGGATCGTCCAATCCAGCGTCGTGCCGCCCTTCGACTGGCCCAGCGTTTTGTTAACCTCCGACATGAATACGTCAGCGTCGGCGATGGTGACGGTGTCGACGTGATGGCGGATCAGATCGTGAATGCCGGCCGAGATGGTGATCGAGTCGGCGTAGAAGAAGTCACCGAACTTGACGTAGCGCAGGACCAGGGTGTTGGCGTCGGTCCATTCGACCTGGCCTGCCGAGGCCGGATAAGGAAATTGGGCAAAAGCCTGGTCAATGAAGCTCTTGGGATGAAAGCGCAGCATGTACGCGCCCCCTAGGGGCCACAACGCCAAGGCGAGCAGGACCGCCCAGAAGTAGCAGCGCGCCCGGGACCACTTAACCGTGGGCGCGGGCGGAGGGGTAGGTGCTTCGGGCTCGCTCATGAGCCCACGCTACGGGTCGGAGTCCTTCGGGACAAGGCTCACGGGGCCCGGCAGCCGCCCTCCATATCGCGGGAGAAACCGTCTCCGCGTAAGGCGGCCTAAGCCGCCGCGAGCGCGGTCGAGGTTTTCTCTTCTGCCGTCGGCTGGATGCGGTGACGGGGGCGGGCGCCGCCAATGGACTTTTCGGCCTGACGGCGGCGGGCCAAATCCGCTGCAACTGCTAAAGGGTTAAGTTCGGTAGTCAGCGGAACGGGCGCAAAGGTAAAGACGGTTGACAACATGATGACTGTATTCCTTCTGGGTAAGCCATCTATTTGCAGTTAGTTTACCAAAAGGTCAAGTAATGACTTTTTGTAAAACATACTATTTGTGTTTATTAACATTGCCATTTCGTTAGGCACTCGTTCTGATAATGACTCGATGTTGAGTCCCGAACGGGCTGTTGCAGAAGAACCTTCTCGACTTTTTACGGCAATCGCTAAAATGGCGTAATGAATGTTCTGGTGGCCGATGATGATGCCGCGAGCCGCCATTTGCTGCATTCCATTCTGGTCGCCGAACATTACACAGTGACCGAAGCGGACAACGGCAACCAAGCCCTCGCCATTCTAAGAGAGGCCCGCGATCCGTTCGTGGCGCTCATCGATTGGGAGATGCCGGAAATGGAAGGCACGGATGTGTGCCGCCGGACCCGTGAACTTCCCAATATCCAGCCGATTCACCTCATCCTGCTGACGGCACGCGATTCGAAGTCGGACATTGTTGCCGGGCTGCGCACCGGCGCGAACGACTATATCGTCAAGCCGTTCAACCGGACCGAGCTTCTGGCGCGCGTCGGTATCGGTGCCCAGATGGTCGGCCTGCAGAGTTCGCTGACGCAGCATATTCGCGAGTTGGAGGACGCGCTCAAGCGGGTGAAGCAGCTGAGCGGCCTTCTGCCAATCTGCAGCTACTGCAAGAAGGTGCGCGACGACAGCAATTACTGGCAGCAGGTCGAGTCCTACGTGATGCACCATTCCGAGGCGCAGTTCAGCCACTCCATCTGTCCCTCGTGCTACGAGACGATCGTGAAGCCGGAAATGGCTCGGCTCGGCGTGCAGGAAAAGAAGTTTGAGGCGCAGTAAGATGGCTGCTGTGCGACTCGCCTCCCTCGGTTTTTCAGCACGTTCTTGTTCTCCGAAGGCTCGGCCCCTATTCTCCCGCATGCCGGTCAGCGCCCTGTCGCACACGTCGTCCCGCGCGAAAGGCACGGCCCACCTTACGCTCGCGCGCCAGGTCATCGGGATGCTGCTCTTCGCGCTCGACGTCCTGACGACGTTCTCGCTCATCTCCTACGACCCGGCGGACCTGGGCTTCAACGTCAACCCTCCCAATTCGGCTCCGACCAACGCCATCGGTTACTTCGGCGCGGGGCTTGCGTGGTTTCTCTACGTCGGATTCGGTTTTGGCGCGTATCTCTTCAGCATCATCTTCGCGTGGGCCTGTATGATCAACCTCTTCGGGTTGCAGATCCGCTGGCGCTGGAAGCCGCTTTGGGCGCTGCTCTTCATCGTCAGCGCGTGCTGCCTGCTCGACCTCCAGCATACCGTCGGCGTGCATTGGATCCAGCAGCGGGCCAACATTGACAGCCCGGGCGGATTGGTCGGCAGTCTTCTCATCGGCGTCATCTCGCCCTACGCCGTGGGGAGCATGGGCGCGGCGGTGGTGTTCGGGACCATCTTCATCATCTCGGGAATTTATCTCTTCAACTTCAACCCAATCCTGACCGCGCTGGGCGCCTTCTCTTGGTACCGCGCCTGGACGGAGGAGCGCGAGGAACGGCGGCTGGCCACCGCGCCGCCGCAGGAACGGCTGGCGCTGGAGAGCCAGCGCATCCGCAAAAAGATGGAGGAGCTTCATCGGAAGGCGGCGCTTGAGCCGCTGCTGGAACCCCTGCCCGCCGCGCCGGCCAAGATTCGCCGGCCGGAGGATGAAGAGGAAGCGATCGCGCCGCAGGTTGAAGCCGATCTCGAACCGCCCACGATCAACCGGGAACCGGAGCCCGAGCCGATCGAGGAGCCGCTCCCGAAGCCGGCACGGATTTCGCGTCCGCGCGCCGCGGCCCGGACCATTCAGCCTGCCGATCCTGCCACGCATGACGACTACGTTCTTCCCGGCCTGGCGCTGCTCAGCGCGCCGTCGGGCAAGGCTCGCGAAGCGGGGCTGAGCGATGCGCAGTTGCGCAAGAATCTGGAAACGATCGTGGAAACGCTGCGCGTCTTCGGCGTGCTGGTGACCGCGGGCGAGATCACGCCCGGCGCGACCATCACGCGCTACGAGGTTTATCCCGGCTCCGGCGTGCGCGTGGACAAGGTGAAGTCACTGAGCAAGGACCTTGCCCGCGTGCTATGCGCGGAACGCATCAACATCCTGGCCCCGATTCCCGGCCGCGACAGCGTGGGCATCGAGGTGCCGAATTCCAACAAGGTCTCGGTCTTCCTGCGCGAGCTGCTGGAGAGCCGTGACTGGCTCGGCACAGCGGCGCGCATTCCCATCGCGCTGGGCAAGGATGTCTATGGCAAGACGCTGGTGGCCGATCTCGCCGCCATGCCGCACCTGCTTATCGGCGGCACGACGGGCTCCGGCAAATCGGTCTGCATCAACTGCATCCTGATGAGTTTCCTCTACCGCTTCAGCCCGGACGATCTGCGGCTCATTCTCATCGATCCCAAGCAGGTGGAAATGCAGGTCTACAATTCGATTCCGCACCTGGTTGTACCTGTGGTGACCGATCCCAAAAAGGTGATGCTCGCGCTGCGCTGGGTGATCAACGAGATGGAGCTGCGCTACCGCATCCTGGCCAAGGTGGGCGTGCGCAACATTGCCAGCTTCAACGCGCGTGGTCCTGCGCCCACGCCCGAGAAGCCTGCGCAGATGGAGCTCGGCGTACCCGAGTCCGACGAGGAGGCCGAGGACGAGACGCCCGACCCGCCCATCCGCGTGCCGCGCGAGGACGACCTCGTCATTCCGGCCAAGCTGCCCTACATCGTGGTGATCGTCGACGAGCTGGCGGACCTGATGCAGACCGCACCGGCGGACGTCGAGGCAGCCGTGGCGCGGATCACGGCCAAGGCGCGCGCCGCCGGCATCCATCTCATCGTCGCCACGCAGACCCCACGGCGCGAGGTGGTCACCGGCGTGATCAAGACCAATATCCCCGCGCGCGTCGCCTTCCAGGTGCCTAGCGGGCTCGACTCGCGCGTCATCCTCGACGAGAACGGCGCGGAAAATCTGCTCGGTCGCGGTGATCTCCTGTACCGTCCGCCCGGCGTGGGCCGGCTCACGCGCGGCCAGGGCGCGTTCGTCTCGGATGAGGAGGTGCAGGACGTTGTCTCCTACTGCGCGAAGCAGGGCGAGGCGCAGTTCGTCGAGGAAATCCACAACAAGCTAACCGGCAAGGCGCCGTCGGACATCGAGCTGAGCGAGGCGGACCGCGAGCTGATCATCGAGGCGTTCGAGGTCATCCGCCAGGAGAAGCGCGCCAGCACAAGCAACCTGCAGCGCCGCATGCGCCTCGGCTACAACCGCGCCGCCTACGTGATCGATTACCTCGAGCGAGTCGGTGTCCTAGCCCCCGGCGACGGCGCCAAGCCGCGAGAAATTCTCGTCGATCTCGAGAGCTACGAGCTCAACTTTTAGAGCGAACGCGGTTCACGGCCGAGTGGGCGGATAGATGATGATGGCCGCATCGATCACGCCGTTGCGGCGATGGGCACTGACCGCGACGTTGCGATCCAGCACCACGCGGCGGCCGAAGAAGGAGGGCTCAACCGAGCCGATAAAGGTTCGCCTGCCCGGCGCGCTGGCAAAATAAAGCTGGCGGCTAGCCGGATCCAAATGGACGGCGGGAAAATGAACGGTGAAGCCTTGGTAGAGGTCCGGGTCGTCGTGCAGCGGCCACTCGCCCTGAAGTGTGTAGGTGATGTCGAGCGAGAGAATCTGGTCTCGCGAACTCCAGCGCAACGACTGATCCAACTTGTCGAAACTTGCGGACACGTACCACGTGGGCGGATGATCCGGACTGGGAATGGTGTAGAACGGAGCCTCCTTGGCGTCCGCCACGCCGAGGCTCCCTATCCCGGCGATGATCATTCCGCCGAGAAACCTAAGGGGCCTCAATCTGGTTTTCATCTCGCAACATAACCTAAATCCACCGGTTCCCGATTAAGGCGACAAGTTAGAGGACACCGATTTGGTGCAGCCATTCCTGGCACTGCCCGGGCCAAGCTTTGGCCTCCTTCTGGGAGCGCAGGCCGAAGCCGTGGCCTCCGGTGGCGAAAAGAACCATTTTGCTGGGGACACCCGCGGCCTGCAGGGCGGCGAAGTAAATCTTGGTGCCAGGGACATAGGCATGATCGTCCTCGGCCTGGGTAAGGTAGATAGGCGGCATGCGGGTGGTGATCGGCAGTTCTGGAGCCGGCGAGCCCTTGACCGCCAGGTAGGCGGGATAAACGAGCACCGCGAAATCTGGGCGACAGGTCAGGTCGTCAGCGGCGTCAAGGCGCGGATAGGCGGCCGAGTCAAAGTTCGTGGAGGCGCGGGCGGCGAGATGACCGCCGGCGGAAAAACCGATCACGCCGATTTTCTTTGGGTCGATGTTCCACTCGCCGACATGCTGGCGGACGAGGCGCAGGGAGCGCTGGATATCCTGCAGAGCGCCGTCGCGATTGTTGGGGATGCGGTACTTCAGGACTGCGGCGGTGATTCCCAGCGAGTTCAGCCAGGCGGCGACTTCGGTGCCTTCCAAATCGTAGGTGAGATGGCCGTAGGCACCGCCGGGGCAGACGATCATCGCCGGGGCCAGCTTCGTCCCGGGCGCTTGGTAAACTGCCAGCATGGGCGTGCTGACGTTGGAGATCCTCTGGATATTGTTTGTTGTCGCGCTCTCTTCGGGTTGCGGCGCACCGTGGCCGGGCATTTTTCCATCGGGCCAGACGTTGAGCAGGATGGGGGCGACCGCAGGCGGCGTCTGCGCCGGGACGGCCGTGACCAGGGCGAAGAGCAGCGCCGTTGCGCACCAGGGGAGGTTCATCGGATGAGGGCGTGGACTGCCTTGCAAGCGGTAAAACGTTTCAGAGCAGGAGCAGCGCGGGCTTCTCGATCAACTCGCGGAGTTCCTTGAGGTAGGCGGCGCCGACCGCGCCGTCGACGACGCGGTGGTCGCAGGACAGCGTGAAGATCTGGCGATGGCCGACTACGATATTGTCGTTCGCATCCACCACCGGCTTCTTGACGATGTTACCGACGGCGAGAATGGCGGCCTGCGGCGGGTTGATGATGGCGTAGAAGCTGTCAATGCCGAGCATACCGAGGTTCGAGACGGTGAACGTGCCGCCCTGGAATTCCTCCGGCTTGAGCTTGCCGTCCTTGGCCTTGGCGGCGAGCGCCTTGGCCTCGCCGCTGATCTGGATGAGCGACTTGTTCTGTGCCTCGCGCACGATGGGCGTGATGAGGCCTTCCGCGATAGCGACGGCGAAGGACAGCTGCACATCGGGGAACTGCTTGATGCCGTCACCATCGAACGAGGCGTTGACCGCCGGGACACGGCGCACCGCCTCGGCCGCGGCCTTGAGGACGAAGTCGTTGAGCGAAAGCTTCACCGGCGGCTTCTGCTTGCCGAGCGTATCGTTGAGCTGAACGCGCAGGTCGAGCATGGGCTTGGCGTCGACGTCGATCTCGAGATAGAAATGGGGAATCGTCGTCTTGCTTTCGAGCAGGCGCTTGGCGATGACCGAACGCATGGTGGACAGCTTCTGCCGACCCTCCGCCGCGACCGGACCGCGGCCGAAGATGGAAGCGGCGGAACCGCCGTTGGACGAGCCGTTTGCCGGCGCGTTGAGCACGTCAGCCTTGACGATGCGGCCGCCGGGACCGGTGCCGACGAGCGCGGAGAGCTCAACATGCTTCTCGACGGCGATCTTCCTGGCGAGCGGCGAGGCTTTGATGCGGCCGCCCCTGGCTGCCGGCGCGGATACGCTGGCGGCGCGCGTCGAGGCCGGAGCGACGCTAAGCGCTTCGTCCTTGGAAATTGTCGGCAGCTCCTTGCTTTGCGGGGCAGGCTTCTCGTCCTTCGCCTCACCTTCGGCGGGAGCGGGCGGGGCATCCTTTGTCTCGGCCTTGGGCGCGGGGGCGCTGGCGTCGATCTTCTCGTCCTTGCTGCCGATGATGCCGATGCGCGAGTTGACCGCGACCTTGTCGCCTTCACCGGCCAGAATCTTGCGCAGGATGCCCGAGTCGAAGGCCTCGAGGTCCATGGTGGCCTTGTCGGTCTCGACCTCGGCCAGCACATCGCCGGATTTGACGGCGTCGCCCTCCTTCTTGAGCCAGCGAACGAGGGTGCCCTCGGTCATGGAGGGGCTGAGCAGGGGCATGAGGATGTCTTTGGCCATGGCGGTGGAAAGTTAGACGAGCGTGTCGCCGGGTTGAAGTTTAATCAATTTTGTGGGGAGCGAAAGCCGCGCGATCTCCCTTTCGAGATCCTCCGGCGAGCCGGGCGGCATTCCGTCCCAAGTCTGCCAGTGGCCGCCGATGGCGTATTGCGGCTGGAGCAGCTTGAGCGCGTAGGCGGCCTGCTCCGCGCCCATGGTGAAGAAATCGCCGATGGGAAGGATGACCAAATTCGGCTGATAAAGATCGCGGACGATCTGCATGTCCATCGTCGCAGCCGTGTCACCGGTATTGTAGATGGTGAAGCCGTTGGCGAAGCGCAGGACAAAGCCAACCGGCAGGCCGACCATCAGCGGTGCACCGTGCCTGGTTACCGAACTGGTGTGGATCGCCACCGTTTGGGTGATTCGCAGGCCGGCGAAGGGAAAGGTGCCGCCGGGATTGAACGGCACCACCTGGTCCTCCGGGATTCCCTCGGACATAATGAAGTTGCCGACTTCAAACTGCGCAAGCGCCTTGAGGTTTTTGTCGGCCTTCAACATCGGCACCACCTCGTCGAAGTGATCGAAATGGGCGTGCGTGACCAGGAGCGCATCGAAGGCGCCAGGTCGGCGGACCGCCTCCTCCGCTTCCTTGGGGAAGCGGGGATTCTTGGCGATGAAGGGATCAAAGAGAAACTTTTGTCCGGCGTCCGGCCCGGTGACGGAGAAGGTGGCGTGCCCGAACCAGCGGACCGACATGCCGTCCGGCAGCACCTTGCTCATCAAGCCAGCAGTTCCTTGACCGTTGCGAGGATGCGCTCCTCGTTCGGCAGGACGGCCTGCTCAAGCCGGCCGTTGTAAGGCTGCGGGACGTCAAGCGAGGTGACGCGATGCACCGGGGCGTCGAGGTCGTCGAAAAGTTCCTTCTGCACTTCGTAGGCGACCTGCGCGCCCCAGCCGGCGAACGGCTTGTTCTCCTCGACGATGAGCAGGCGATTGGTCTTCGACACGGAAGCGGCGATGGTCTCGAAATCGAGCGGCTTGATCGTGCGCAGGTCGATCAGTTCGGCGCGAATGCCTTGCGCTTCCAGCGTCTTGACGACATTGAGCGCGCGATGGACCGATCCGCTGTTGCTCACGATGGTGAAGTCGCTGCCTTCCGTCACGACACGCGCCTTGCCAATGGGCGTGAGATGCTCGCCCTCGGGGACCTCGTCCTTGTAGCCGTAGAGCTTCTCGTTCTCGATGAAGCAGACGGGATTGTTGCTGCGGATGGCGCTCTTGAGGAGGCCCTTGGCGTCAGCGGGGAAGGCCGGCGTGATGACGGTGAGCGCCGGGACATTGGCATACCAGTTTTCCGGCGTGTGCGAGTGGGTGGCGCCCACCTGCAGCCCGCCGCCGGAGGAGCCGCGGAGCACAAGGGGAATGGAAAACTGGCCGCCCGACATGTAGCGCACCTGCGCCGCGTTGTTGATGATCTGGTCGTAGGCGACGAGCGAGAAGCTCCACGTCATGTACTCAATGACGGGTCGGAGGCCGTACATCGCCGCGCCGATGCCGAGGCCGGTGAACCCGGTTTCACTGATCGGAGAATCGATCACGCGCTTGGGGCCAAACTTTTCCAGCAGGCCCTTGCTGACCTTGTAGGCGCCGTTGTACTCGCCGACTTCCTCGCCCATGAGGAAGACCTTGTCGTCGCGTTCCATTTCCTCGGCGAGCGCTTCGTTGAGGGCTTCGCGATATGTAAGTGTGGGCATGAAAATCTCCAGTCGGAAAACGAGAGGCCGAACCGGGCCTAGTAGCGGGGCTCCGGACGGAACTCGAAAATCTGATCTTCCGGCGCGAAGATGTCCTCGAAGACAGTCTCGATTTCCGGCTCCGCGCTCTTCTCTGCGAAGTCGTAGGACTCCTGCGCAATCTCCGTCACTTCCGCGTCAATCGCTTCCAGGCTTTCCGCCGTCGCGATCTTGCCTTCGATGAGGCGCGCTTTGTAGAGCTCGATGGGATCGCCCTTGCGGCGCTCCTCGATCTCCTCCTTCTTGCGGTAGTTGCCCGGATCGGACATGGAGTGGCCGAAGTAGCGGTAGGTCTTGATCTCCATCAAGGTCGGCTGGCTCTCCGTTCGGGCCAGTGACACGGCCTCGAACGTCTTGGCGCGGACATCGTCGAGGTCCATGCCGTTCGCCTGGATGGCCGCCATGTCAAAGGCACCGGCGCGCTTGGTCAGCGGATCGCCAGCGGACGAGCGGCTGATGGAGGTGCCCATCGACCACTCGTTGTTCTCGATAATATAGATGATGGGCAGCTTCCACAGCGCAGCGAGGTTCATGGCCTCATGCACGGCGCCCTGGTTGATCGCGCCGTCGCCCATGTAGGCGAGCGTAACGCGGTTGGTGTCGAGATACTTTTGCGCAAAGGCGATGCCGGTCCCGAGCGGAATCTGGCCGCCGACGATGCCGTGGCCGCCGTAAAAATGCTTCTTGGCGTCGAAGAAATGCATCGAGCCGCCCTTGCCGCGGGAGCAACCGGTGATCTTGCCGAAAAGCTCGGCCATGCAGGCGTTTGGATCAACCCCGCGGGCGAGAGCGTGGCCGTGATCGCGGTACGCGGTGATGACCGCATCATCTTCGTTAAGCACCGAGATGGTGCCGACCGCGACCGCTTCCTGCCCGTTATAGAGATGGCAAAATCCCTTGATCTTTCCCTGGGTGAAGGCCTGCTTCGATTTTTCCTCGAACCGGCGGATGAGAAGCATCGTCCGGTAGAGCGCGATTTTTTCCTGCGGCGTTTGCTCGGGCAGACGTGGAATTTGTTGATTCTTCGAGCTTTTAACGTCGGGATCGGCGGCGCGCATGACGCGTAGAAAATAGCTACGCGCAAGAGGGAAATCAAGCGGGTTCGGCGAGAATCCGCGCGGGAACCCACTCGCGCGCGCGATTCGTTGCGCCGCGCCAAAGCATCGTGAAAATTGCGATGCCGCTTCCGCGTCGAAACAACGCGACAGGCGGCCGTTCGCCGAAGGTTTACAGCTTGCGAAAAGCTCTTACCATCGCGCCCATGTCCTATCTGCGTTTTCTCTTCGCTTTCGCGGTGATCGCTCCGCTGGCCGGCTGTGCCTCCTATCAGGTGGGCAATGACCATGCCAACGACAACGGCAGCTACGAAGGCTCAACCCTGAACAGCTCGGTGACGGACCAGAACCCGCACGTGGGCGGCGATCAGAATTACCCGGCCTCCGTCAGTGACCAGGGCCGCCAGCAGGTGCCTCCCGGGCAGACGGATTACTGAGGCGTGGCAGCGAGCCGCCCGACAATTTGCCGCGCAGCCCAGGCGGCATGCTCGCGGACGAGCGGCTCCTCGTGGTTCTCCGCGCGCTGCAAGGCGGGCAGATCCTCCATGGTGCCGATATTTCCGAGCACGACGCAGATGTTGCGCAGCAGGCCACGACGCTTGACGCGGAGGATGGGGCTGCGCGCAAAGCGGCGCTTGAACTCCGTGTTGGTCATTTCAAGCATCGCGCGCAAATCGAGCGCGGTCTCCGGCCCGGCGAGAAAGCGGGCTTCGCGGGTGGTCTCGGCAAAGCGGTTCCAGGGGCAGACGTCCAGGCACTCGTCGCAACCGTAAACACGGTCACCGATGAGGGGCCGCAGCTCTTCCGGAATGGAGCCCTTGAGCTCGATGGTCAGGTAGGCGATGCAGCGGCGCGCATCGAGTTGGTAGGGCGCGGTGATGGCGCGCGTCGGACAAGCATCCAGGCAGCGCGAGCACGAGCCGCAGTGATCGGTTTCCGGCGCGTCGGGATCAAGGTCGAGCGTGGTGATGATCTCGCCGAGCAGGAGCCACGGGCCGCGTGAGCGGTTGATCAGCATCGTGCTCTTGCCCTGCCAGCCGAGACCGGCGCGCTGGGCGAGCGGCTTTTCCAGGACGGGGCCGGTATCGACGTAGACCTTGGCCGCGGCGCCCTGCGCTGAAATTTCGTCCGCGAGAGTGCGCAGCTTTTCCAGCAGGACCTCGTGATAATCCTCACCCAGCGCATAGCGGGCGATGCGGCCTCGACCCCCTGGCGTTGGCTGCCAGTAATTGAGGCCGCCCACGATGAGGCTGCGGGCGCCGGGCAGGACGAGGCGCGGATCGCCGCGGCGATCCGGATCGCGGGTTAGCCATGCCATCTCGCCGGCTTGGTCGCGCGCGGCCCAGTCGCGGAAAAAGTCGGCGTGCCGGGTGGGATAAGCCGCCGTGATCCCACAGGCGTCGAGGCCTAGTTCCGCCGCACGGCGCTTGATGGCCGCGGCGGTTGGGGCCTGCGGTGGCATGACATCAATCATAGGCCTCGCGCAGCGTGACAATGGAACGCGCCACATCGTCCGGCGACGACAGGTTCGTCTCCACGCGATAATGGGCCATGCCGTAGTAGTTGCCGCGCCGTTCCAGCATCTCGCGCACGATCAGCTCGAGGTCCATGCCGGGCACGTTGAGCAGCGGCCGGGTCGCCGCCTCGGTTGTCCTCAGGCGCGAAACGAGGATCTCCACGTTGGCAGAAAGGTAAACGACGACGGTCTCCTTCAGGAGCAATTCGCGGGTGGCTTCCCACAGAAACGCGCCGCCGCCAAGCGAGAGCACGGCGGGGGGTTGCTTGATCAGCTCACCGATGAGCGTGCATTCCGTGCGCCGGAAATAAGCCTCGCCCTTGGCAATGAAGATTTCGCTGATCGGCATGCCCTCAGCCGTCTCGATCAGCGCGTCCACCTCGATTACGGGCCGACCCAGGCGCGAGGCCAGCAGGGGCGCGACGCTGCTCTTGCCCGCGCCCATCATGCCAATGAGGGTGACGTGTTTGGGCATGACGAACAATGCCCAACCGAGGCGCGATTGACAATCTGGCGGTCGGCCGGCGGCTAATCCTGACCCTCAAAAATAAACTGCCCGCTGCTTTTGCGAAGCAGACCGAACTGGGTCGAGTTATAGCCAATGGCGATAAATTCGTTGCGTTTCCCGTACTGCGTTTTCCGCTGCCACCATTTCTGCTCAGGCACGGCAAAATAAAGAATGACTGGACGATCGTATCGGTAAGCGGAGCAATGGGCTTCATCCAAAGGATCCACGCGCCAGAGCAACTTGCCTGCAGGGCTCACCGCCGATACATGGCGACCGTCAGAATCGAGAAAATAGGAAACGCCCGTATCGCGGTCGTTCAATACCCGCGGCGTGACGAAGTCCTGGTTGAGAACCGGAACAGACATATGCGCCGACTGGGTGTTTGCCGAAGCCCAGAGCACGGCGGGCCAACTCAATGCGAGCAGGACGAGCGAAAGCCTCATCGGGTTTAGTCTGAGCTTTTGGCGAAAAACCCACAACGCCTGCGTGAATCCACCCGAGTTTGCAGTGTTCGCGAGTCATGTCATTTGTTAGCCTTATTTATGCCGAACAGCCTGGGCCATCTTTTCCGCATCACGACCTTTGGCGAGTCGCATGGTGGCGGCGTGGGTGTCATCGTGGATGGCTGTCCGCCGCGCATTCCCCTCGCCGCGGCCGACATTCAGGTTGATCTTGATCGGCGCCGGCCGGGGCAGAGCAAGATCGTCACGCCGCGCAAGGAGAGCGATACCTGCGAGATTCTTTCCGGCGTGAGCGACGGCCAGACGCTCGGGACGCCGATCGCCATTTTGGTGCGCAATGAGGATCAGCGGCCGGAGGCGTACAAGGAGATGGAGACGCTCTACCGGCCCTCGCACGCGGATTATACCTACCAGGCGAAATACGGCGTTCGCGCCGTGCAGGGCGGAGGTCGCGCCTCGGCGCGGGAAACGATCGGACGCGTGGCGGCAGGCGCCGTGGCGCAGCAGGTTTTTCGAAAGCTGGTGCCCGGCCTGGAAATCCTGGCCTACGTCTCGCAGGTGCATCACCTGATCGCGCCCACGCAGGTGGAAAACATCACCTTCAAGGAGATCGAGAGCAACATCGTCCGCTGGCCGGACTCGCACGACGCGGAGCGAGTGATCGCGTTGATCGAGCAGGTGCGGTCGGAGGGCGACTCGGTGGGCGGAGTCGTTTCCGTCATCGTGCGCGGCGCGCCGGTGGGCCTAGGCGAGCCGGTCTTCGACAAGCTGGAGGCCGATCTGGCCAAGGCGATGCTGAGCCTGCCCGCGAGCAAGGGCTTCGAAATCGGGTCGGGCTTTGCCGGCACGCGCCTGCGCGGTTCGGAGCACAACGACGCCTTCATCAACGTTGGCGGTCGCGTGCGCACGGCAACGAATCGCAGCGGCGGCATTCAGGGCGGCATCTCCAACGGCGAGGAGATCGTCTTTCGCGTTGCCTTCAAGCCGACGGCGACGATTGCGCAGGCCCAGCAAACGGTCAGCATCAGCGGCGAACCGGCCGAGCTCAAGGCACGCGGTCGACACGATCCGTGCGTGCTGCCGCGCGCCGTGCCGATGGTCGAGGCGATGACGCGCCTGGTGCTGGTTGATCACTGGCTGCGGCAGCGGGCGATCGCGGACTAAGGTAAGTTTCGATCGCCGAACGGTTCGGGATCGGATGGGCCGCCTTCCTGCGCGCGACGCGCGCCCGGGCCAACGGGCGGTT
>CAJCIA010000035.1 GCA_903970275.1 Betaproteobacteria bacterium
TAGGTCTGCACCAGGACCTTGCCCGACCGTTCGCCACGGCCGGTCCGGCATGGCGCGGCCGCCAATGGCGACGCTCGACACGCCGCGGCGACCGGAAGGCGCGAGCTGCCCCACCGCGCTCAGCGCCGCATCGCGGATCTTTGGGTCTTCCAGTTCGCGGCAGATGAGCGCGTAGGCATCCGTCTCGTTGATGTAATCGGTCACGCGGCCCAGCAGCGTGAGCGCTTCGCGTGAGGCGGCGAAAAGCGGATCGCCGCGCACCTCGATATGGCCAGCGGGCGGAGCGGGCAGTGCAAAGCCGAGGTAGAGACTGCCGAAGGCGAAGGAGCAGAGCCCAAGATCGATTTCGCGCGGCAGGCTGACCGATTCGTCGAGCGAGCTGACGAGCGTCTTAATCATCGTGCCGACCTGCTTGCGCACGTCGCTCATGATCGAGCTGACGAGGGAGAGCCGCGGCGTCTGCGTCACGAGGTCGTCGCCTTCCAAGTGCAGCAGCAGGTCCGCCGTGTCGAGCGCGCGCGCGACGGGCACGTCGCGCCCGTAGATCTCATCCAGCAACCGGTAATACGGCGCGCACGCCTGCTCCAGCCGCTCGGGCGAGGCGCCCGCCTCTGCCGCCAGGCGCTGCATGGCGGCAATCTGCTGGTGCAGCAGGTTCGTCTTGTACTGCAGCACGCTCGCCCAGCCGGATTCAGGACGAATGTTCATAGCGGGATGCGGACGATGCCTTTCTTCGCCCCCTCCTTCAGCCCGCGCGGGGCGGCGTCCTGCGGGCGTAGGTACTGGAAGAACCGCCGGAAATCGGCCACGCCGCCGGGAAATCCCTCGCACCAAAAATGGAGATGCACCGAGTACTTTGCGAAGATGGCGTCCATCCCCTCCGCGAAAAAAGGCTCCATGGCGATGAAGGCGTCGGGACCGTAGGAGGCGCGCGTTTGCAGGATGACGTCGATGTCCTCGGGAAAAATCTTGTCCGTGATGAAGCCGCCGTCGATATAGGCGCAGGAGAATTGCTCGGTCGAGCGCGCCCATTCTATGAAGGCCTGCAGCCGCTGCCAGAGCACCTCGCGCTGCGGGTTGGTCACCATCCGCTCCTGCAGGTCGCTCAGTTCGCAATCGTGCACGCCCTCGGGGAGAAGGCCGTGGTAGGTGAACTTGGGAAGGGCCATCTTTGAATTATCGGGCGCCCGGTTGCCGACCTAAAAACTCTTTTGCGAGTTCGCGATAACTTTGCGCTCCGATCCCGTTCGGGTCGTAGGCAATGATCGGCTGGCCGAAGCTGGGCGCCTCACCGAGGCGGACCGTGCGCGGGATGATGGTCTGGAAAACCTGCGACCCGAGCACCTGTCGCACGTCGTTGACCACCTGCTGGCTTAAGTTGGTGCGGGAATCGTACATGGTCAGCACGATGCCCTCCAGCGCCAGTTGCTCGTGGCCGGTGGCAGCCTTGATCTTCTCGATCATCTTCAGGATTTTTGCCAAGCCATCGAGCGCCAGGAATTCGCACTGGAGCGGCACGAGAATGGAATCGGCCGCGGCAAGCGCGTTGGTCATAAGGATGCCGAGCGACGGCGGGCAGTCGAGCAGCACGTAGCCCTGACGCTCCTGCTGGCCGACGTGCCGCTCGAGCAGACGGCGCAGGCGGTGGAGCTTGTCATCATGCGGCGCGAGCTCGACTTCGCTGCCGGCGAGGTCCTGCTCCGCGGTAATGATGGAGAGCCGCTCGTAGGCGGTGGGCTGGATGAGCGCCGGGAGCGGGTCGCTTTCCGCGCCGTCGAGCAGCGCGCCGTAGATGCTGCGACCATCCACCGCCTCGACGCCCAGGGCGCTGCTCGCATTGGCTTGCGGATCGAGGTCGATGAGCAGGACGTCGTGCCCGCCCTCCGCGAGGCAGGCCGCGAGATTCACTGATGTGGTGGTCTTGCCCACACCGCCCTTCTGGTTGGCGACCGCAACGATCTTCGCGCTCACGAACAACACCTTCCCGGCGCGGACAATTCCATCATAGACGGTCGAGCGTAACCAGACGCGGGCGCTGAATCTAGCCGCAAAAAAAACAGGCTTCCGTCGAGGAAGGCAATTACACGTGTGAAAAAAGCGGCGATAATCTTGACAGCAACCGCAATGAATTTATCACTACGATGGCGACGCTTTTTAGCGTCCCCACATTTCCCGTTTCGTCATGATCGAAGTCGATAATTTCTCCAAAACGTACGCCGGGTTCCGCGCGGTCCAAGGCATCAGCTTTCACGTCAACAAGGGTGAGATCGTTGGATTTCTCGGGCCCAACGGCGCGGGCAAGAGCACGACGATGAAGGTGCTCGCCGGTTACCTGCCGCCGACCGATGGCCGCATCCAGGTGGGCGGCTACGATGTCGTCACCGACTCGCTGGAGGTACGCAAGCGTATCGGGTACATGCCGGAAAACGTTCCGCTTTACACCGACATGCGCGTGCACGAGTTCCTCCGCTTCCGTGCGGAGCTGAAGAAGGTGCCGCGCCGCAAGATCAAGGAACGGGTCGCCTACGTGCTCGAGCGCGCGAGCATCACCGACGTGCAGAACAAGATCATCGGCACGCTCTCTAAGGGTTACCGCCAGCGCGTGGGCCTGGCCGACGCAATGGTCAACGATCCCCAACTGCTCATCCTCGACGAGCCGACCATCGGGCTGGACCCCAACCAGATTCGCGCCGTGCGCGATTTGATCAAGGACTTGGGCCGCGACCACACCATTCTGCTCTCGACCCACATCCTTTCGGAGGTCGAGCTGACCTGCAACCGCGTGCTGGTGATCAACCGCGGCAAGATCGAGGCCTCCGACACGCCGGCCAACCTCACGCGTCTGGTGCGGGGCGGCGGTTCCGTGCTGATCGAGGTAAAGGCACCGGCGGCCGATGTGATCTCGAAGATCGAGGCGCTGCCGCAGATCGACGACGTCGAGGTCGTGCCCGGCGAAGGCGACTGGACGATCGCCAAGGTCTTCGGCAAGCCCGGCGCGGACATCCGCGAGGATATCTTCGGCGTGGTGCGCCAGAACAACTGGCCGCTGCGCGAACTCTCGCGCGTGAAGGCGACGCTCGAGGAAGCCTTCGTCGAGCTGACGCAGGAATAATCACCGACAACGCAGAAATTTATGGCCTGGTGGACTCTCTTTAAGCGCGAACTCAGCAGCTATTTTCACAGCGGTGTCGCCTACGTGGTGCTCTTCGGGAGCGCGCTGGCGCAGGGCATCCAGTTTCTCTTCATCGCTTCGATGGTGATGCAGAACCACTATACGCAGTCGAGCGTGATGCAGGTGTTCTTTGTGTGGCCGCTTTTCTGGCTGCTGCTGCTGGTGCAGATTCCGCTCATCACCATGCGTGTCTTCTCAGAGGAGCTGAAGCTCGGCACGATCGAGATGCTGCTGACGGCGCCGGTGACTGACTGGGACGTGGTCATCGCAAAGTTCCTCGGCGCGCTCGTGTTTTTTCTCGTGCTCTGGCTGCCGATCACGCTGGATCTCGTCGCCCTCCAGCTCTTCTCGAGCCCGCCGCCGCCGGTCTACTGGAGCCAGATCGGCCTCACCGCGCTGACGATCCTGCTGCTCGGCTCGTTTTACGTCTCCATCGGCGTCTTCACCTCGGCACTAACGCGCAACCAGATCATCGCCGCGGTGCTCTGCTTTGCCTTCCTCTTCTTCACCTTCGGGGTCTCGCTCCTGCACTTCATGCAGAACCTGAACGACTCGGTCCAGGCGATGATCTCCTACGTTTCCTCGCCCGAGCACCTGAGCAACGCGGGACTCGGCATCTTCGACAGCCGACCGCTCGTCTACTACGTCACCGCGACGCTGCTCATGCTTTACCTGGCCAAGAGCGTGGTGCAGAGCCGCCGGCTGAAGGGCTGATTTCCTGCCATGAAAAACGAAACGACTTCCGCCAAGTCCTCCCGTCGCTCCGCCGGGCTGCAAAGCGTGCTCAACCTGGCGCTCGCGATCTTCATTCTGGTGGCGCTGAACTACCTCGGCTTCAAGTATTACGCACATAAGGATCTCTCCGCCTCGCAGTTCTACACGCTGTCGGGCAAGACCCAGGACGTGCTGAAGCATCTCGATGCGCCGCTCCACATCACCACCGTCCTGATCGACAAGGTGCATGCCAGTTACTGGGAGCAGACGCAGAACCTCCTGCAGGAATACCAGCGCGTCGGCGGCAGGAACGTCACGCTGGAAAAGGTCGATCCAGTCTACGACCGCGCCCGGGCGGTGGAGCTGCAGGAGCGGGTCCACTTCAGCGGCACGGACAACATCATCATCTTTGAGTACAAGGGCGCGAATCGTGTCGTGAAACTGGACGACCTGCTCGATCAGGATCCGCAGACCGGCCAGGTCGGCGGCTACAAGGGCGAGCAGGCCTTTACCAGCGCGATCGTGGCCTTGGTCGAGGGCAAGGCCGAGAAGGTCTACTTCACCGCGGGGCATGGCGAGCATCCGGCCACCGACATGACCAATGCTGTTGGCTACGGCCTCGTCACGCAACTGCTGAAGGGCGAAAACCTGACGATCGACACGCTCAATCTCGCCTCGGCCGGCGCGGTTCCGGCGGATGCGCAAGCGGTGATCATCGCGGGCCCCAACGTTGCCTTCACGCCCGCCGAGGCGCAGGCGATCGACAAGTACCTGGCGGGGAATGGCAAGGTCCTCATCCTGCTCGATCCGCTCGCGCAGGACGGCCTGGACGACGTGCTGAAGAAGTACGGACTGAGCTTCGACAACGACATCGTACTGAGCCGCGTCATGACCAGCACGGGCCAGCAATCCACCACGCCGCTCGCCTACATCCAGCAGACCGGCTTTTCGTCGCACCCGATCGTCGCCAAGTTCCCCGCCGCGAATTACGCGCTGCCGATCGTCGATGCCCGCTCCGTTCATGTTCAGCCGGACAGCTCGCCCAGCCCGCGCGTGCAGCCGCTGATGTCGACGGGCCCCGAGGCCTGGGGCTGGAACGTACAGCCCAGCACGAGCGACGCCGAACTGTCCACGGTGAGCAGCCGCACCTTCGACTCGAAGACGGATATTCCCGGTCCCCTCGCCATCGCCGCAGCCTTCGACGCCGGCACGGTGACTGATCCGGCCACCAAGGCGCAGAGCATGGGCACCCGCGTGGTGCTGGTCGGCTCCGCCCACTTCCTGGAGAACGACACCATCCAGGGCGAGACGGTCGGCGCCAACCTCTTCATCAACGCGATCGACTGGCTGGTGAAAAAGAACGCCACGCTCGACATCAGCCCGAAGCAGCCGCAGGTCTACGGCGTCTCACTCTCGCCCATGTCGCAGCGCACGGTGACGTGGACCTCCATCATCTTCATTCCGGGCATCGCGCTCGCGCTCGGCGCCTTCGCCTGGTTCTCGCGCCGCAAGTAGGATTCTCCCATGTTCCGCGGCCGTTCCACGCTCACCCTGTTTGTCGTCGCCCTGGGTCTGCTCTGCTACCTGACCTTCATCGACAAGAAGATCCCGGGCACGCACGAGCGCGAGGAGGCGGATGCGCAGCTCTTTACCTTCAACCAGGATGATGTCACCGGCATGGACATCTCCACGGTGAAGGGAAATTTCTCCTTCCAGAAGAAGGGCGATCACTGGGAGATCACCTCCCCGGTCAACACGCTGGCCGATTCGGCCACGCTGGATGAAATCATCGGCCAGATCGCCTACGCCCAGCCGCAGCGCACCATTCCGCTGGACGGCAGTGACCAGAGCAACCAGAACAACCTGCGCGCCTGGGGACTGGATCCCGCCGCGGACAAGGCGGTGATTCATCTCAAGGACAAGTCGGTGGAACTGCTGGTCGGTCGCAAGATCGCGATCAACCCCAGCGTCTACGCCCGCACCTCCGAGCATCACAATGCGCCCGTGCGGGTGATCCCCGACACGATCAAGACCGCGCTGGAAAAAACGCTCTCTGATTTCCGCAGCCGCAACGTCTTCGACTTCCAGTCCGATCACGCCACGCGCGTGGCGACCAGCGTGGCGCAGACGCCCACGACGCCGGCGCAGGAGTGCGAAGTGATCAAGAAGGCGACCGGTTGGGAGCTGGAAAAACCGCTCGTCGCCCGTGCCGCCGCCGACGACGTGAACACGCTGCTGGAGAAAATCCTCGGCCTGCGCGTGACGGATTTTGTCACCGACGATCCCGGCAACCTGGCGCAATACGGACTCGCGTCGCCTTCCACCACGCTCACGGTCTCGGTCGGCCCGGACGACGACGGCGTCCTGCAAATCGGCTCGGCCGTTAGCGGCCATCCCGACCAGGTCTACGCCCAGCGCCTCAAGTCCAACGCAATTTTCACGCTGCCGCAGACGGCCCTGGCAGACATCGTCAAGGCGCTGCCGAATGTGCGCGACCGTCACGTGCTGCCCTTCGATCCAGGCGCGGTGACGGCGATCAGCTTTGATGTCAGCGGGGACCGCAAGGCAAAGGCTGATCTCGCGCGCGACAAGTCCGGCGTCTGGCAGGTTCTCGGACCGTCCGCGGGCTCGGCCGACGTCGGCAAGGTGACCGATCTGCTCACGCGTCTTTCCGGCCTGCAGACCACGCCGGTGATCAAGGATTCCGCGCCCGATCTCAAGCCGTTCGGTCTCGACCAGCCGAGCAGCCACATCAGCCTTACCCTCAAGGACGCCAAGGCGCCGCTGAAGCTGATCATTGGGAAAACAGAAAACGGCGTCACGTACGTGCGCAACTCGATCGAGTCGTTCATCTACACCGTGCCGGCCGGGACGTTCACCTTCTTCGGCGACAGCCTCTCCTACCGCGAGAAGCGGGTCATCACGCTGACCGCCGCCAAGGTCAAGTCAGTGACCATCACCGCACAGGGCAAGCCGCCGCTCACCCTCGACCGCAGTCCCGGCGGGACGTGGACCGCGGAGAATGCCAAGGATCGCGCCATCGACGCGACTCGTGCCGACGCGCAGGCGAGCATTCTGTGTGACCTGCAGGCCCAGGAGTGGCTTGGTGCGCCCAAGCCGGAGTACGGACTCGATCATCCTCTCCTCACCTTCGCGGTGCTGGCCGACGTGCCGGCGGAGACCGTCCTGAACATTGGCGCTGCTCTGCCCGATGGCAGCCATGCCGCTCAGGTCAAGGGCTCTCCCGATGTTTTTTCCCTCTCCGACGGCGACTTCGGGCTGCTCAACTCAAGCACGCTGCAGTTGATTCCGGGTGCGACGGATGCCACCAACGCCGCGCCGAATCCCAGCGCCTCGGCCACGAATGGCCCGAGTGCCTCGGCGGAAAAGCCGGCTTCGCCCGAGAAGAAGAAGAAAAAAAAGAAGAGCGAGTAAGTCGTTCGAGAACGGCTCAACGCCGGTGCTTCTCGCGGACGACCTTCTTCATGCCCATGCGCTTTTGCTTTTCCGCGGGCGTGGCCGCTTCCCGCACCTCGCGCCCGCGCAGAACAAACCGCAGCGGGCAGCCTCGCAGGTCGAACTTCTCGCGCAGCTGCAAATCCAGGTAGCGCTCGTACGCCGGCGTGAGCAGGCCGGGGCTGTTGACGAAAAGCTGGAGCGTCGGGATCTCCCGCGCCCCTTCCTTCGTTGCCTGCTGGGCAGCGTAGAGCACCTTGAAGCGGCGGCCGTGAACGATGGGCGGCGCGTACTTCTCCATCGCGCGCTTGATCACGCGATTGAGTGGGCCGGTCTGGAAACGGAAGAGCCGGTTCTTGGCAATGGTTGCGGCGGTCTTGAGCAGGCCGTCGATGCGCTCGCTGGTCTTCGCGCTCAGGAACAGCACCGGCGCGTAGGAGAGGAAGAACAGATCCTGGCGCACCTGGTCGTAGTACTCGCGCTCGCGCGTCTTGCTGGCGTCGCCCTGGTCTCGCGCGATGTCCCACTTGTTCACCGCGATGATGCAGGGCGCATGCGCATCCTGGATGAGGCCGGCGATTTTCTTGTCCTGCATGGTCACGCCGGTCGAGGCGTCGACCACCAGAATGCAGACGTCCGCGCGGTTGATGGTGTGGGCGGTGCGGCCCGTCATCGCGCGTTCGAGCTCGTCGTGCACCCGGCGCTCCTGCCGCATGCCGGCCGTATCGATGAGCAGGTAGGAGACGCCGCGCCAGGTGTAGGCGATGTCGACCGCGTCGCGCGTCGTACCCGGGACGTCGCTGACAATGGCGCGGGGCTCGTGCACCAGCGCGTTGATCAGCGATGATTTCCCGACGTTCGGCCGCCCGACGATGGCCAGACGCGTCGGGCGCGTGGGCTTGCCCGTCTCGGCGACCTCTTCCGCCGGCCCGAAGTTTTGGCTGACAGCCACGCGCAAATCATCAAGCCCGCGCCGATGGGCCGCCGAAACGGCAAAGACGCCGGCAAAGCCAAGCCGCGAGAACTCGCCGTCGAGATTGGCCTGCTTGTCGGTGTCCATCTTGTTGGCCGCGACAAAAACCGGCGCGTGGCTCTTGCGCAACTGCCGCGCCACCGCCTGGTCGAGCGGCGTCAGGCCCTCGCGCGCATCGACGACAAAGATGATCTGCGTTGCCGCAGCCAGCGCGAGGTCCACCTCGTGCGCAATCTCGTCCTGGAATCCAGCCTGGTCCTCGACCCCGATGCCGCCGGTATCGATCAGCGTCAGCTTGCGCCCATCCCAGCGCGTGGTGGTGATGAGCCGGTCGCGCGTGGTGCCGGGGCGATCGAAGACCAGCGAGACGTCGCGCCCGACCAGCGCGTTGAAGAGCGCCGACTTCCCGACATTGGGACGGCCCACGATGGCGACAACGGGTTCCATAATCCCCTAGCGTCGCGCGGCCGGCTGCGTATGGCCAGCTTCACGAAGCAGGACGAGCCCGCGCTGGACGTAAACCGCCGTGCTGATGACAGCGAAGAACGCTCCGCCTGCGCACAGTGTCAAGGTCCAAAGGCGCGCCTGCAGCAGCACTGCGCCAATGGCGAGGAAGACGAGAAAGGTGCTGAGCTTTCCACTCCAGTGCGGCTTGATCTCGATCTGGTGCCGAAAATGACGCAGCACAAAATAGCCGAGAAGCAGGAGCGCATCGCGGCTCAGAATCGTGACCGTGAACCAGAGCGGAAAATAGCGCGGGGGCAGGATGCCGAATGTGACGAGCACGGCGAGGAGCAGCAGCTTGTCGGCGATCGGATCAAGGAGCGCGCCCAGGTTGCTGCGCTGGTTCCAGTGCCGCGCGAGATAGCCGTCCAGCGCGTCGGACAGCGAGGCAAAGACGAAGACGGCAATCGCGCCGTAGCGCCAACGGTCCTCGGCGTGGCCCGCCGCGGCGGTGTCGCCGTACTCAACCATCAGCCAGACGAAAACCGGGATGAGGACGATGCGAAAAATCGTGATGCGCGTCGCCCAGGTCATGCGCGCGACACGATGCGACCTGCTTCCGCAAAACAACAGAAAAAACATTGCGGGTCACGCCGACCCGTATATGCTGCCTGACCTCACTATGGCTGACGTCGCGAACCGCTACACCGAAAATTTGCCCGGAAAATACTACGTCGATAACCAGTGCATCGACTGCGATCTTTGCCGCGAAACGGCGCCGAGCAACTTCGGCCGCAATGACGACGGTGGGTACTCCTACGTCTTCAAGCAGCCGACTTCCGAAGACGAAGAGAAGCTCTGCAAGGAAGCGATGGAAGGCTGCCCCGTCGAGGCGATCGGCGACAACGGCGGTTGATCCGCGCAGTCGCCGGGAAGCTCCCTCGTCTAGGGAGCGGAGCACTCGAACAACGCCGCGGCTATTTGCCCGGCGTGTAACCCTGCAGGTCCGGCGGCGGTGTATTCTTGGGCGTGATCAACGCGGCTCCCTTCCAAATAAAGAGGCCGAGCAGAATCACGACAATCGCGACCACGCCGAGAATCATCCAGATGCCGTACTTGGCGCTGTGACCTGCGGTGATGATCGCCACATCCTTCTTTTGCGCCTCGCGGAAACTGGGATCGGTGATCCGGCGTTTGGCATCCTCCAGCTGCGCGATGAACTCGCTGTAGGACTCGTAACGATCCTCGGGATAGCGGGCCATGGCCTTGCTCACGGCGAAAGCCGTCTGGTCGGAGACATCGGGCACGAACGATTTCAGCGAGACCACCGAGCCGCTAAGATGCTTCATCGCCACCGCGTTGGGGTCATCGCCTTCGTAGGGAGGACGGCCCGAGATGGCGTGGAAGAGGGTTGCGCCAAGGCTGTAAAGATCGCTGCGGAAATCTTCCGGCAGCCGCTCGAGCTTTTCCGGGGCGACATAATAGGGCGTGCCCCAGATTTCCCCGTCAAAGTGGTCCGTGGTCTCAAACGAAAGCGACAGCCCGAAATCGACGACTTTCGGAGTGTTGTTGGCGTTGAAGAGAATGTTGCCCGGCTTGATGTCGCGATGGATCAGGCCACGTTCCAGCGCGCATTCCAGCCCGCGCGCGACGGCGATGCCGATCTCGATCCCCTCCAGCTCGGTGATGTTGCCGAGCGTCATGATGCGATCGTCGAGCGAGCCGCCGGAAATGTACTCGACCACCATGTAGTAAATCTGCTCGTGCTCACCAAAGGCGAAGACTTGGACCACGTTCGGGTGATTCAATGACGCGGTGATTTCCGCCTCGCGCAGGAAAGTAGCGAGGAATTTATGGTCGCTGACCAGCTCCGGCTTCAGCACTTTGACCGCACACGTGCGATCAAGCGTGACGTCGCGGCCAAGATAAACCGTGCCCATGCCGCCCGCGCCGAGCTGGCGTTCGAGAAGAAAATTGCCAAACTGGCGCGTGATCGGAAACTCGTGCCGGCAGTAGGGACAGGTGATGCTGTCGCCTGGCTCCAGCCCGGTAACGTCGATGACGTTCTGGCAGGCCGGACACGCAATGGTCAGCATCTTCTCGGCTGCCGGAGAATCCATTCCGAGAAAAGTGCCACGGTGCGGTGAAAATGGCAATGAACGAAGCAGGACCGTCACGGCGCTTTGCGCCCGAGGAAATCGAGCCGCGCGCGGGCACGCGGCTGGATGTCTTCCTCGCGGAGGCGCTCGGTCGTTCGCGCAGCCGCGTTCAGGCCCTGCTCAAGGCGGGACGGGTGCAGCTTGGTCCCGCTTCTGCGCGCGCGGAAGCAAGCTACAAGCTGCGTGTGGGTGACTCGGTGACGCTTCTGCCGGACGATCCTTCGACGGCCGTGGAAGATGATGGGCCGCAAGGTGAGGCCATCGCGCTCGAGATACTCTATGAGGATGATGCGCTGCTTGCGCTGAACAAGCAGCCCGGCCTTGTGGTTCATCCCGCGGTGGGACATCGCACCGGGACGCTGGTGAATGCCTTGGTGCATCATCTCGGGACGCGCCTGGCGGGCCGCGGCGGGCGGGACCGGCTGGGTCTGGTCCACCGGCTCGATCAGGATACCAGCGGCGTGATTCTGATCGCCAAGACGGACGAGGCGCACGAAAAGCTCGCCGCCGCCTTTGCCGCGCGCGCGGTGAGGAAGTTTTATCGGGCGCTTTGTTGGGGTCGATTCCGGAGAGCGTCCGGCAGCCTGCGCGAACCGATTGGGCGCCATCGCATCCACCGCCAGAAGATGGCGGTGGTAAAGATGGGTGGCCGTGAGGCGCATACCGACTATCGCGTGCTCGCGTCCGGAACGCATGGCGCGGAAGTCGAGTGTCAGCTTCATACTGGCCGCACGCATCAGATCCGCGTGCACCTGGCCCATCTCGGACATCCAATCTGGGGCGATCAGGTTTATGGCCGGCCGCATCCGCTGCCCGGCGGCTTTGCGCCTGGGCGCCAGATGCTGCACGCGGCCGCGCTGGAGATCGCACATCCCCTCACCGGCGCGCCCCTGCAATTCGAGGCTCCGTTGCCGGCCGATTATCTGGAAAGCCGGACGCGGCTGCTGGGCTGAAGGCTCCGCCAGTCGCGCGGGGCCAGACCGCGACTAACGGACGGCGGCTTCCACTTCCTCCAACGCGCCATGGGCAGGCACGTTGATGGGCATTGGCACCGGCTCATCCGACTTGTTGATGGCGGTGAAAGCGGACGGCTGGAGGATGCGCGCGGGCGGCGCCTTGAGGTCCCAGACGATCCCGAGCTTCGACAGGCCGAGCAGGATGTAATAGGTAATGTCGATCTCGTACCAGAAGAAGCCCTGGCGGCACGAAAGCGGGTAATGATGGTGGTTGTTATGCCAGCCCTCGCCCATGGTGAGGATGGCGAGCCAGAGGCTGTTCTTGCTCTCCTCGCCCGTCTCGTAGCGGCGCTTGCCGAACATATGGCAGAGCGAATTGATTGCGAAGGTGGTGTGGTAAAGAATGACGGTGCTGATGAAAAAGCCGACGACCAGGCCGCGCCAGCCGTCGATCAGCCAGCAGGAGAAACCAGCGACAAAGGGCGGGAAAAACAGCCAGCGATCGAGCCAGACCAGCTCCGGAAACTTCGTCAGGTCCTTCACGGCATTGACGTCATATTCCTCGTACTCGTCCGACATGACCCAGCCGAGGTGCGACCAGTAAAAACCCTCAAGCTTGGCGGAATGGATGTCCTCGTCCGTATCGGAGTGCTTGTGATGGTGGCGGTGATGCGCGGCCCACCAGAGAGCACCCTTTTGCGCGGCCGCACCGCCAATGAAAGCCAGGCAGAACTGGAAGAACCGGCTCGTCTTGTAGCTGCGATGCGAGAAGTAGCGATGAAACGCGCCTGTGATACCAAACTTGCGGACGAAAAACATGCCCGCGCAAAGGAGAAGCGACGTGGCGTCAACGCCCGTCCAGATGGCCGCAAAACAAATCAGGTGGATGAAGATAAATCCCACACCGGGAAGGGAAATGCGAAAACGGCGATGCATATGAAGGCGGGAGTATCGCTCAAAATTTACGGCGCACAACCCCTAATTGAGATCTTAACGTACTAGATAAAATAAAACGATATCAACGCTCGTAAGACCCTGACGTCCAGTCAATTCCACAAGCGCTTGCATTCCTGAAATCTAAGAACCCCACTTAACGAAGTAAGCGGTGCAGCGAGGCAACCCCACCGCCCTTCGGTCAGCGGACCCGCTACTTGGAAACCGAGTCGCGCACGGCCTCGAGCTGGCCGGCACTGCCAAGCTTCTCGTTCTTGTGAGCGATGAACTTCGCGTACTCCTCGATGAAGATCTTGCCGGGCGGGCGGAAGTCGAATTCGCCGGGATGATCGCGAAAATACTCGCGGTGCACGCGGGTCCAGACCAGCCGACCGTCGGTGTCGACGTTGACCTTCGTCACGCCAAGCTTGGCCGCGGGCAGATACTCCTCCTCGTTCACGCCGCAGGCGGAGGGATCGAGCGTGCCGCCGGCCTTGTTGATGCGCGCGACTTCATCCTTGGGCACGCTGGAGCTGCCGTGCATGACGATGGGGAAGCCGGGCAGCTTCTTCTGGATCGCCTCGATGACGTTGAAGTGGAGCGACTGCTGGCCCTTGAATTTGTAGGCGCCGTGGCTGGTGCCGATGGCGGCGGCGAGCGAGTCGCAGCCGCTCTCCTTCACAAATTCCTCGACCTCCTCGGGGTTGGTCAGGCAGGCGTTGCCTTCCTCGACCTGGATGTCCTCCTCCACGCCGCCCAGCATGCCGAGCTCGGCCTCGACGCTGAGGCCCTTGGCATGCGCCTTGTCGACCACGCGGCGGGTGATGGCCACGTTGGTCTTAAAGTCGTCGTGCGAGGCGTCGATCATGACGGAGCTATAAAAGCCGCTCTCGATGCAGTCGTAGCAGGTCTTCTCATCGCCGTGATCGAGATGCACGGCGTAGATCGCCTCCGGGAAAATCTCGCCCGCGCTGCGGATGATGGCCTCGAGCATCTTCTTGTCGGTGTAGCTGCGCGCGCCCTTGGAAATCTGGATGATGAACGGCGCCTTCGATGCGATGCAGCCCTTGAAAAGGCCCATGGTCTGCTCGGCATTGTTGATGTTGTAGGCGCCGATGGCGAACTTGCCGTAGGCGACCTTGAAGAGCTGCGCAGTGGTCACGATCATGGAATTAGATTTCGCGGGTTGGGTGAAAATGTCGAGGCTAAGCGGCGGGCTTGAAGCAAAAGCCAAGCCGGTTTAAGGCGGCAGCCTGAAAAATCGAGCGGCGAGGAAGGCCTCCTCCCTCAGCGGTCCCGTGAAGGCGCGATGCCGGCGAACTTCAGCCGCGCCTTGTCGTAGAGAGCGAAGAATTCCTTGTCCTCCTCGCGGTCGAGGTGGTGCGCGATGGCGGGCAGGACCCAGCGCCGGGCCACGGCCTGAAGGATGAGGAAGACCTGCTTTTCCGCATCCGGACAGGCAGCGAGCCGCCGCGCAAAGAGCGCCGCGATCAATTGCCACGACTTGCCGGCCGACCCGATCATCCATTCCGTCGTTTCCGCCATGCGGCGGTTCTTCTCCTCGGCGCTGAAGCGGTTGGTGTCACGCTCGCCCTCCACGCGGACGGTAATGCCGTATCGCTTGTTGAAGAGAACCGTTCCCGCGCGCGAGAAGGCGTGCAGCAGCTCGCGATCGTTGTCGTAAGGATTGGCCCGCTCGAAGATTTTCGCCGCCTCCGTCAGGGCCGGGGTGCGCGCGATCATGGACGAGTAATGGATCACCATGTTGTAGATATTTGCCAGCAGCACCTGTGTGGGCGACATGGCCCAGATCGGCTGGGCCGGCGGATAATTCGCGCCGAACCAGGCGTAGACGTCCGAGTTGCCGTCGAAATAGCGCACATCGTCATTGACCAGAAAGCTGCAGCCATAGAGGACGGCGTCGGGATTTTCCTGCAACGCGGCGAGTCCCGCCTCGACATGGTGCGGCAGCCATAAGTCGTCATCGTGAAGGATGCAGGTGAAATCGCTATCCCGGTACTCGTGGTAAAGCGCGCGCCCATGCTCCATCGCGGTGAGCATCGGCTCGCGAAAAACATACTGGATCGGCACGCGCGGGAAGCTGCGGCAGATCTCCTCCGACGCGCGGTCGCCACCGTTCTCCGAGACAATGACGCGGTCGATCTTGTCCAGGGCCGTCTGGTCCGCGATGGAGCGCAGCGCCTGCCGAAGCAGCAGCCCGCGCCGAAAGGTCGGAAGGAGCACCGTAACCACGCCCCGGACTTTAATCGGCGCTGAAAAACGGGCGAGCGATTTCGGATGGTCCGTGGCGGGTTTGCCCAGAGCCCGGTTACGAACTGGCGATCGAGTCGGCCTGCTCCGGCTTTAGCGTCGGGCAATCTCGGCCAGCAGGCGTCAGCCTCCCGCAATGGCGGGCACGATGCTGACTTCGTCGCCGATCTTCACCGGCGTCGCCTTGTCCTGGAGGAAGCGGATGTCCTCGCCGTTGACGTAGACATTCACGAAACGGCGCAGATTGCCTTGGGCATCGAGCAGGCGCTCGCCAATGCCAGGGTACTGCTTGTCCAGCGAATGGATGAGTTCGGCGATGTCCGTGCCGTCCACCTCCACGGTGTCGAGGTTGCCGGTGAGTGGACGAAGCGGGGTGGGAATGGAGACGGGGATGGGCATGGTGGAAAGGTAGAAGTTAGAAGGAAGAAGTGGGAAGCGGTGAGGCACCTTGGGTCGTGTTCACGCCGCCGCCAGTGCGCTATCGCCCGCGATGCATGCATCGAACTCCCGCAGGCTTGGGTTGATCAGGCGTGGCGTGGGCAGATGAGGCGCAACAGCCTCGGCGGTCTTGAGGCCGTGGCCCGTGATGCACAGCACGATCGATTCGTTGGTCGGCAGCTTGCCGGTCTCGATCAGCTTTTTTGCGCAGGCAACGGTCACGCCGCCGGCTGTCTCCGCAAAGATGCCCTCGGTTTCCGCCAGCAGTCGGATGCCGGCCACGATCTCCTCGTCCGTCACGTCCTCGCACGAGCCGCCGGTGGCCTTGATCTCGCGCACCGCGTAGTAGCCGTCCGCGGGCGTGCCGATGGCCAGCGACTT
>CAJCIA010000036.1 GCA_903970275.1 Betaproteobacteria bacterium
GATTTCTTCTCCTGGCCGTGGTGATGTTGGCCGGCACCGCGGTCGGGCAAGCCGAGAACCTTCCGCCGCCCCTGCCGGCCCAGGCACTCTCCGATCGTTGGGCGGCGGCGGCTTTCTTTTCGCAGGGCGTCCTCCCCGCGCCCTTTTCCTTTCGCTATGGCGACAAGGGAACGGGTGACTTTCTCGGCACGTGGGTGAAGGAGCAGACGCAGCGTCCGCTCGATGCCCAGCGGCTGGAGCAAACCATTACATTCACCGATCCGGCCAACATCCTGCAGGTCCGCTGCGTGGCGGTGCAGTATCGCGATTTCCCCGTTCTCGAATGGACGCTGTCCTTCAAAAACGTGGGCGCGGTGGATACCCGAATCATCTCCAACGTGCAGGCGATCGATGCGGCATTTCCCGTCGATCCCAATGTGAACTCGAATCAGCTGCATTACTTCAACGACGGCGGCTCGTCCTCACCCTACGCGCCGTTTGTCGCGGCGCTCACCACGCCGCAGACGTTCCGGTCGGACGATCCCGCGCCGGATCGCTGGCTGCCCTACTTTAACCTGGACGGCGATTCGCAGGGCGTGAGCTTCGCCCTCGGCTGGCCGGGCCGCTGGCAGGTTTCCTTCAAGGGCAATGCGGGCACGGGCTGGCAGGTCACGGGCGGGCTGCAGGAAACCCGGTTCCTCCTGCATCCCGGCGAGGAGGTACGCGGGCCTCTCGTGGCACTGCTCTTTTGGCAAGGCGGCGACTGGCTCGACGGCCAGAACCTGTGGCGGCGCTGGATGCTCGCGCACAACCTGCCCAAGGGACCGGGTGGCCAGCCCCTGCCCCCCCGGTTGATCGGCACGGCGCCCGGCAACTCGGCCGTCAACGCACCGGCGCTGAGCTCCCTGCGGTTGGACGCCTGGTTGTTGAATGGCGACGCATCGCAGCTCAGCGGCGCCGTGGGCGATTTTCTGCGCACGCAGCATCTCCAACCTGTCGTTCCCCTCCCAGCCCCGGTGTCGGAACCGGACTCCGCCAATCGACCAGGTGTTTCCGAAATGAGGAGCGTGGCCGCAACCTTCGCCAGCGATGCGACTTTCCAGCGGAGCTATGCGACTTGGCCCGGCGTCTCCTTTGCGCACGCGCAGCCGCAGTACGATCTTCTCTCCCTACGCACGGGTTTGTCACTCGCGCCCAACGGCCCGGAAACGCCGCTGATGCAGCAGGCCCGGCTGGCCACGCTCAGCCTGTGGGACCCCGCTGCGGGCGGATTTGTCCAATCCTCAGCTCCCTACGCGTTCCGCAGCGGCGCGATCGGGCAAAGCCTGATGGCTCAGGACATGACGCGGCAGGATGCGTCGCCCGGCAAACTGAGCGACCTCGTTCACCGGTGGCGCGTGGTAGCGCCGCTCTTCGCGGGCGACTTTTATCCCCTCACCGCCTACTCCGCGGCGGAAACAAGCTGGCTGGCATGGCAATTCAACGACCCGCAGAAAGGTCTCGGCGTGATCCAGGCCTTCCGGCGCGCGCAGTGTCCCGGCGCCACTTTGAAGGTGAATCTCCGCGGGCTGGACGCGGGTGCGACCTATGAGCTCACCGACGTGGATCGGAACAAGACGGACCGCTTGACCGGCGCGCAGCTGATTCAGGATGGATACACTCTGACGTCCAGCCATCCGACCGACGCGCCGCTTGTGCAATACGCCAAGGTCCAACCGTAGTAAATAACCGGGCGCTGAAAAATCCAGAAGATTACGATCTTGAAGGATTGACACGGGAAGTGGAATTACCTCCAATGAGTCACAAGCCTATCGAAACGGTGTTGAGATCCAATCATTCGCCGCCCTGTGAAATACGTTTTTTTCACCCCTCTGGTTGGATTGATTCTGACGACAACGATGACGTTCGCGGATTCGACTGCGATCATCCCCGTCGAGCTGGATAACTCCGGCTTTTCCGTCGATGCCATTTGGGAGCTGGGTGGCAATTACACCTCGGATCTCTCCGGCACTGGGACAACATCGTCTTATGTGTTGGTAAGTACCAGTTATGCCGCGGCGAACCCGGATAGCTTCGATCCGGCTGGTGCCCTGCCCGACGATGGAATCATTACCACCGCGAACGCGGTCTTTTGGTTGCAGCCTTATTCAGGGAATAACGTCCTTACCCTGAACGGCGACAAGGGGACGCTGACTTTGGCTCCCTCCGCGCAATCGTCCTACAGCGAGATCAGCCTGCTTGTCAGCAGCCTATCATCAAGCAGGAGCAGCTCGACGCTCAGCGTCACGCTTAACTATACCAATGGGCCGTCGATTTCTCTAACGGATCCGAATCCGCCCACTGTGCCGATCTTGACGGGCCCGCCCAATAGCGACGGCTCGACCGCGATCACCCTGACGTCCTATGAAAATGGGGGCAACCCCGTCACGGGCGCGCCGATTTATCTCGATGAATATGATTTCCCTGTCTCCGCTCCGCCGGGCGAGATCCTCCAGTCGGTAACGATCGATCCCGGCGTCGGGCAACTTCAGGTCTACGCTGTCAGCGGGGTGGATCCCACGCCGGAGCCGCCCACCTGGCTGCTGTTGCTCACATCCTTGGGTGTATTTGCAGGATGGGTGCGCCGGGCGCGACTTTCAGCTTGAGTCAGGCCATCCTGTGGCCATGACTTTATCCGAACGCCGGGTTGCGCTGGAACAGGCCCGCTTTTACGCCATCCTTGATACCGGTTACGTGGCACCGGACCGGCTTTTCGCCGTGGCCGCCGACATCGTCCAATGCGGAGCCGACATCCTGCAACTGCGGGCCAAGGGTTGGGCCCGGTCGGAGATCGTGCGCGTCGGCCAAGGCGTGCGGGAAATCCTCGATGGAGTGGCGCGACGCCCGCTCTTCATCCTCAACGATCACCCGGGCCTGGCGGAGGAGATCGGAGCGGATGGCGTCCACGTCGGCCAGGACGATCTGCCGGTCGGCACCGCGCGTGAACAAGCCGGCGACCAACGGTTGGTAGGCAAGTCGACCCACAGCCTCGATCAGGCCATGGCGGCCGAACGTGAGGGCGCGGACTACATCGGTGTCGGCCCGCTCTTTGCCACCCCGACCAAGCCTGATTACCTGCCCGTGGGATTGCAGCTCATCGCGCAGGTGGCGGAGCGCGTGCACGTGCCGCAGTTTTGCATCGGCGGAGTGAACGGGACCACGCTGCCGGAGGTTCTGGCCGCAGGCGCGCGCCGCGTGGTCATCGTCTCCGACCTCTTGCGGAGCACCGATATTCCCGCCTATGGCGCGCGCATTCGCGAGGCGCTGCAGCGTCGTGGGTGAGAGCGGGCGAATTCGCGGCCGCGGAAGATGCCGTATCTCTCGGCTGAAAGATCAGCGGCGCGAGCGTTCTGGCAGCGGATGCGTGCGGCTTAGGCACACCGTGGCGCAGACGCCGCTGATGGAAAATCCCAGGATCAGCAGCCAGAAATTGACCGAGGCCAGCTCGACCGAGCGCACGCGCACCATCAGCAGGGTAAAGATTAGCATCTGCACAATGCTGAGAAAGCCGGTCAGCCGCCCGGCCAGGAGCCACTGGGAGCGCACTTGATCTGGCGTGCGTTCGAAAGACATCGGTGGTCAGCATAAATGAATGGCGAACCGGAGGCGAGCCTGCTTTTGCGGAGCACGCGCGCTCGCACGTCGCCACGCTCGACAAGAGCGGGAGGGTTTGGCTGACTTACGGGATGCCGGTTCTTGTCGTAGGCTCCATCGCGCTCGATCACATTAAAACGCCGGTGGCGGAACATCGCCACCTGCTGGGCGGTTCGGCCTCGTATGCCGCAGTCGCCGCCAGCTTTTTCGGCCCGGTGCAACTGGTCGGGGTCGTGGGACACGATTTCCCCAAGGCGCACACGGCGCTTTTTGAGTCACGCTCGATCGACCTGGAGGGCCTGGAAGTGGCCGACGGCGAGACCTTCGCCTGGACGGGCGAGTACGAGCTCAACATGAACAACCGGCGCACGCTCTCGGTCGCGCTCAACGTCTTCGAGCATTTCGCTCCGAAGCTGCCCGAGGCGTATCGCGACACGCCCTATGTGCTCCTCGGCAACATCGCGCCATCGCTGCAGAAGAGTGTGCGCGCGCAGGTACGCAACCCGAAGTTTGTCGTGGCCGACACCATGGACCTGTGGATCGGCATGGCCCGCGCCGACCTGGTCGAGCTGATCAAGGAAATCGATATGCTGATCCTCAACGACAGCGAGGCGCGGCAGTTCACCGAGGAGGACAACCTCATCCGCGCCGGGCGCAAGATTGCGACCATGGGCCCGCGCTATGTCGCCGTGAAAAAAGGCGAGCACGGCTGCCTGCTCTTCGGCAAGGAAGGTGAGTTCTTCAGCACCGGCGCCTTTCCGCTGGACGAGATTAAGGACCCGACAGGCGCGGGCGACTGCTTTGCCGGGGGAGTCATCGGCCATCTGGCGCAGACGGGAGACATCTCGTTCCCGAATCTCAAGGAAGCGATCATCCAGGGCACGCTGGTCGCCTCGTTTTGTGTTGAGGAATTCAGCCTGCGCCGGCTGGAGAAGCTGAGCGACGGTGAGATCGCCGCGCGGCGCAAGGCCTTTGGCTCGTACATCGCCTAAGATCGGCCATGAGCCGCGAGTCGCGCAAGAAAATCGACGTGGGCGGAGCTCTGGCGCCCGCACTGCAGAATCCTTTTGCCGCGCTTTCCGGCCTGGAGGCACTTCAAAATCTGCCGCCGGCGCCTGAGCCGCCCCAGCCCCTAGTCGCGCCGGCCGTGGCCAAACCGCCGCCGCGGTTTCGCGGGCGGCTCGTCCTGCGGCGTGAGACGAAGGAGCGCGGCGGCAAGACGGTGGTGGTGATCAGCGGCTTTGCCGAAGGCGTGCCCGGCGCGAACGCCGTGATGATTGCCGACCTGGCCAAGGAACTGAAGGGCAAGCTCGGTTGCGGCGGCACCTTCGACCGCCAGGAGATCACGCTGCAGGGCGACCGCGCCGTGGCCGTGGCCGCACTGCTGGAGCAGATCGGCTTCCACGTGCGCGGCGTGACGAGCTAAGCTTGTCGGCGCGTAAGCGTCTTCTACTTCCGGGCGAAGACCACGATGTCCGGGTAATCGGTCATCCGGTAGTGCTCGTAAATGTAGCCGCGCAGATTCGGCGGCATGAAGGTCATGTCGGCTATCCGGCTGAAGCCGCGGACAAAGATGCAAGTCGTGAACTGCTCGTCGATAAAGCGCTGCACACGCGGATCGAACGGAGCGTCGTCGGGCAGCCAGCGCGACGGGCCCACGAGAAAATCTGACGAGACCAGGCCCATCGGATATTGCCCACCGAGATGCGACGAGGGCACCTTCTCCCACCACAAGGGAAGGCCTTTCGGAAACGGCTGATCGTAGGCCGCGTAGCCAAATTCCAGGCGCGGGCCAAAAAAGAATTTGGAGTGCGAGCTGGAGGCGGTGGGCGCTTGGACAACATGGCCGATTTGCTCGAGAACGCGGAACAACCGGTCCTCCGTCTCCAGTCCGCGGAAGAAGGCGGGGTCCTGGATGACGTGGGTCGGTGGGGTGCCCTCCCCGAACAGCCCGGCGCCCATGCTGAAAACCCGCGCGCGCGTGAGGCCGAAGGCGAGGCCGAGCCCAAGTAGAAACAGCGTGCAGATCAGGCCGATGGAGCCCCACAGATAAAGCGGCGGACGACGCTTCACCCCGGGTAGTGCCAGCGCTATCAGCATCAGCGGATAAAGTGTGTCGATCGTCTTGAAGTCGTTGTTGGTCGCGATCTGAATGCAGGACGTGACCAAGGCCATGCCCAACCAGAGCGTCAGGTCGCGCTTTCGGGCGGCATCGTCCTGCGCCCAGATGAGGCCCCCGGCGACCAGTGTGACAATGACGACCAGTTGAATACCGAGCAGGTGCTCGGCCGGCAGCGACGAGATCGCGCAATAGTAAGTCCACGATCCGGAGGAGACGCGGACGGAGAACTCTCGGAGCAACTGCAGATAGGCGAAGGGCGAGATGCGTAGAATCAGCAGGAGCAGTCCGTCCACCAGAGCAGCCCCGGCCAACGCGGCCAGGGCGGGTAGGCGCGTGGCGGGTCGCAGGAGAAGGATCACCACCAAAAAAAGGCATACCGGCGCAGCCGTGTTGATCTTGCTCAGCATCAGCAACGTCACCGCACAACCCAGCGAGGCGGCGTAGACCCGGTCCTTGGGCGCGCGGGCCAGTCCGTAGCCGGACAGCATCGCCAGGAGGGCGATCAGGTCGGTCGTCTGGTTGTACCACCACCAGGAGAGAGGCAGCAGCGTGACGCCTTGGAAGGCCACGGCGTAGAAAAGGGCCAGCCACGGTTGGCAACTGATGCGGCTCAGCAAAAGAAAGCTCCAGGTGAAGGAGAGCAGCGCAAACACGCAGAGGAGCCAGTTCAAGGAGGACCACGAGGCGCCTCCGACCACGAAGGCCAAACCCGGGGCGAGGAAGAACAGCGGAGGCAATGGATTAGGCAGGTCCAGATAGGGAATGCTGCCGTGCGCCACGGCCCAGGCCGTCAGCACCAGCGTGCCGCCATCCTGACCCCCGTAGTCGATGAAGCCGAAGTGGCGGTGCCACGCAAGCATGCCTACAGCCAGAACCAGATAGGCAAGCGCCACGGGGCCACGTGCTTGCATCCGTTCGAGAAGCGACACAGAAGGAGGTTATCGCTTCGATCCCTCCTGCCAAGCCGCCAATCCGGTCGGCGATTTTTCCGCACACGGCGCCGCTCTTATGCTATAAGCGTTTGTGACCAAACGCACCGATGGAGCGGCCACCGTGCGTTCCGGGGGTTCGATCGATGGGGCCGACGGTTCGGCCACCCGCGGCAAATCGGGGGCAAATCGACCCTCCGCACCCGCTCCGAAGCGCAAGCGCTCGTTCTGGCGCAAGCTGTGGATCTGGACGCAGGTCGGCGTGGCGGTCCTGGCCATCGCCGCGTCCATTGCGGCCTACTTCATCTATCAGCAGGCGCAGATTTACTACCAGCGGGCCGAGAAGATCGACCTGAACAAGCTGAACGACGTCAATGAGACGTCGGTCTTCCTCGACGTGAACGGCGAGGAACTGGGCCGCATCTTTGTCGAGGACCGCATCGTCCTCAAACCCGACCAGATTCCCGACCTGATGCGCAAGGCGGTGATGGCCGCGGAGGACCGGCGCTATTACGAGCACGGCGCGATCGATTACTGGGGCATCCTGCGCGCGCTGCGGGAGAACTTTGGCAAGAAGGGCCGCGTGCAGGGCGGCAGCACGATCGAGCAACAGCTGGCCAAGCACCTGATCGGCGATTTCTCCCGCACGCTGGATCGCAAGTTCCTCGAGGCTTTCGTCGCCATGCGGCTGGAGCAGCACTACACGAAGGACGAGATTCTGAATTACTACCTGAACCGGATTTATTTCGGGAAGGGCTACTTCGGTGTCGAGTCGGCGGCCAAGGGCTACTTCGGCAAGGACGCGAGCCAGCTCAGCGTGGCCGAATGCGCGACCCTGGCGGGCATCATCCGCGCGCCGGTCAGCTCATCCCCACGGACCAACATCGGGCAGGCGCGCTCGCGGCGCGACCTGACGCTCTACCAGATGCGGCAGCAGGGCTTCATCACGCCGGAGGAATACCACCGCGCCATCGACACGCCCATTCGCGTAATTCCGGCCAAGCCCTCCGGCCTGCAGACCTTCGTCATGGCCCAGGCGGTGAAGGAAATGGAGCAGATCCTTTCCATCGAGGGCACGGAGGAAATGCCGCAGGGCCTGACGGTGCGGACCAACATCGACCTGCACCTGCAGCGCGCGGTGGAGGACCAGATGGCGCAGCATCTCAGCGCCATCGAGGACGCGGCGAATGCGACCAGTCCCGCCGCGGTGCCGGCGCTCAACCCCAAGATGCAGCCGGCGCGGCAGCCGCTGCAGGGCTCGGCCATCGTGGCCGATCTCGCCACCGGCCGGGTGCGCGCGTGGGTGGGCGGGCGCGACTTCCTCAAGAACCAGTTCGACCACGTCTCCATGGCGCGGCGGGAAAACGGCGCGTTGCTACAGCCGGTCATCTACGGCCTGAGCTTCGACAAGCTGGGGCTTAATCCGGCGTCGATGATCAATTCCTCGTACCTGGATTCCAGCGTGACCGCCTCGCCCGCCGACCTGGCCCTGGGCAATCCGAACACCGACCTGACGAAGCTCTTTCTCTCCGTGCAGGACGCCATGGCACTGGGCAATCGCGCGGCGGCTACGCGGGTTGGGCTACAACTCGGCCCGCAACAGGTGACGCAGTGGCTAAAAAGCGCGGGGGTGGAGGAGCGCATCCCCACGGGCAAGAGCAACGTCTTCAACCCGGAACCGATGACGCTGGGTGACATCGCCTCGCTCTACCAGGTGCTTGGCAACGACGGCATTCACCGCAAGCTGAAGATCATCCAGTCCATCACCTCGCAGGACGGCCAGGTGCTCTACGACGACACCAAGTCGGACCATGACGAGGATGGTCACCTGCTGGACATCGTGGACGATGAGCAGCTCACGCTGACCCTGCAGAACGCGCTGCGTGTCGGCTTTGCCCGCACGCTCACGCACGACTACAACCTGCGCGCGCCGATCGCCGGCATGCCCGGTTACTCCGAGGGTTATCGGGATGCCTGGTTCGTCGGTTACACGCCCAAGCTGCTGGCGGGCGTTTGGGTCGGCTACGACAACTCGCAGCCGATTGGCTCAAAGGCGGTGGCGGTGCGTTCCGCCGTGCCGCTCTGGGGCGACATCATGCGCGAGGTGCTCGGCCGCACCAACGGCGGCTCGGCCTTCCCGGTGCCCGAATCGCTCACCAAGGTGGAGATTGACCGCGCGACCGGAGCGCTGCGCGGCCTGGCCGGGCTCGCCCCGGCGCCGGGCGACATCTTCGTTTACCTAAAAAAAGACCAGCTGGACGCCGCCAGCCAGGCCGACCCGCAGCAAAAGATGCAGGCGCCGCAGCAGTGGTCGGACTGGCTCACCACCATGTTCAACGACGCGGATGAGACCGGCCTTTCCGACGAGGAACTGACGCCGGGCGCGCAGGACAAGCGCTCCAACATTATTCCCGCGCTGGCGGAGTACAAGATGCCCGGCCTGCGCGGCAGCATCGTATCGGCGGACGGAACGGTTTATGCCACGATGCGCAATCAGCAGAACCTGGTGGTGAAGTGGCCGGCGGCGGGCGAGTCGACCACGGACGCTGACATCGTGGCGTGGATGCGCGCGCGTTTCGACGAGGCGAAGAAGGCAATCGGCGCCGAGGTGACGATCAGCGACAAGGACCTGCTCGCGCAATATCAGACGCAGCGCTACCAGCCCTTCACGGTCGTTGAAGACATCACGCCCTACCAGGTCGACCAGATCCGCCAGGCGGGGCTTGAGGCGAAGGGCTTTGGCTTTGTCGGGACGCCCATCCGCATCTACCCGAAGGGAACCGATCTGGCGCATGTCATTGGCTACCTCTCCCGCGACCAGCAGCGGAACAGGGGCAAGTACCTGAGCGGCGATGTCATCTACGATCGCTACAAGGGCGCGGCGGGACTCGAGAAGGTTTTCGATGCCGACATGATCGGCAAGGAAGGCAGCTTCATGATCTCCACCACACCGGATGGCTACGCGCGCTCGGCAGTGGTTTCCAAACCGCCGACCTACGGCGGCACGTTGCGCCTGACGATCGATTCCAAGATCCAGGCCTCGGCGGAAAAGGCGCTCAATCGCAAGCGCATGGATGCGTGGGTCATGATGGACATCCACAACGGCGACGTGGTGGCCATGGCCTCGCACCCGACCTTCGACCCGAATATCTTCCTGCCCACCATCGCGCCGGACGAGTGGGCGCTGCTGAACGGCGATCAATACAACCCGCTGCTCAATCGCGCCATTGACGCGCAGTTCCCGCCCGGCTCGACCTTTAAGACCGTGACTTCCATCGCGGCGATGGTCGCGGGCGTGTTCGACCCAAACTGGGTGGTGCATTGCACCGGCTATTTCGACCTCGGGAACATGCACATGAACCTGAAGGAGGAAGCCGGCCACGACGTCTCCTACAAGGAGGCGCTGACCCATTCGTTCAATACCTACTTTGCCAACTTGGGCCTGAAGGTTGGGCGCGACGTGCTGCTCGACACGGCGCGCAGTTTCAACTTCGGCAACAAAACGGGCGTCTCCCTGCCGGGTGAGCTCCCGGGGCTGATTCCCGATTCGGAGTATATCCTGCGCACACAGCATCGGGATTTCGGCGGCGGCGACACGGTGCTGACAGCCATCGGCCAGGGCGCGGTCCTGGTCACGCCCATCCAGATGGCCGACTACATGGCGGCGCTCGCCAACGGCGGCACGGTCTATCGCCCGCGGCTGGTGAAGGAGGTCGACGATCAGGACGGCAAGGTCATCCGCGAGATTCCGACCGACGTCGATCGCACCGTCACGCTCGATTCTCCCTACATGGCCAACCTGAAGGAAGGCATGATCAACGTCATCGACGAGGGCACTGCCACGGTGGTGCACCGCGATGACATGAAGATCGCGGCCAAGACCGGAACGGCGCAGGTCGGCACGAAAGCCAAGCCGCGGCAGGTGGCGTGGCTCTGCGGTTATCTGCCGGCGGATAATCCCCAGTATTCCTTCGCGGTGATGATCCAGGGCGAGGATTCTGATAACCATGGTCTCGGGTTGGACGACGGTTTGCTCGGCGGTCGCGAAGGCGGCGAGATCGCGGCGCACATCTTTGACGATGTTTATGGCCCGCCGCCGAATGCCAAGGCGCGCGCGGAACAATTCGAGGATTACAACAAGACGCCGAATCTTGCCCCGGCGCAGCCGCTGGCCGACAAGGACAAGCCGGCGGATGACACCGACTCCACCGACAAGCCGGACGTGGCCGCCAAGCCGCCGGAAACGGTCACGGCGCACGCGACCGAGGTGACTGACGACGACAGCGATGCGACCGGCATGGGCCCGAACGGCCAGCGCGAGACCAAGCCGGTGTCATCCCACGGCGCGCCGGTGAACTCATCCTCGAAGCGGTAGGTGCCGGCTGTAGCGGGTCTATGACCGCCGGGAACAGCGCGCGAGGGAAGACTTGTGCGTTCCGCTTTCAGCGCAGGTCGCGTGGCGCGTAAGCACAAGGTGGCGGCGCGTTGCGCCGATAAATGCGACGGTCATAGACCGCCGCTACAGTTGGGGGCTTAGGCCGCTACTTCCTCGCGTTCGGCGAGCGCGAAATCCACGCCGTCCTTGCGGCCAAGGAGAAAGAACATTTCTGCATCGCCCAGCCGCTTCACCGGCTGCAGGCCGCGGGGCTGGAAGTCGTACCAAGGCTGCGCGCGGGCGTGGAGCTCGGCGGAGACATTGATCTGGCCGGGTTCGCCGCTCGATTCCATGCGGCTGGCGAAGTTGACCGTCGCCCCCCAGACGTCGTAGCTGAACTTGCGTCGGCCGATCACCCCGGCGATGAGCGGGCCGACGTGCATGCCGATGCGGATGCGCCAGCTGTCGGCGCCCAGCGATTGCGAGATGCGGTCGGAAGCGTCACGCATTTCCAGCGCCGCCTCGCAGATGGCGCGGATGCCGTCGCTGTGCTTTTCCGGCACGCCCGCCACGGCCATGTAGGAGTCGCCGATGGTCTTGATCTTCTCGAGGCCATGGCGCTCCACGATCTCGTCGAACTCGGAAAAATAAGCGTCCAGTCGATCGACCACCGCGCAGGGCGTCAGGCGCGCGGCCACCTGGCTGAACTTCTCGAAATCGGTGAAGAGCACCGCGGCCTCCTCGAACAGGACGGCCTGGACGGTGCCGTTTTTCTTCAGCTCGTTGGCGATTTTTTCGGGCAGGATGCCGTGGAGCAGCCGGATATTTTCCGCGAGAGCGCTCTTGAAAATATCCTCGAAATACTCGTACATGGCGAACTGGTGCCGGCGGCTTTGCGTGAGGATGAGACGGTCGGCCTCGTCGGCCATGAGAGGCAGGTGCCGGCGCACGGAGGCGCGCAGCAGTTCGCGCATGTTGCCTTCGGACTGCAGGAAAAACGCGACGGTAAAGCCCTGCTTCTGGTAATCGAAGCGTTCGAAGGCCGCCTTCATCTCCGACTTCAGATGCGCGTGGCTCTCCTCGGTCCAGTCGCGCAGGTCCAGCAGGCGCGCGATGTAGGCGATGTTGTAGGTGACGAAAGCGCCCTCGTTGTAATCGAACTTGTCGTTGATGTCGGACCAGGTGTGAAAAAGATTTTCCGCCGGCACGGCGTCCTCCTCGGCAATGGAAAACTCGCGACGCGTGCGCGCGACCAGGTCCTCGAAGATCTGGCGCACGGGCAAGTGCGGATAATCCTCCGTGAGGATCGCCTCGGGCTTCTGCAGCTCGGCCTCCAGGTGGACGAGGAAGTAGCGCGCGATCAGCTGCGCGACCGCTTGGCGAACTTCGGGATGGAAGGAGGCGACAGTGGCCATGCCTCCAGCATATTCGCCTCCCGCACGGAGGCAATGCGGGATCGCGCGCCGTCGCTCGCGAACCCTAGCGCACTTTGTCTGGCAAGTGCGGCTGCAGCGCCTTGACCTGTTCGGCCGCGTCGCGATGGCAGACGAGGATGGCGTCGGCGGTCTCCACCACGATCAAATCGCGCACCCCGCAGAGCGCAATGGTGCGCCCGCGCGAGATGACGATGTTGTTCTGGGAACCATGCAGCGCCACCGTGCCCTGGATCGTGTTGTCCTGGCTGTCGAGCGGCAGGTGCGCAGGCAGCGCCGTCCAGCTGCCAACGTCATCCCAGTCGAAGCGAGCCTCGGCCACGACAACGCGCGCCGCTTTTTCCATGATGGCGTAGTCGACGGAAATCTTCGGCAGCGCGGGAAACTTCTCCGCGATATAGGCCGCGGGATCGCCCTGCGGAAATTCGTTGATGAAGGTGGCGAGCGCGGGCTGGTGCTTCTCCGCCTCGCGCAGGAAGGTGCCGGTGCGCCAGAGAAAGATGCCTGCATTCCAGAAGAACCGGCCAGTCGCGAGATACTCCACCGCGCGGACCGCGTCGGGTTTTTCCACGAAACGCTCCGCGCGGAAGAACGGGCAATCCACGCCGCTTTCCTTCAGCGTGGCGCCCGCCTCCAGGTAGCCGAAGCGGGTGGAGGGGTGATCGGGCCGGATGCCGAACGTGACGATGACCTCGTCCTGCGCGGCGAGCGCGGAGGCTTTCTCCAGCTGGCTGGCGAAGGTCGCGGCGTCCTTGATCAGCGCGTCGGCCGGCAGGAAGACGACGACAGCATCGGGATCGAGCCGCCGCACCAGCGCGGTGCCGAGCGCGCAGGCGGGCGCCGTGTCGCGCTTGGCCGGCTCGGCGATGAATTGCGCGGGAGGCAGGTGCGGCACAGCGGCGCGGCAGGCCTCGACCTGTGCGGCGTTGGTCAGCACGAAAATGTGGTCCGCGGGCAGCGCGCGTTCCACCCGGCGCACGGTCTCCTCAAGCATGGTGCGCTCGCTCAACAGCGGCACGAGGTGCTTGGGCGTTGCGACACGGCTCAGCGGCCAGAAACGTTCGCCGGAACCTCCGGCCATGATGCAGGCGTAAGTGGCCATTGCTACATGATGGACCGGATAAGGTCGTCGGCGTCAAGGATCTCGCCGCGCGCCTTGGTCACGCCGTCGGGCTTCGCCAGGTCCTCCAGCGCCGTGCTCAGGGTCTCTGCGGCACGCATCAGCTTGCCATGATAGACATGCGGCACCCGCTGAATGGTCTTGAGCGCCTTGCTCACCAGCGCGCGCTGCTGCTCGGGAGCGGGGGCACTCTCCGGGCCGTCACCAAGCGCCTGGCGCAGGAGTTGATGCACATCATCCGGGGTGGCCGTGGCTGCGTCGTCCGCGCGTACGGATGCCGGAATGATGATAAGAACGGCCGCTGCCAACGCCATCAAACGACGAACGAGAGAGGAGTTCATGCAGCCAGCGTAGTAAACCCGCGCCGGGCGGCAATCCCGGACTCAACCCGCCAGCAGCTCCTCCATCTCATCGGCGCTCAGCCCCGCTACGAACGCCTCGTCCCCCACACTGGCATCGAAGAGGATGCGCTTGCGCGCCTGCAGGGCCTGGATTTTCTCCTCCACCGTGCCGGCGGCGATCAGTTTGTAAGCCTGCACCGCGCGCCGCTGCCCCAGCCGGTGCGCGCGCGCGGTCGCCTGATCCTCCACCGCCGGATTCCACCACGGATCGAAATGGATGACCGTGTCGGCCCCCGTGAGATTAAGGCCCGTGCCGCCCGCCTTCAGGCTGATGAGGAAGAGTGGCACACCTGCGTCGTTTTGGAAGCGGTCGATCTCCGCCTGGCGGTCGGCGGTCGAGCCATCGAGATAGCAGAAGCCGATCTCGCGCCGCCGGGCCTCGTCGCGCAGCAGATGCAGCATCTGTACGAACTGGCTGAAGAGCAGCACGCGATGGCCGCCGTCGATCGCCTCGTCGATCAGCTCGAAGGTGCGGTCGAGCTTGGCGGAAGGCTCGCGCCACGTGCGTGGCTGCGCGGGATCGCGCGGCAGCAGCTCCAGGTGGCAGCAGACCTGGCGCAGGCGCAGGAGCGTGGTGAGCATCATGATGCGGTCGCGCCCGGCGCCCTGCTTCCCGGTGTGATCGAAGACATCGCGCCGGCCCTGCGCCAGCACGGCCTGGTAGACAGCGCGCTGCTCGTCGGTCAGTTCGCACAGCGTGGCGTGCTCGAGCTTGGGCGGCAGCTCCGGCAACACCTCCTCCTTGGTGCGACGCAGGAAGAAGGGTCGCACACGGGCGCGCAGCCGGGCGAGTTCGCGCGGCGCCTCGCCAGCGGTGAGCGGCGTTTCGTAGCGCTCGCGGAATTCGGCGGCGGTGCCGAGGTAGCCGGGCACGAGGAAGTCGAAGAGCGACCAGAGATCGAGCACCGAGTTTTCCAGCGGCGTGCCGGTGAGGATGAGCCGATGCCGCGCGCGCAGCATTTTAGCGCCCTGCGCGTTCTGGCTGCCGCGATTCTTGATGTGCTGCGCTTCATCGAGCACCACCAGTCCGAACTCGAGCGTACGCAGCAGCTCGATGTCGCGGCGCAGGATCGCATAGGAAGTTACGATCAGGTCGGCCTGTGCGCAGTCGCCCCGGCGTGCGGCGCGATCCGGGCCGGTGAAATCGAGCGTGCCCAAATGCGGCGTAAAGCGGGCCGCCTCGCGCAGCCAGTTCGCCACCAGGCTGGTCGGGCAGACGATCAGCGCGGGCGCGCGGGACGATTCTGTTTCCCGCAACCATGCCGCAAAAGCGAGCGCCTGCGGGGTCTTACCGAGTCCCATGTCGTCCGCGAGCAATCCGTGCGCGCCGCGTTGCGCGAGCGCGGCCATCCAGGAAATGCCGGCCAACTGATACGGACGCAACTGCGTAACCAGCGCGGCGTCGAGTCTTGTCACGACGTCCGGCGGCGGACCTTCCGCGGCGTCGTTGCGCGCGATGCGAAAGCCCTGCTCATCGAGCGCGCCGGCCAGGTAAGGTGCAAAGGTGCGGGCCACGCGCATGCTGCCCGGCTCTTGCCGCACGGCACAATCGGCCAGCACCTGCTGCATCTCCGACCACGCCTCGGTGGGCAACAGCAACACGCGGCCGTTTTGCCGCGCATGACTCTGGCCCGTGGCCAGCCAGCGCTGCACTTCAGAAGGCTCGAGCGCCACGGGCTGGCCGTCGACGGCAAGCTGGAGATCGAGGCTCAGCCAGTCCTCGCCCGATCCACCGCGCAGCGCCACAGTCGGCTCCGCGATATCGATCTCGCGCAAGGTCGCCTCCAGCCGCGGTCCTGGCTCAACGATCCAATCGCGCCGCCAGTGCGGCAGCGTGTTGGCCAGGAAGCGCGCGACGTGGCGCTCGGTTGCCAGGCTGAAGGCGCGGCCGCCGCTGCGCACCGGTGAAAATCCCACCGCCTGCACGGCGATCGCCGCCTGCTTTTCCGCCGCAAGATCGCGCCGCCAGAATCGCGACAAGTCGTGCGGATCGGGAAACGCCTCGGTGGCGGATGCCTCCGCCTTCCAGCCGATGGGAAACGCGCGCTCGCCGTAGCGCGCTTCCAGCTCGAGCGTGAGGCCGTGCAGCGAGCCGTCGATCCGCGCCACAATCTGCGGCCGCGCGATGGCGAAGGAGAAATGGGGCGGGAGGGTGATGTCGCACACTTCCTCCAAAGCGGGCCATTCGCGCTCCAGAAAACCGGGCAGCGCCGCGCGCGGGATAAGGCGATGCCCTTGGGCGTCGAAGCCCGCGGGAAACGCGGGAATTTCCATCAGCCGCGTGCCCTGCAAGGTCCAACCGGGCAGCGCGCCTGTGCCGGCTGCGGCCGCATCCTGCGCGAGCCGTAACTCCAGCGCGCCGTCATTTCGCAACTCGGCCGCGAGCCGCGGCCGTTCCTCAGAAGCTTGAATCTCAATACGTTCCTTCCGGCCCGACCAAACCCTGGGATGCCCGCCCAACGCATGGAGGACACGGCCCAGCTTCGCTCGCGGAAGCTGCGTGACGCCTGCGAGCGCGCCGTTGGCCGACTCAATCGCACTCAGCGCACGATCGTCCGCCTCGCCGGTGGCATACCCCTCCACCAACTTCGAGGCAAGTGCGTCCCACGGCAGCGTCTCCTCACCACGTTGCACTTCAAGGATGATGCGGAACGGATCCTTGCCGAGCGCTTCTCGGAGTTGCAGTGGCAGGAGAAAGGCGAATTCGAGCCGGGGAATCTGCGCGGGTGCTTCGTCCCTCAGCCAGCGCCGCGGACCCGTCTGGCGCTGAGCAGCCGCCTCACTATTTGCCACCGGTTGGGGCACCGGGACCGCAGGCTGAAGCGTGGCGAGACCCACCGCCAGCGCGTGGGCGCACACGCGGCCGCTGTGCCGCGATTCCGGGCAGGTGCAGCGCACCTCGACCGCGGCGATGCGCTCGGCCAGCACAATCTGCGCGTCATAGCTTTTCTCCGCACCCTGGACGCGTCCGCTCAAGCGTGGGCCTTCGCGCAACAGTTGGGTGACGCGACCGCGTTCAACCAGGCCGCGTGCTTCCTTCAGCGCGGGCCAGCCGCCCAGCTCCACCAGCAGACTGGTACTCAGCTCGACCATGGCCGCTACACTTCCGCCACGTGCAGCGCGACGATGCCGAAAGTCAGGTTCGTCCACCGCGCCGCGGCGAACCCGGCGCCCCGCATCATCTCCGCCAGTTGCGGCTGGCGCGGAAAGGCGCGGATGGAGTCGCCGAGGTATTCGTACGCCCCGCGCTCGGGCGTGAAGAACTGCGCATAGCGCGGCATGACCCAGCGCAGATAGGCGAAATAAAGCGGCGCCAGGCCCGCGACCGGATGCGAAAACTCAAGGATGTGGGCGCGCCCGCCGGCGCGAAGTACGCGCCGCATCTCGCGCAGGCCCGCGGAGCGATCGGCAAAATTACGCAAGCCGAAAGCGATGGTAATGGCGTCGAAGCTGGCATCCGCAAACGGCAACCGCAGCGCGTCCGCGGCGACGAGATGCGAAACCGCCTTCTCCCGCGCGACCCGCAGCATGGGCAGGCAAAAATCGGCACCGATCATCGTCTCCGACGCGGCCTGGCGGCGCGCCAGAGCGCGCAGGACGTCCCCGCTGCCGGTCGCTAGATCGAGCAGGCGCGCGGGCCGCTGTGCCGCCACCGCTCGCGCCAGCTGCCAGCGCCAATAGACATCCGTGCCGCCGCAAAGGGCATGGTTGAGAAAGTCGTACCGCGGCGCCACGCGGCCGAACATTGCGGCAATCGCCTCGGGCGATTGGTGGGCGAGATCGTCAGCGGCCGTGGCGGGCATGCGGTACGTTCGCGCACGGCACCCGGAGCCGCCAGCGGAAATGCACCGCCGCGTCGGCCGGCACGCTTCCGGCAACGGTCGCGGACCGCCTCTACAACTTCCGACCGAGGCTCTCCTCCAGGATCGTGCAGGCGGCGGCCACGCCGTCGCCACGCTTGATGCGGCCGCCAATCTTCCGCGCGTGCGTGGGTGCCGCGCCGGCCAGCAGGCGGTCCAGGGCACGCGCCATGGTGGCGGCGTTTCGCTCGGCGGGCCGGACCAACTCGGCGGCGCCAAGTTCCACCAGCCGGCACGCGTTGTTCGGCTGGTCGAATGCGAACGGGACGGCAACGGACGGCAGACCCGCGCGAAGAGCATGCGAAAGCGTGCCGATGCCGCATTGGTGCACCACCGCGCGCGCACGCGGCATCACCAGTCCATAGGGCGCGTAGTTGGCGGCGAGCACGTGCGACGGCAGCTGGCGCGGCCGGTTCTCCTCCGCACCGACGAGCAGCAATCCACGCAGCCTCCGCATGCGACAGACCTCCGTGGCCTCCTCATAAAACTGTCCGGGATTTCGCGATGCCGTGGAACCAAGGGTGAACAGGACCGGCGGTTCGCCCGCCGCGAGAAAGACTTCGATCTCCGGCGCAAGCGTGGCGCCGGGCGGATCGAAGAAGCAGAACCCGGCCTGCTTTTTCTCGGCGCCCCAATCCGGCGCCGGCGCGGCAAAGTGGCGGCTGTAGAGCTGAAGATTGAGCAGCCGTGAATGCGCGCCAAAAACGGCGTCGCGGATGGGAGCGAGCCCCTGCTCGCGGCGCAGTTGGTTGACCAACGGATCGACCATCCGGCTGGTGATCATCCGGCCGGCGCTCCAGATGATGCGATTGCGCATCCGCGCGACCGCGCCACGACCGGGCCGGCCAAATTGAGCGCCGGGTAGCGAGTAGGCCGAGGGCACCACGCCCGGCGCCAGCGTCACCGTTACCCACGGCTTGCCCGCGCGTTCCGCCGCGATCGCGGCGGGAAATGCGAAATGATGCGCGATCACGACGTCGTGCCGTGGAACTTCCTCGCGCAGCGCGGCGAGCAATGGAGGAAAACTCGGCGCGATGACCTCGCGCACCAAGGCGTGCAGCGAGGGAATGCCGCCCCAGCGGCTGGAGAGAATCTCCGGGTGGCGGCGCAGCAGGTCACCACGCGGCGGCTCGGCCGTGGCGACAAAACGAAGGCCGGCAGACGCGGTGTCGTCGGCCCATTCCGGATGACCGACGATCGTGACTTCGTGTCCGCGCGCAACCAGTCCGCGGCCCAGGGCGAGGAAGGGATGCAGGTCGCCGCGCGAGCCCCAGGAAGTCAGCAGCCAGCGCATCAGGCCTGCGCCGCCGGCTGCTGCTGCGTGATGCAGTGAAGCGCGCCCAAGCCCCAGATCAAGTCGAGCGACGGCCAGAGGATAACGCGACGCTGCGGGAAAAGCTCCTGCAGGATGGCCTGCGCTCGTTTGTCGTTCGGATGATCGAAGCCAGGCATGAGGACAACGCCATTCGCGATGTAGAAGTTGGCGTAGCTGGCAGGGAGACGCTGGCCCTCGCGCTCGATCACGCCGGGCGTGGGCAGTTCCACGATGCGCCACGGTCGGCCCTCCGGCGTGCGCATGGCATCGAGTCGTGTGCGGTTCTCGCGCAGGCGCTCGTAGTTCTCGTCCTGCGGGTCCTCCTCGACGATGGTGGCCAGCGTCGTCGCATCGGTAAAGCGCGTCAGGTCGTCGATGTGACCGTCCGTGTCGTCGCCCACAATACCGTCGCCGAGCCAAAGGATCTGCTCCACGCCCAGGAACTCGCGCAGGTTCCCCTCGATCTGCGCGCGCGACAGCTCCGGGTTGCGGTTGGGATTGAGCAGGCACGCCTCCGTGGTCAGCAGCGTGCCGGCACCATTCACCTCGATCGAGCCACCCTCCAGGATCATCGGCGGCGAAAAAAGCGGCAGGTTAAGCAGCTTGGCGACATGCTGCGGCACGGCGTCGTCGAGATCGCACGGCGGATACTTGCCGCCCCACGCATTATACTGCCAATCCACCACGGCAAGGCCGTCGGTGTTGCGCACGAAGATTGGACCGTGATCGCGGCACCACGGTTCGTAGGCGGGAAAGGGATGCAGATGAATCCGCGTGCCGAGCGGCGCATCCTCCTTCTTCAACGCCGCGCGGATGTCCACCTCGTGCGCTTCGTCAAAGACGTTGATGTGCACGAGCTCGTTTTCGGCCAGCGTCTTGGCCAGCCGCGCCCACATCGCGGGAATGTTCTCAAAGGCGTCCGGGAAGCTGATGCCGGCCTCGCGCGGCCAGGTCAGCCACGTGGCGTCATGGCGTTCCCACTCGGCGGGCATGCGGTAGCCCAGGGCGCGCGGCGTCGCGTTCATCGGCGGCGGCTAGTCGATCAGGCGGCGCGTGAGATCGCCGTAGGCGTCGATGCGGCGGTCGCGCAGGAACGGCCAGTGGGTGCGCGTGACGTCGACGGTGCCGAGATCAATCTCGTGCACGAGCACCTGCTCCTTCTGCGCGCCGGCTTTGGCCACGATCTCGCCGGAGGTGTTGGCGATAAAGCTCTGGCCCCAGAACTCGATGCCGTCGCCGCCCACCGGCGTCTCGTGCCCGATGCGGTTGGTCACCGCGACGTAGCAGCCGTTGGCCACCGCGTGCGCGCGCTGGATGGTCTCCCAAGACGAGTGATGCGCGTGCCCGTACTGGTCTTTCTCGCCCGGATGCCAGCCGATGGCGGTGGGATAAAAAAGAATCTGCGCGCCCTGCATGGCGGTGAGCCGCGCGGCCTCGGGGAACCATTGATCCCAGCAGACAAGCACGCCGATGCGGCCGAACCTGGTATCCCAGGCGCGAAAGCCCAGGTCGCCCGGCGTGAAATAAAACTTCTCGTAGAAAAGCGGATCGTCGGGGATATGCATCTTGCGGTACATGCCGAGATACTTCCCATCCGCATCGATGATCGCAGCAGTGTTGTGATAGACACCCGCGGCCCGCTTCTCGAAGAGCGAGGCGATGATGACCACGCCCCGCTCGCGCGCCAGCTCCGCAAAGGCGCGCGTGCTCGAGCCGTTGGGGATCTCCTCCGCCAGCGCGAAGTTTGCGTGATCCTCGCTCTGGCAGAAGTAGGGCGAGCGAAACAGCTCCTGCGTGCAGATGATCTGCGCGCCCTGGTCCGCCGCCGCGTTCGCCAGGGCGAGGGTGCGGCGCAGGTTCAGGTCGGGATCGGCATCGGCCCAGCTTTGCAGCAGGCCGAGCTTCACTTTCTGCGCGGAGGCCATGGCGCGGAATGTAGTACCGATCCGCCGAAGATGCCAGAACCGGGGTGTGACTTTTTTACGGGCCGGCGTCGCGGCGAAGCGAGAACCGGTGTTGGTCTCTCGACTTCGCTGCGCTGTCCTCAGGCTGGCGAGGGATGGGGGAAGGAGAGAATTACTGGAGACAGACGGAATGAACGGGATGGCTCCTGTTTCTTTTCTCTATTCCGTCATCTTCGTTGTTCCCTGTAATTCCATCCTTAGTCGGCTCCGTCGCCCGGAGGTCGACGGCTACCGCGAATCGTTGAGGATGACAGGCTTTACTTTGGGGTTTCTCCAGAGGGTCCGCCGAGCTGGCGCACTTTTTCCTCCAACGCCTTCAGGCGCTCGAAGAGTTCCGGCAGCCGGCCCTCGAGCACCTCGATCTTGAGCGCCTCGCGGATGGGCCGCGCGTGACGGCCGTAGAAAGTGACGCCGGCGGGCACATTTTTGGTGATGCCGGACTGCGCGGTGACAGTCGCGCCGTCGCCGACATGGATGTGCCCGGCAAGGCCCACCTGCCCGGCCAGCACCACGCCACGACCGAGAGTCGTGCTGCCCGAGATGCCGGTCTGCGCCACCACGATCGACATCGGGCCGATGACCACGTTGTGGGCGATCATGACGAGGTTGTCGATCTTCGCCCCGGCTCCAATGTGCGTCTTGCCGAAACGCGCGCGATCCACCGTGCTGTTGGCGCCGATTTCCACGTCGTCGTCGATCTGCACGATGCCGGTGTGCACGATCTTGACGTGGCGGCCGTCGCGGAACTCGTAGCCGAAGCCATCGCCGCCGATGACCACGCCGCTGTGCAGGATGACGCGCGAGCCGATGACGCAGCGTTCGCGGATCGAGACGAGAGGATGCACCAGGACGTGCTCGCCGATCGTCGTCTCCGCGCCCACCACGCTGCCCGCACCAATGACCGTACCGGCGCCGAGTCGGACCTTGGCGCCGATCACCGCGTTGGGCTGGATACTGACCCCTTCACCCAGATGCGCGTCTGGCGCGACCACGGCGGAAGGATGCACGCCTGGCTCAAACTGGATCGGCGGCGGTGCAAAAATCTGCGCGATGTGAGCAAACGCCGCGCTGGGTGACTCGACTTGGATGAGCGTGCCGCCGAGCTGGCAGGCTTCGTCGCGGGAGACGAGGATCGCACCCGCCCGGCTTTCGCGGGCCAGCTTCTCGTACTTGGAGTTGGCGAGAAACGAAATCTCCGAGGGGCCAGCCTCGCGCAGGTCGTTGACGCCCGTGATGGCCGTCCCGGCGCCTTCCCCCACGATAGTCCCGCCCACCTGCCGGGCGAGGGAATGGACCGTGTGCGCCGTCACAAGCGGAAAGCGGCCGCGCGTTCCCGCCTAGTGGGTGGCGGGGGCTGCCGGTGCCGCGCCTGCGGCGGCCGTGGCCGGCGCGCTTGCGTTCAACTGCTTGACGATCGCGTCGGTAATGTCGGGCAGCTTGCCGGAGCTAAAGAGAATAATGGGCACCCCGCTCGCGGCCGAGGCTGACGACTTGTCGATGACCATGTCAAAGCCCTGCGGGCCGGAGTAGTCGTTGATGACCTTCGTAATCTCGTCGACCACTTCCTTGCGGCGGCGGATCAACTCGTCCTTGAGCTCGTTGCTGCGCTCGGTGCGGAATTCCTCGATCTGGCGCTGGGCAGCCTGCAGGTCGGCGCCGCGCTGGTCGCGGGCCTTTTGCTTTTCCTGGCGGGCTTCGGCGGAAAGCGTCTGGTCGTGCGCCTGCTGGTCGAGCTTCTGCACCTCGTCGCCGATGCGCTGGTAATCCGCCACCTTATCCTGAAGTTCCTTCTGCGCTTCGTCCTGCTTCTCCTTCAGGTGGGTCTGGATTTCCTTGGTCTTGTAGTAGCCGTCAAACGCCTTGCTCAGGTCGACCGTGGCCACCTTGAGATCGGCCGTGGCCAGCGAGACAGGAACAAAAAAGAGGAGCGCGAGGAACGAAAGCTTTTTCATGATGAGCGGGCAAGATTTTCAAAATTGGTATCCCACGTCAAAGCTAAACTTGCCGGAACTGTGGTTGTAACCTTGGTCTTTGTAAGGAATAGCGTAATCAAGCCGGAGAGGCCCGATAGGGAGGTTGAGTCGCACGCCCACACCCGCGGCTGCATCCAGTTCGTCCCAGGCATCCTCGTAGTGAAACGCCCGCGCATCCAGGAAACCGGCATCGGTGAAGATGGCGCCGCGCACCCGTTCCATGATCGGGAACGTGAGCTCGAGGTTGCCGTAGGCCATGGTATCGCCGCCGAGCGGGATTCCGTTTTCATCCACCGGACCGATGTCACGGTTGCTGAAGCCGCGCACCGAGCGTGAGCCGCCGATGAAGAAGCGGTCAAAGAGCGGAACTTCCTTGCTGTCGCCGTAGTAGTCGACGTCGCCGGTCGCGCCCGCAATGGTCAGGATCAGGTCGTCCGGCAGCAGGATGTAGTGCTGGGCGTCAGCCTGGAACTTGTAGATGTTGGTCTGCCCGAAAAGCGGCCCGCCCGCGAACTCGGCGGAGACGTCCGCGTGGGTGCCGTGCCGCGTCAGGAGCACGCTGTCACGCGTGTCATACGTCATGCCCAGCGTGATCGAGCTGTCGCTGCGGTTGCCCTCTTCCATCAGCAGCTGGGGCGATGATTCCGGATTGAAGTCGTACAGGTCGTACTGCTGGATGGTGTATGTGATCGATCCTGCCCAGAACTGGCCGAAGGCGCGCGCCAGGCTGACGGAGGCTCCGTAGTTCTCCTGGCTATACTCGTAATCGTTGCTGGAGGAGTCGAAGACGCTGCTGTTGTTGAAGTCGTAGTTGTGGAAGAACAGGTTGTAGCCCAGCGCCAGCCGCTGCTCGAGGAACCAGGGTTCCTTGAACTCGACCTCCACGTCCTGCCGGTCGATGCCGTACTGCAGGCGCACGCGGAACTTTTCGCCGCCACCCGTGAAGTAGGGGAAGTTGAACAAATCGAAGTTGCCCTGCGTGATCTCGACGAAGCCCAGCAGTGAATCAACCGAGCTGAAGCCCGCGCCGAAGGTGATCGAGCCGGTGCGCTTTTCCTCGACCGTGACCACCATGTTCTTGCGGTTGGGGACGGTGGTATCCTGCGGCGAGATGTCGACCTTCTCGAAGTACTGCAAATTTTCCAGCCGCTTCTGGCTCTGGTCGGCCTGCACGCTGTCGTAGATCTCGCCCGGCTTGTTGGCCAGCTCGCGGCGGATGACCTTGTCCTTGGTGCGGTTGTTGCCTTGGATGATGATCTGCTCGACGTAGGACTGCGACTTTTCGACGATCTGATAGAGGATGTCGATCTTGCCGCTGTCCACGTTGGCCTGGCGGATCGGCGTCACCTCGCGGTCGATGTAACCGCGGACGCCATAGAGATCCATGATGCGCTGCACGTCATTTTCCAGCGTGGGCAGTTCCTTGTTCGGCTGCTTGCCGTCCGGCGTGTAGGCGCGCGGCGAGTAAACGGAACCTTCCGTCATGCGAATGACCTTGAACGGGGCGGTGGTGCCCGGCGGCGTGTAGACCCGCAATTGCTCCTTGGTGTAGACGGTGTTGCCGGTGAAATCGATCTTGCCGACGGTGTACTGGATGCCCTCGAAGATGGTGATCGTCACCTGCATCTGGTTCTTCGCGTCGCGCGTGTACTTCACGTCCTTGACCGACATGTCGATGTAGCCCTTGCTATTATAATAGTCGCGCAGGTTGACGAGGTCTTGGCGGAACTGGTCCTCCTTGTAGAGGCCGGACTTGTCGATGAAGGAGATGATGTCCTTCTTCTTCGTCTTCATTACCTTGCGCAGTTCCTTCGTCGTCAGATGGTCGTTGCCGACAAAGTTGATCGCAGTGACGAAGGCCCGCTCGCCTTCCACAATGTTGAAAGTCACGACCGAGCGCCCGAATTCCTCGTTGGTGTCGATTTTGTAGCTGACCTGCACCTGGTCGTAGCCCTTGCCCAGGTAATAGTCCTTCAGCTTGTCGGCATCGTCGGAGACCTGCTGCTCTGAAAGCGGCTCGCCGATCTTCGACTTGATCTCCTTCTTGAGCCGCGAAAGCTTGATCTTCTTCGACCCGTTGATGACGACCTGCTTCACCAGCGGCTTCGGCTGCACGATGACGTTCACTTTCACGCCGTCGCTCATCGGCTCGTCCTTGATCGCCAGGTTGGTGAAAAAGCCCGTGGCGTACAGGTTGCGCACATCCTCTTCCACCGCGGCGGCCGAATAGACGTCGCCCACCGTGGTGCGCATGTTGGAAAGGATGACCGCCTGCGAGACGGTCTTCGGCCCAATGAACTGGATGTCGACCGCGCGGACAATGGGACCCTGGGTCTCCGTGGCGGCCTGCTCGTCCGGCGCGGTGACGAGCTTGCGGTTGCGATGGCTCGGCGTGGCGGAATTCGCGCCCTGGTCGGGTGCTGGCGTGGCGGTCTGCGCGCCAGGCGTGCCGAGGTCGCCGGAAACGGGCTGGGAACCGCTGGCAGGAACGGCTGGCGCCGCGTCGGCAGGCGTGGCGGGAGCGGCACTCGGGCTGGCATCCGCCGGCTGGGCGGGAGTGGCGTTGGAGTCAGCGGCCGACTGGGGGTAGGCGCCGTTAAAGGGAATGAGACCCAAAACGATCAGCGCCAAGGCACGAGCAAAAATGGAATGGCGCAGTCGTTTTGGAAATTCTTTCAAATCTTCCCCTTCATGGTGAAAACAAAGACCTTGGGAACTGCGTTGATGCAGTTTCGGGCCGTCCACCTCCGTGTTGCGCAGGAATTTGGAGATGGCCTCCGGAAAGGTCAAGCGAATATCCGGTCGCCGGCTGTCGCCGGAAGGAAGGTTGAATTGTGGACAGTGCTGAGAGGGTTATGCGAGCGCATGATGGCGGTCGACCTTTCGCAGAACGAGTAGCCCTCGCGACCTCCGGGCGACGGACGGAACGCGACAGCGAGTCCTCACAGCGTCCGTCGCCCGGAGGTCGAGGGCTACCCCTGCATGTGCGCCCTAGCCCTGCTTCTGCGTCATGGTGCCGAGCGTCTGGGTCTGGCCCATGCTGGCCTGCTCCTGCGACATGGCAGGCGTGTCCTTCTTCGGCGGGGCGAGGGTGGCGGCTTGGTCGGAGGGGAGGACCGGCTCCGGCTCGGGCAGCTCGGCGGGCGGACAAAAGAGGTAGGTCTTATAGATGGCCTCGCCGATGCCGTTGAGCTTCACCTGCGTCTCATCCATGTAACGGTGCATGCCGACCGTCTTGATGTCCTCGAGCGCGCTGAAGTTGAGCTCCGCCACAAGCCGGCCGGCCAGCTTTTCCGCCTGGTTCTTGTAGGCGGCATCGCGGCCGCCGGAGACGCGGCGCAGCGCGTCGTCCATGGCCTGCACGCAGGAGCGGATGGAGCGGGGAAAGAACTCGTTGAGGATGAGGAACTCCACCACCTTGTCCGGATCGACCTGTGCGACGTAGAACTTGCGGTAGGCGTCATGCGCGGAGCAACTGCGCAGGATGGCGCTCCACTGCAGCGTGCCGCTGGTCTGCGACTTGGCCGGGGTGTTGATGAAGATCTCGTCGTGCGCGTCGAGGATGCGGGTGGTCATGTCCGCGCGCTCGAGGTACTTGCCGACCTGGATGAAATCCCAATCCTCGCCATGCGTCATGGTGCCGTCGGTGATGCCCTGGAAAAGCGCGGAGGCGTTCTTGATCTGGTTATAGAAATCGTAGGCGCCGGAACGGGCGATTTTCTTGGCGGTAAGCCCCTTGAGCGAGAGATAGGTGCGGTTGATCTCCTCCCACATCTCGAGCGAGATTTGCTCGCGCACGTGCCGGGCGTTCTCGCGCGCGTTGGTCAGGCAGTTAAGGATGGAGTTCGGGTTCTTCGGGCTCAGCGTGAGGAACTCGATGACCGCCTCGCTGGTCGCGAGCTTGTGGTGCTGCTCGAAGTCGCCGTCGCCGGTGCTGCGCAGAACGGGCAGCCAAAGCGCCTCCTGTCCGGCCGCATCAAGCTTCGGCATGTCGAGCATGAGCTGCAGGTTGACGTCAAGGATGCGCGCGATGTTCTCCGCGCGCTCCACGTAGCGGCTCATCCAGTAAAGCGAGTCGGCGACCCGCGAGAGCATGATGGTGGTGGGCATGAAATCAGGTCTCGCCGTAAAGCACCCAGGTGTCCTTGCTGCCGCCGCCCTGGGAGGAATTGACGACGAGCGAGCCCTTGCGCAACGCCACACGCGTCAGGCCGCCGGGGACAATGGTGATGTCCTGGCCGTAGAGGATGTAGGGGCGCAGATCGACGTGCCGGCCGTCGAAGCCGCCCTCGCAAAAGCTGGGATGGCGCGAGAGGCTGAGCGTAGGCTGGGCGATGAAGTTGCGCGGCTGCTTCTCGATCAACGCCTTGAACTCGTCCCTTTGCTTTTGCGTGGACGCGGGGCCGACAAGCATGCCGTAGCCGCCCGACTCGTTGGCCGATTTCACGACCAGCTCCGGCAGGTGGGAGAGGATGTATTCGCGCTCCTTGTCGTCGGAGGCGAGATAGGTGGGCACGTTCTCGATCAGCGGCTCTTCCTTGAGATAAAAGCGGATCATGTCGGGCACGTACTTGTAGATCACCTTGTCGTCCGCCACGCCGGTGCCGACCGCGTTGGCCAACGTGACGTTGCCGGCGAGGTAGGCCTCGAAGAGGCCAGGGACGCCGAGCGCGGAGTCCTTGCGGAAGACGCGGGGGTCGAGGAAATCGTCGTCGATACGCCGGTAGATCGTGTCGACCTGCTGCAGGCCGCGGGTCGTGCGCATGTAGACGCACTTGTTTTCCACCACGAGATCGAGACCCTCGACGATCTGGATGCCCATCTGGCGGGCGAGGAACGAGTGCTCGAAGTAGGCGCTATTATAAATGCCGGGGGTGAGCAGCACGACGGTGGGGTTGCGGTTGCCGCGCGGCGCGACGTGCTGCAGCACGGTGAGCAAATCCTGCGTGTAGTGGTCGACCGGGCGCACGCCGACCGAGCTGAAGAGATTGGGGAACGCCCGCTTCATCGCCATGCGGTTTTCCAGCAGGTAGGAGACGCCGGAGGGACACCGGCCGTTGTCCTCCAGCACATAGTAGGTCCCCTTCCCGTCGCGCACCAGGTCGCTGCCGCAGACGTGAATATAAACGCCGCCGGGCGGATTGAAGCCCATCATCTCGGGCCGGAAATGCTTCGCCGTCTCCACGTCCTCGCGCGGGACCTTGCCCTCCTTGATGATCGCCTGATCGTGATAGACGTCCTTGAGGAAGAGATTGAGGGCGAGCATGCGCTGCTTGAGCCCGGCCTCGATCTTCATCCATTCCGAGTTCGGGATGATGCGCGGCATGAGGTCGAACGGGAAGATGCGCTCGGTGCCCTGCTCGTCGCTGTAGACGGTGAACGTGATGCCTTGGCGGAGAAACGCCGCGTCGACTGCGCTGCGGCGCTGCTCGAATTCCTCGCGCTCAAGATTGTTGAAACGCTCAAAGAGCGCGGCGTAATGGGGCCGGACCTGTCCCGGCGCGATGAACATCTCGTCAAAAAAAGCGCCGGGCTGGTAGGTATCGAGCAGGGGCATGGGGTGAGTCGGCCAGTTAACAGCATGTCGCTGCGGAGGGCAATCCCGGGAAGCTCGCGGTGTGCCAAAGTGTTAGCGCACGATCGCAAAGCCTGCGCGGCTGCGAAGGTAGCCGGCATCGGCCCGATGCCGGTGCGCGCCGAAGATCGCGACCCAGCGAGACGTTTCAGTCGCGCGCATCGAAGACTTACTGGTGCTCCGCGCGAAATGAGAGGATCGCGCCACGGGAGATTTTCTTTCTTCAACCCGTGGCGGACGCGATCACCATCGGGCTGATGGCGGCTACCGAACCGCAACCAATCGCTAATCGCCACGTTTGACTTCTCCCCACACGGGGCGAGAATTTTTCCATGAGCACCGGTTCTCCCGTCATCCACCTCACCCGCGACATCGAGGCGATTCAGATTCCCAGCGGCCTGACCAAGAAGCTGGAGAAGGGCACGCCGTGCATCATCACCCAGTCGCTCGGCGGCACCTTCACCGTGGTGGTGGAGCATTCGGCCGGCCTCTTCCGCGTGCTGGCCGAGGACGCCGACGCGCTGGGCAAGACGCTCGAAGTTCCGGCTGGCGGCGTGGTCGGCGTGGGCATAAAAGACGGCGGCCCCGTGAAGGAGGAGGACATCTGGACGCAGCTCAAGACCTGCTACGACCCGGAAATTCCCGTCAACATCGTCGACCTCGGCCTGATCTACAGCATGGAAATGAAGCCGCAGGACGGCGGCACCTTCATCGAGGTGAAGATGACCCTGACCGCGCCCGGTTGCGGCATGGGCCCCTCCATCGCCAGTGACGCCCAGCGCAAAATCCTGACCGTCCCCGGCGTGACCGATGCCCAAGTGGACGTGGTCTGGGACCCGCCGTGGAGCGCCGACCGCATCAGCGCCGAAGGCAAGCAGAAGCTGGGGATGGTGTAGAACGCTTTTGCTGTCCTATGGCTGGAGGAAGCTTTCGATACGAACTCGGAGCAGCGGCCAGAGCTGTTGGACGAGCGCCGCTTTCTCCAGTATCTCGCTGCTCTTCAATTCGACGCCGTAGCCACGCCGGGCGAAATGTCGGAAGCTCAGGAGATCATCCAGGAAGTCGACGCAGTCGTCCGGCACCAGCTTTGAGTCGATAGCCACGGTCAGGAGCTTCCGATGCTGATGCTCGCCGGCGGAAGGAAGCGCGACCTTGGTGAACTTGAGCACTTTCTCGAAGCAACTTTCCAAGCCGGTGTAGAACTGGCAAAGGTACTGTGTCATGGCAGGCGCCTGGTAAAGCCAGGTTCCAGGGATGCAAGACGAAGGTCGTTGACGGTCCTCGCTAGAAGCTCGACGTCTCTGCGGATGGCCCGGGCATCGCTCACAGTTCGATGCCGGTGGCGAGGATTTCCTCCTTCAGCGCTTCCGGCGCATGACCTGCAGGGATAAGATCCAATTCAAGGTCGGCGAACCTGCGGAAGGTCCTACCCACGATGGTAAACTCCCTGTCGTAAGGCACCCCTTCGAAGTAGAGGTCAATGTCGGAGTGCTCCGGAAAGAACGAGCCACCCACCACCGAGCCAAAAAGCAGAACCCGCGTGGCCCCCTGTTCCTTTTTGAGGTAGGAGGCAACTTCGCGGACCGTAGCCGTGGCGAATTCCCTGGTCATGATGACCCAAGAATATCCAATTTCGGCCTGCATCGGAAAACATATCTTCACCGCACCACAGCGTCGCCAGCTTCCGCTTAGTTGACTAATTCCCTCGTGCGTTTACGATCAGCATCCCATGTCCCGGCTTAATTTTGTACCAATCGGTTTCGCATCGCTCCTTCTTCTGGCCGGCTGCTCGGTCGGGCCGGACTACGTGGCACCCTCGGTGCCGGAAACGCCGGCGTACAAGGGCGCAACCGGCCATTGGAAGAAGGCCGAGCCGCGGGATGCCGTCGCGCGCGGCAACTGGTATTCCGTTTTCCACGACGCCCAGCTCAACCGGTTGGAGGCCCAGGCGGTGGTAAACAACCAGAACCTCCGCGCGGCCGTTGCGCGCGTGACGGAGGCGCGCGCCGTGGCACGCGAGGCGGAGGCTGACTTCTATCCCACCATCGATTTCACCGCGGATGGCGATCGCCAGCGCACCTCGCCGAACAACGGGGCGCAGCAGGCCCAAATTTCCGGCACCGGCCGCACCTCCAGCCCTTTTACGTATAATAGTGCCACCGTCGTGCCCTTCGACCTTAGCTATGAGGTCGACATCTGGGGCCGCGTGCGCCGTGAGTTCGAGGCCAATGCCGACCAGGCGCAGGCAACCCTGGCCGACATGGAGAACGTGCTGCTTTCCTTGCGCGCAGACGTGGCGACCAATTATTTCGCCCTGCGCGCCCTCGATTCCGAGATCCAGGTGCAGCTCAACTCGATCAAGGCCTACCAGCAGAATCTTGACCTGACCAACAGCCGCTTTCAGGGCGGCATCAGCACAGAGCTGGACGTCGAGCAGGCGAAGGCGACGCTGGCCAACGCCCAGGCGCAGCTGGCCGGCTTCAAGCAAAACCGCGACGAGTTCGAACATGCCATCGCGGTGGATGAGGGCCTGCCCCCGGCGAGCTTTTCCATTCCCTTCAGCCCGCTGTCCAGCACGCCGCCGAACATCCCGCCCGGCCTGCCTTCCGACCTGCTGGAACGCCGGCCCGACGTGGCCGCGGCGGAGCGGCGCGTGGCCGCGCAGAATGCCGAGATCGGCGTCGCGATTGCGGCCTACTTCCCCGTGGTGCGCCTGACCGGCAGCACGGGCTTCGACAGCGGCGATCTGGGCCTGCTCTTCAATTGGGAGAGCCGCATCTGGTCCATCGGGCCGAGCATCGAGTTCCCCATCTTTGAGGGCGGCCGTATCGAGGCCAACGTGAAGCAGCAGCGCGGGGCCTATGAGGAAAACGTGGCCACCTACCGGCAGCAGGTGCTGGTCGCCTTCCAGGACGTGGAGGACAGCCTCAGCTCCATTCGTTACCTCGCCCAGCAGTACACGGCCGAGGACCGCGCGGAGCAGTCCTACCAGAAGGCGCTCGACCTCACCAACGCGCGCTACACCTCCGGGTTGGTCTCCTACTTCGACGTCATTCAGGCGCAGAACCTGGCGCTGGCCGCGCAGCAGCAGACCGTCCAAATCGCAGGCAACCGCTTCGCCGCCACCGTGCGGCTGATCAAGGCGATCGGCGGCGGCTGGGGCGATTCGCGCCTGTCGCGGCCTGACTTTGGCGATCATGTGGACCAGCCTTCGGCTAAGCCGACAGTGCTGGGGCCGCTGGCCAACCAGACGGTGCCTCAGCCCTCGCCCTCCGGCGCGCATTGATCGCGCCGGGCCGTCGGCGGCTGTTTGGGCTCCAAAAGCGTCAGCTTTCTGACATACGGACTGAAGATTGTGTGACTCGTAGCCGATGAATGGGGCAGGGAAAAACCTTGCCCGTATGATTCAGCACCCTTTCTCATTCCAGCGATTTCGGGCTGGATGCCGCCCCTTCCGCCCGCTTACTTTCGAGGCGCGTTCATGAGTCGAGCAGGCAAATTCATCCCCGGCGGGTCCGGCCGCAAGGCCAGCGGTGCGCTGCCCAAAGGCGGGGTCGACCCGATTCGCGCGCCCGAGGAGCCGATGCCCGACGCGCCGAAGGGCGAGCGCAAACTTTTCCCCAAGGGCGGCCTGCGCGCCCCCGTGCCGAAGAAGAACCGTCTGCCCATCACGATCATGAGCGCCATGTTCCTGGCGCTGGGTGTCTGGCTCGCACAATACATTCTTATCACCCGACCCGCCCAGCAACGCGCCACGGTGGCCGAGCAGCAGCAGCAGCAGGCCCAGGCCGCGCTCGCCGCCAACCAGGCCACGCAAAAGGAACTCGCGGACGCCGCGGCCAAGGCCAAGGCCTCGCAGATCACCGTCAAGGTGGACAGCAACCCGAGCGGTGCCACCGCCACGCTGGGCGAGGTGCAGAAGACCACGCCCGCTTCCTTCGACGGCGTTGCGCCCGGGGCGGTCGATCTCACGATTCATCTGGCCGGCTATGAGGATTATCACAAGAGCATCACCGCGACGGCGGGTCAGCCGCTTGATCTGGGCGTGATCACACTGGCTCATCGCACCGGCTCCATGGCGCTCACCTCGGTCGTCTCCGGCATGACCTACACGCTGAGCGGGCCGGACAACTACACGCATGCCGGTTCAGTGCCCGACAAGCTCGGCAGCCTGCCCGTGGGAGTCTACCAGCTTGCGCCCGCGTTGGGGGACTGGCACCTGCCTGTGCAGACCATCACGCTGCATCCTGGCGACAACCTGCAGGAAGCGGTCAACCCGCCTTACGCCACGCTTGCGCTGGCTAGCGATCCGCCCGGCGCCACCGTCCGCAATGGTCGCGTGGTGCTTGGGCAGACGCCGCTCACGCTCGACCAGCAGCGGCCGGGCACGCTTCACCTTTCCGTCGACCTGCCGCCCTACACCATGCAGACGGTGAACATCGACCTGGCTCCCTCCGCGAACGTGACGAAGACGGTGGCCCTGACGAAGGACCGCGATTTCCTCGCCGCCTGCGGCCTGCCCATGATCTGGATTCCCGAGGGCAAATTCTGGGCCGCGAAATATCCCATGATGCAAAGCGAGTTCGAGACCGTGGCCAAGTACAACCCGAGCTTCTTCCGCAACCCGAACCGCCCGGTCGAATCGATTTCGTGGGACAACGCGAACGCCTTTTGCGACAAGCTGACCGACTTCGAACGTGCGGCGGGCCGGCTGCCGCACGGCTACAAGTACTCGCTGCCGACCGAGACGCAGTGGTCCCTGCTGAACGGCGACGCGAACATCGACGAGGGCGCAACCTCGCGGATCAACCCGCTCTCCTCCACGCAGGACGTCGGCTATTCCGCACCGAACAAGTACGGGATTTACGACACGCTGGGCAACGTTTGGGAATGGTGCCTCGACTCCGTCGACGATCAGGGCGACCACAGCCTGCGCGGCGGCAGCTGGCTCAGTTCCACCGACAACTTCCCAAACTCGGACACGCGCATCATCGCGGTGCCGAAGAATGCCGATAGGTTCACCGGCTTCCGCGTGGTGCTGGTGCCAGCGCCGTGATTTCTGTGGCAGCCGTCGACCTCCAGGTCACGGAGTCCGCCCTTGCGGACAATCCTACCAAACCCCGATAGGGCGCCGGGCAACGAACGTCACCCTATAACCAAAATCCCGGCGACGAGGGATAAACCCAAATCCCCAGCACAATCAGCAATAGCCCCGCGGCCACGCCGGGCCAGCCGAGCACCCGCATCCGTTCGGTATTCTCCGCTGCCCAGTCCAGCCATTTGCGGCCGACATGAGGGCTGTAGACAAGAACCATGCCGGCGATCACCCACACGTAGGCCAGGATCGTCACCACGTAGCGCCACGGGGTGAGCGCGAGGAAGGCCGCGTCCAGCAGCAAGGCCGCGCCCAGCAACAGCAGGCAGCCCAGCGCGCGCAGGGTGAGAAAACCGCGCACAAAAATGGCCAGCAGCACGCCGGCAATAGCCCAGACGGCCATCAACTGCACGCGAATGTTGGAAATTTCGCCCAGATCCATGAGTCCGGTGAGCACCACGAACCAGAGGGTCGCCAGCATGATCAGCACCACGCCGAGGACGTAGTTCTGGGACAGCCGCTGGGCCAGTTTACCGAACCGCACCGGTGCCAGCGCCGCCGGCAAATGACCGGCCAGGTAGATCAACCCCAGAACAATGGCCGTGAGTCGAAGCGAAACGAAATAGGTCATGGCGGGGCATGCTATCCAAGCGACTCCGACCAGGATTGTCGAGAATGGCTGCGGCAGTTCCGATGCTACCGATAGATATCGCGCCGGTGTCCGACCGCGAGGACCAGAAGTTCCTTATTCTTTATGTCGCAGATAAGCCTATAATCGCCGATCCGATAGCGCCAACACCCGCGCAACCCTCCGGTTAGCGCATGACCAAAAGAATGCGGATCAATCTCTCCGGTCGACCTTTCGTCGCAGTAGTCGAAGATGGCCTTTTTGGGTTTGCCGATCCAGCTTGCCTAGTTGTTTGAGCGCTGGCTCGTTCAACTTATAAGCCCAAGGCGCGTTTCGCCTCGGCGGCAGAGTAAATTTTCCCAGGGTTTTTCTTTGCCTTCAGCGCCGCGTAGGCCAGCTCCATTTCGGCTAGATGTTCCTCAATGGCTTCGCGCGCGTAGAAGCTTTTGGTGCGGCCGGTCTTCTTGGCGAGACGTTCCAATCGGGCTTCAAGTTCAGGCTTGCGGCGCAGAGCGAGCATACCGAACGCTAGAGGTGCTATACGTGTATAGAAAATCCGTCTTGCCCTAGCAAAAAAAGCGCGGCCCCTCGCGGAGCCGCGCTTTTTGGCGTACGTCGTACAGCGTTCGCTTACGACTTGGCCTTCTTGCTTTCGCCGGGACGGTAGTCCTCCTCGGCGCGGTCGAAGGCGGCTTCCATGGAGCTGAGCTCCTCGCCGGGCTTGAGCGCCTCGTAGTTCTCCTTCTCGCGCTCGATCTGCTCGGGCGTGTAGTCGGCGGCCTTGATGGAAAGACCGATGCGTCGCTCGGCCTTGTCGACCTTGATCACGCGGGCGGAAACTTCCTGTCCGATCTTGAGCACTTCCTTGACCTTCTCGACGCGATCATTGCTGATCTGCGAGATGTGCACCAAGCCGTCGATGTCGTCGGCCAGCTGAATGAACGCGCCGAAGCTCGCGACCTTGCTCACCTTGCCGGTGACGAGATCGCCGATCTTGTAGCGCTCCTCGATCGACTTCCACGGATCGTCGGCGAGATGCTTGAGCGAAAGCGAAATGCGCTGGTTGGCCTTGTCGATCTCGAGCACTTCCGCGTCGACCTCGTCGCCCTTCTTCAGCACTTCGCTGGGGTGGTTGATCTTCTTGGTCCAGGACAGATCGGAGACATGGATCATGCCGTCGATACCTTCCTCCAGCTCCACGAACGCGCCATAGGCGGTGAGGTTGCGGACCTTGCCCTTGACGCGGGTGCCGGTCGGGTACTTGCCGGTGACCTCCTCCCACGGGTTGGTGTCGAGCTGGCGGATGGAGAGCGAGACCTTCTGGTCCTCCTTGCTCACGCCGAGCACGACGGCTTCCACTTCCTGGCCGACGCTGAGCACGTCCGCGGGCCGCGCGATGCGCTTGGTCCAGGAAAGTTCGGAAACGTGCACGAGGCCCTCAATGCCGGGCTCGAGCTCCACGAACGCGCCGTACGGCACGAGGTTCGTGATCTTGCCCTTGACCTTCATGTTGACCGGGTACTTCTCCGCGATCTTGTCCCACGGGTTGCTGGTCTTCTGCTTGAGGCCGAGCGAGACGCGCTCTTTCTCGCGATCGATGTCGAGCACGAGCACTTCCACTTCCTGGCCCACCTTGAGCATTTCGCTCGGGTGGTTGAGGCGGCTCCAGCTCATGTCGGTGATGTGGAGCAGGCCGTCGAGGCCGTCCAGGTCGATGAAGGCGCCGAAGTCGGTGATGTTCTTCACGGTCCCCTTAACCGTGCTGCCCTTTTCAATGGCGCCGAGGAGCTTCGCACGCTTCTCCGCACGCTCCGCCTCGATCAGCTCGCGGCGGGAGAGGACGACGTTCTTGCGCTCCTCGTTCAGCTTGACGATCTTGCACTCGAGGGTTTTTCCCTCGTACACGCGCAGGTCCTTGGGCGCGATGATGTCGACCTGGCTGCCGGGCAGAAACGCCTCGACGCCGACGTTGAGCATGAGGCCGCCCTTGACCACAGCCTTGACCTTGCCGGTGATGAGGCCGCCGTTGTTGAAAATCTGGACGATCTTTTCCCAGTTCTGTTTCTGGGCTGCTTTTTCCTTGGAGAGGACGACCATGCCCTCGTCGTTCTCGAGGCGCTCAAGGAGCACTTCGACTTCGCTGCCGATCTCGAGGTCGGCGTCGTCCTCGAATTCGCTGCGGCTGATGACGCCCTCGGACTTGTAGCCGATGTCGATGAGGACTTCATTCGGGCGCTTCTGGAGAACGCGGCCCTTGACGATG
>CAJCIA010000037.1 GCA_903970275.1 Betaproteobacteria bacterium
CGGGCGGCCGTTGAGCCGGCCACTGAGCGCGTACTGGCCGTCTGGATGCGTGAGGTTGAGCGTCACGTCCGCGGCGTGCGGCGAATGGATGCGGGTGACGAGATACGCGGTGCCCTCGTCGTTGCCTCCGTCCCAGCCGAGTGTCTTCTGCAAGTCTACTGTGTCGCCGCCGAGCTCGACGGGCTTCCAGGAGAGGTCGCGCTGCGCCGCGCGCGTGTGCGTTTCCGCACCGCGATAAGTGGCTGCAAAATCGCGCGCCGTGTCGGGCGGGAACGTGGCGCCCATGAGCAGGCGGATGATCTTCTCGCGATCGTTGTCGTAATTGAGCTGGTCGATTTCCGGCAAACCAAACGGCCCGATGACGCGCCAGGAGCGGATGGGCAGCGGGCTGACCGGCGCGCACTGCACGGGTGACCACGCGCCGGGATAGAAGCGCGCTTCGGTCGGCTCGTCCTGCGTCTCGCGGCTGGCCGAGCTGTCCGTGTCGCTCCACCAAAAGCGGTCATGCCCGCCAAAGTTCGCGTCGAAATCACCAATCGTCCGCCAGCCTTCCAACGCCGACCGGCCGGGCAGCGCACTGCGCGGAATCGCCGCCGCCAGCACGAAACCCTGGCCATCCGCATCCATTGCATAGCCAGCCTGCACCTGCGGAACCTGCGCCACGTTCTCAAACGAAGCCGTCCCGCCCGCCGGCGTACGATAGCTGCGCGGCGACGCACCAGAACCACTCCATGTTGGATAAATCCCTAGCACCACCGGCCGCGCGGCGCCACGGTCGCGCGCCAGCGCAAAGACAAATCGCACATCGCCCGGCCGCCCGCCCGCCGCCGTGGAACTTGCCTGCGGATCGCCCTGCAGGTAGAGCCCCAGCGTATCCGCCCCCCGGTCGTGCGCGAAGAGATGCTCCGGCAATCCCAGCGGCCGCATCTCGACGTCGTGCCCGGTGCGCGCGTGCCAGCGCAGGTACAGATGGTCGCGATCGTATAGGCAGCGCACCTCCACCGATTGCTCCGCACCATTCGCGAACTCGATCGGACGACACGTCGCCCAGCCCGTCATCGAGCCGTCCAGCGCGGGCGCGCCACCCGTGGCCGGCTCGAAGCGCGCCACCTTCGCCGCCGCCGTCCCGCCGCGCACCTCGAGCTGCGCCGCTGTCGGCATGCCAATTTCGTTCGCGCGCAGCGTAACGGTGCGGTCGAGACTGGTGATTTCTTGCACCGGCGTGACGGTCGACGTCCAGCCCTTCGCCTCGAAGAGCTGCGGCATAGTCTTGCCCATCGCGAGATAAATTTTGCCGTCGTCGCGATTGGCGTAGACGCCGCCCGCAAAGAACTCGCCCGGCTGCCAGTACGCGCCCATCTGGTCGTGGCCGACGAGATGATCGTCCGGGAAAAGCGTGTCCACGTAGAGCCCGTCCTCCGTGTAAAGCACGACACCCGCGCGCGAATTATCGATCACGCTGACGAGGCCGTTCAGCGGTGGGCAGACGAACATCGGCCCATAGACCTCGCCCGGCCGCGCCGCGCCGGTCAGCGCCACGCGGCCCACGCGCCAGCGCTGCCGCAGCACGCCATCCTCGCCCCGCTCATAGCGCGAGAGCTTGTACTGCGCGCCCAGGTTGGCGGAGAAATCCGGACCGCTACGCGCGGAGACATACACCGTGCCGTCGGGCCCCTGCGCGGGAAACCCCCAATCGCTGTTGAACGCCGTGCCGACCTCGTTGCCGCCGCGCAGTGCGGTCGCGTGACCCGCCTGCCGCGCGGTGAATATCTCGTCCGTGAGCAGCTTGCGCCAATCAGCCGCACGATAAAGCGGCGTGCCGCGACCGTCGAAGGAAGCCGGCGCCAGCCGCCAAATATCCGGCGTGTCCTGCCCGATGCAGACGAGCGCCAAATCATCAAACCAAGACTCGCCGAAATAGCGAAAGGTGCCCGGCGGCGCATGCGCGGGAAACGGCCGGTACTCGCCCGGCTCCACGCGGCCGTCGCCGTTGACGTCGCTCCATAAATAGTAAGCGGAATGATCCGCGTCCGTGTGATCCACCAGCACCGCCGCACACGCGCGCAACTGGTCACCTTCCAGATGATAAATCACCGAGCCGCGCCCGAACGCGATGTAGGTTTCCGCGCCGCGATGGATGACCACCGGCCGATTCAGCGCCTGCGCCAGCTTGTGATCAAAGCCACTTGGTCCGATGCCGGTCCAGACTGCGTCGGGCGTCCACTGGCCGCGCGCATAATCGATCTTCCAGCGCACCAGCGTGTCGCCCTGGCCTTGAAGATAAAGCCGATCGGGATGCTGCGGATCAATGCCGTAACCATCGTTCGCGCGCGTCTGCGGCACCACCCATCCGCGCAGCATCTCGCCCGTGTCGCCGCTCCACTCGCTTAGTCGGTTCGGCCCGGCCATCTCAACCACGAGCAGACGGTCGCGACCCTGCGCATCGGTCCAGCAAGCCAGCTTCTGCGGCGCCATGAACGTTTGCGGGTCGTAGTGACCAGGCGCCTGCGCGGCGAGCCGACCATAGGTGCGCAGCAACCGGCCCTGCGCGTCGAACTGGAAGACATGATTCGCCGCAGGATCGCTCAGGTACACGTGCCCGTGGCTGTCGGCCTCGAGATCGAACGGATGAATGCCCGCCGGCACGCCGAAGAGCAGCGCTGGGCGCTCGCCCTGCCACCCCGCGGCGAGCGGAAGGGTGAGCACCTCAAAACGGTCGCCATGGCCGCGCAGGATATAGAGCCGCCCGTGCCGCGCGGCGAGCGCCAGAGGGCGATCGATCTTCCACTCGGCGAGCACCGAGGCATCGCCGCCATCCAGCGCGCGCACGCGGTTGACAAAGTCGTCCGTGCTTTCGTGATCGCCGCCGATCATCCGTCCGCGCTCGGCCGTGAACACGACCGTGCGACCCGCGCCTTTTTCCGCCCACGCGGCCAGTGCCGTGACAAATCCCTCCGGCACGCAGACGTTATCGCGGCCCGCGCGCTGGTGGCCAAACGGCTTTCCGTCGGCCCGGCCGATATACTTCACGCCGCCATCGTCGCTGTAACTCCAAGCGTCCGTACCATCGGTGCACGTGGACGTGGCGCCGGCGAATTCGCCCGACTCGTAGCCCGCAAGGATTTGCGCGTAGTTGATGGAGCGGTTGAAATCGGTGCGGAAGAAATTGTGTCCGTTTTCCAGGTACTGGAACGCCACCGTGCCGATGCCACCCGGCGCCACGTCCACATCGCCCAGTGGCGAATCGACCGGATCGCCCTCGACGACGCCCGGGAGCGCATCCTCGGCCGGCGACTGCCCCCACGAACCGCCCGTCGCCGCCAGCTTCGGCACGATGGTGTGGTATTGGCCGTCGATGGCCCATTTCTCCGCCGGCATGCAGATGCCCTTCACGCCGTAGCGCCCGGGCGGAACGGGCATGCCGTTTTCATCAAGCCCATCCCACGTTTCCGCAAACCGGCCTTGGTTTTGCGCCGTGACCGTGCGCACCAGGCCGCAGGCAAAGTTGCTTACAATCCACGCCGGATCGCGCGGGTCGGTCACGGCCAGCGTGACGAGATAGGTCCGGGGCAGCGGACCGTCGACCGGAAGCTGGTAATGAACCACGGCGCCGGGCGCGTCCGACATCGCCGCCGGGCTTTCCATGCCCTCCTGCCCACGCACCGCCGCGCAGGCCAGCAGCGCCGCCACGAGAATGGCCGAAAAGCGAATCACGCGCAGCGCTCGTTGGCGACGTCGAGGGCAAGCGTCATCACCCCAGCCTAGCTGGTTTTCAACGAAACGAAAACCGCAGTCCAGCAGATTTGTAGCGGCGGTCCACGACCACCGGTCCGCCAGAACGTCCGCGATGCGTCAGCGGTCATAGACCTCCGCTTGCTCTGTAGAAATCTTCGCCAGCTCGTTTTTTCAAGACGCAGCGCACAACCGAATGGCCTCCGTGGTAGCCGGTGCTGTCCCCAGCGCCGGAGGGAGCGCAGCGACCGGAATGCCT
>CAJCIA010000038.1 GCA_903970275.1 Betaproteobacteria bacterium
CATCGCGGCCCAGTACAGCCCGACCAGCTTTGGGGCCACCGGTCTGCCGCCCGGAATGTCGATCAATACGTCGACCGGCCTTATTTACGGCACGCCGACGGCCACTGGCACTTATTCGGTCACGATCAGCGCTTATAATGCCTATGGCAGCGACTCGGCGACGCTTTCGCTTACGATTAACCCGCCCGATTCGTTGAAGTGGACGGGCTCGGTAAGTCAGGCTTGGAATACGACCAGCACGAATTGGCTGAACAGCGCGATCCAAAGCGTGGCCTATCTGGACGGCGATGCCGTCACCTTTGACGATAGTGGCAGCGGAGGCACCATTTCCATCGCCAGCCTGTATGCCCCGGAAACCGTCACCTTCGCAAATGCGACGAAGAACTACACGCTGACCCAGCCGGAAAATCTTTCCGGCAGCATGCAACTGGTCAAGACCGGCACCGGGACGACCACGATCACCGGCACACAGGTCACCTTGCCCGGCGCCACCCTGACCGGCGGAAGCAAGACCGTGACGGTTTCGAGCACCAGCAGCCTCGTGTTGAATATGGCCGTGGAGGGTGCCGGGATCGCAGATGGCTCCACGATTACCGCGATTAATAACTCCACCACGTTCACCCTTTCAAATAACGCCACTTCTACCCTGACCACGTCGCTTATTTGCGGGAATGCCGTGGCCTATACCGGCGGGGTTCAATTGAATGCCGGTACGCTAACTCTCGGAAACGACACAGCCAATTCCGAGGCACTGGGCACCGGAACCGTGAACTTCAACGGCGGAACCTTGCAGATGTACGACAATGCGAGTGACTACGATTATGCCTACTGGAACATCAGTGTTCCCACCGGCTCGACCGGCACTCTCCGGGCTGACTCCCGCTGCGACATGTACGGGACGCTGACGGGTGGTGGAACATTCAATCTCTACACGCCCTACATCCGGACGACCCTCTTTGGCGACTGGTCGGCCTTCACCGGCACCATCAACGTGACCACGGACGGCAGCGGTGGTGATTTCCGCATCAATAGCACCACCGGCTTGCCGAGTAGCGCGATCTATCTCGGGCCGTTGGTCAATCTCTACAACAACGTGGGCAGCAAGACCTATTCGCTTGGTTCCCTGGCGGGCGACGCGACCTCGACGGTCACCCCAGGAGGCGGATCGATTACCTGGAGCATTGGTGGCCTCAATACCAGCACGACCTATAACGGGGTGATCAGCGGATCGCTTTCCATCACCAAAGTCGGCACGGGTGATCTCGCCCTGACCGGGGCCAACACCTACACGGGCGCCACCACGGTTAGCGCAGGCCGGTTGTTCATCAACGGTTCCACCACCAGTGCCACCAGCGCGGCCAGTGGCGCGACGGTGGGCGGTTCGGGCTCCATCACCGGAAATGTCTCGGTGGCGAGCGGCGGCCAACTCATCTTCAATGTCACCAGCGGGACCGTGACCGGCCCGACCGTCCACGGCAACCTCGCCCTGACCGGTACGATCAATGTCACACCCAACGTGGTTTCGGGAACCCTCGCCGCCGGGACTTATACCATCGCCACCTATACCGGCACCCTGACCGGGTCGCCAAGTTTCAATTGGGTTCCCGCCGGAACGGGTTTAGCCGCGACGTTCGATACCAGCGTTAGTGGTTTGATCAAGGTAACGCTGAGATAGGCTGCACGCGTAATCAGGGCCGGTCCGGTCTTGGAGTCTGTTCATAAGACTAATTGGAATTCTGCTCGTTCCTTTTCCACCGAAGACATGGCCTTGCCGTGTCTGTGGACATAAATGGCAGTGAACCCCTCGAGCCTGCGTCGTTCACATAGCCCAGCCTGCTTTGTTTATCAGACACTGAACCCTTACGGCTCCCGCAGCAGCACCGCAATCTGTCCCTGCAAGTCTTCTCGCGCGTCGCGGGTGACAAGGCGGCCTTTCTTGTCGAAAAAGTACATCGCGGGGATGGCGCGGACGCCGTAGTGGCGGGCGAGCGCGTTGTCCCAACCCTGGCCGTCGAAGTTCTGCGGCCAGGTCATGCCGTTGTCAGCGGTGAACTGGGTCATGGTGCCGAGGTCGCGGTCGAGCGAGACGCCGATGACTTCCAAGCCCTGATCGTGGAAGCGGTGGAAGGCGGCCACGACGTTCGGCACTTCCTCCCGGCACGGTCCGCACCAAGTGGCCCAGAAATCAAGCAGCACGACCTTGCCGCGGTACTGGGTCAAATCGACCGCGGTGCCATCGGTCGCGGTGAAGGTCATGTTTTGCGGCTCGCCGCGGCTGGTCATCAGACCATAGAGGCCGAAGAGGATCGCGCCCGCGACAAAGACGACTTGCAGAAAAACGATGATCTGTTTCATGCCACCGAACTCCAATTCCCCTTATCGGCACGGTGGGCCGGGAAAAGCGAGGGTTTCTTGCCTCTGAGGCTCGCATCCTGGCGCCCCTTCTTACTCCAAGGTCCTCATGAAGAGGCGGCGGGGCCTCATCCGCCCCACTGCACTGTCACCAGCTCCGCGCCATCGCCAATGGGTTCGAGGTGATAACTCTCCGCGGTCGCGGGCACCAGCCAGCTTTCGCCGCGCTTGAAGGTGAGCTTTTCCACCCGCAGCTCGCCCTGCGCGAGAAAGTGCCACTGGAAACTGGTTTGGTCGTTGGTCCAGACGCGGTACTCGCCCGGATAGATAAAGCTGCGCATGACCGAGAAATAAGGGCAGGTCAGCACCCGCTCGCCGTGGGGCTGGACGAACTGTGGCTCAACGTCGGGGAAGGTCAGATGCTTCGCGGAATCCTCTAAGTGCAGCGCGCGCGGGCGGCCCTGCGCATCGACCAGGCCCCAATCATAGATGCGGTAGGTGGTGTCGGAGTTCTGCTGAATCTCCAACATGACAAGGCCGGCGCCCAACGCATGAATGCGGCCGCTGGGCAGAAACATGGCGTCGCTCGGCTGGGGCTTGAGCGTGTGGAGCAAGGGCTCCATCTTTTCCGTGCCGGCGGCGGCATCGTAGTCGGCGCGCTTTACGCCCTTCTTGAAGCCGGCGAAAATCTTCGCCTCCTTTTCCGCCTCAAGGAAGTACCACATCTCCGTTTTCGGCTCGAGGCCGGGACCGGCCTTGGGATGCAGCTGGACGCTAAGGTTCTTCGCCGCGTCGAGCAGCTTGATCAGGATGGGGAACCGCGCGAGGTCCGGTGCGCGCGTGCCGAAAACTTCCAATCGCTTTTCCATCCAAAGGGTGTGGAGCGTTTGACGCGTGCCGGGGCCGATGCCGGGACCGGAAAGGATGTCGTTGCACGCCTCCGCGCGATCGACCAGTTCCCAGCTCTCGCCGATCGGCTTGTCCGCCGGCAGCTCACGGTGAAACAGTTCCGCCAGGCGCCGGCCACCCCACGGCCGCTCCACACAAATCGGTTTGAAAATATACGGGATCATGGCTTGAGCAGGAGAACGGTGCCGGGCTCGACCTTCAGTTTCTGGGCGGCGGATCCCTGATTCATCGAGATCTCCAGCAAGCCGTTCGCGCCGTACAGCAGGACGAGCCGACCCTTGTCTCCCTCGGCATAGGTGCGCACCAGCGGGCCGCCAAAACTCTCGCGCCCGATGGTGATTTTGATCAGGTTGCCGTAGTGCAGCCGGGCCGCGGCGTCGCCGCCGTTGGGCAGGTTGAGGATCACATTGCCGTAGTGGTCGACGTTAAGCACCTCGGCCGAGATGATGCCGCCTGCCAACGCCGGGGCGCGTGAGGGCGCAAGGGTTAGGTCACTGAGCTTGAGCGCCGAACCCATCCGCGCGGGATCCGTGCCCTGCGCGAGATGTGCGGCGACCGGCCCGAAGATGTCGCGGCCGTGAAACGTATTCGAATCCCCACCCGCGCGGTAGTAGAGCCGCTGGTCGAGCTTCCAGGCGGCGGCAAATCCCTCGCGATCTAGCACCCGGCTAAAGAGGCCGTTGTCCGGCCCGACGTAGAATTTACCCGCGTTCGTCTTGAGCAGGATCGGCGCACGATCGGACCCGACCTGCGGATCGACCACCGCGACGAAGATTGTCCCGGCCGGAAATTCCTGAGCGGATTGATCGAGAAGGTACGAACCCTGCGCCACGTCGAAGGGCGTCACCTGATGCGTGAGATCGAGCAGGCGCGCGTCGGGATTGATGGTGAGGATCGCCCCCTTCATCTGCGCGACGTAGGGATCGACCGTGCCGAAATCGGTGAAGAGCCCGATGACCGGCTGCGAGGGCGCCGCGGCCGCCGGCGCCGGGGCGCTCGCTGTGGTGGACGGGTCGGTGGGAGGATTGCAACCGGACATGGTGAGAACCATGGCAAGACTTGCGCCGGAAATGAACGTGCGAAAGGTCGCCATACGATCAGAGCGGAACCTATTTCGACTCCTGCACCAAGTCAAAAATCAACCCTGCCGGATGTTCCCGATTCGCTCGTGCTTGCGCGCCGCCGCCTGCGCCACGCGCACGAAATCGCCCACCACCGGCGCTGAGGCCTTGGGATAAAGCGCCCCGATGAGGAGCGGCCCGATCGCTGGCCGCAGGGTCAGGTAGCTCAGCCGCGGACCCGAGAGGCAGCCCATCGTCGAGGCGACCAGCGCCACGCCCCGGCCGGACTCGACGGCGGTGATCAGGCCCGAGGCGCCATCGTATTCGCCCACGATGTTCGGCCGGAACCCGGCCGCGCGCGCGAGCTCCCGCAGCCGGTCCATGTACTCGGGATAATCGGCCTCCGTATACGCAACGAACGGCTCGTCCGCCAATTCCGCGAGCCGAACCGACTTGCGGCCAGCCAGCGGATGCGAGCGGCTGACCGCGCAGTAAAGCGGGTAGGACGTGAGCTTCTGAAACGCCATGTTCTTCAACGCGCCGGGCGGCTGGATGGTCAGGGCAAGGTCGAGCTTGCCCGCCGCGAGCCGCGCGCGGCATTCCTCGCTGGAAAGATCGTGCAGGTCCACCTTCACGCCAGGGAACTCCGCCTCGAACGCGCGCAAGGTTGGCGGCAGGAACAGCGCGGTGAGCGACGGTGCGTAACCCACGCGCAGCCGCGCGCTGCATTTCTTCGCCGCTGCGCGGGCGGCATTCACCGCCTCGTCCGCCCGGAGCAGGACCGCCCGCGCCTCACCAAGAAAGATGCTGCCCGCATCGGTCAGCGCCAGCGACTTGGCCGTGCGCCGGAAAAGCTCCACGCCGAGTTCCTCCTCCAGGTCGCGAATCTGCCGGCTCAAGGGGGCTGCGAGACGTGCAGGCGCTCCGCCGCGCGGGTGACGTTCTGTTCCTCCGCCACGACGACGAAATAGCGAAGGTGCCGGAGCTCCACCGGACAAGCATACCTAAAAAGCATCGTCAGCCAAGGAACATCGTCTTTCGCATTCCGGCGGCGACGGCTTAGGTTCAAGGCAACGAAAGACCTCCATGATCACCCTCCGACCATCCCACGAGCGCGGGCACGCCGAGCACGGCTGGCT
>CAJCIA010000039.1 GCA_903970275.1 Betaproteobacteria bacterium
GAACCAACCGAGATCTGCCGGCGTTGCGGCAGTGCGGCCGTGGCCGCGATGATCGTGTGCATAGACGGCGAAGCCCGCTCCGGTCAGCACTTGCGTCACGTCGTGGTAGCGGCCGGCATGCTCGGCCATGCCATGCGCGATCTGCACCGCTGCGCGCGGCGGCCCCGCCGGCAGCCAACGGTAAACGAAAAGAGGCCGTCCGTCGGCGGCCGGAAGCGTGAAGGTGTGTGGTTCAGCCATGCCGACGCCTATGGGCGATGATAGCTCGCCACCACCAGGATGAACAGAGCCTCTCCGTCGGCTAGAACGAGACGGTCGTGCGCACGCCAAGCACCACGGCATTCGGCAGCTCGGCCGAGCCGCCGGGATGAATGAGGATTTGCAGGTCGGGCTGCACCGTCCACCACTTGGCCAGCTGCGCAAAGTAGGTCACCTCGATGTTGGCCTCATAGTCCGGAACAGCGAGCGAGGTGCCGCTCAGTTGGTTCGAGTCGGCCACCGTCGCGGACGCGGCCGAACCGATGCTGCCGTAGGCAGTGGCGACGCCGAACAGGTCGGACGGGCGACCCGGAATCACGCCATTGAACGTGATGCCACCATCGATGTAGTAATTGAAGATGCTGCGGTTGCCTTCGGCCGATCCGCCTCGCGTGAAGAGACTGATGGCCTTCGGCTGATCGGCGTTGGAGTTGTCCTGCCACACGGTCTGGTCCGCCACGAAGTAGAAGCCGAAGTTGCCGTTGACCGCCGCGGGATGTCCATCGCTGGCGGGCGAGCCCAGCGGCACGCCCTGATCGTCGTAGCGCAGGTTGGAAAAGGTGCCGGTGTCGAGCCAACCACCGATCTTGTAGGTGCCGGGCAGACCCTTCGCCTTGTCGCCTTGATTCAAGTTGTAGACGAGCTCATCGATATTGAAAATGCCGTCACCGCCCGAGGTGTTGAATTGCGTGCCGGAATCGTCGAAGCGGTTGCCCGCTGAGCGGTTCGGGTTGGGATCGCCGATGCGATCCGGTGCGGGATCCGCCGAGAAGACGCCGGCGCGAAAAGTCCATTCGTCCGTGGGTGAGATTTGCAGGCGCGCGCCCAGGGCCGCGAATGGAAAGTTGGGCGCCGTGGTGTTGTTGCCCAGAATGGCAGGCCAGCCGTAGGTGCTGTTGAGGAAGTTCGCCGCACCGGTGCTGATGAAGAATTCCGTGTCGGCGCCCAATTGTCCCGCGCGCAGCGAAATCTTTCCATTGTCGAACCGCTGCTCGTAATAGAGTTCATAGAGCAGCAGCGTGTCGTAGGCGTCGATGTCGCTGACCCGGAAGAGATCGTTCGTATAGTTATCCGTCAGGCTGTTGCCCATCGGATAATACGAGCTGACATGAAAGGTGCCGTCCCAGTCGGCCATCTTCTTGAGGTCGATCGTCAACTCGAGATCGAGCAGGCCCTCATAGATTGCGCCCTGACGCGACCCGCCCGTGGGATTGCCGAAAGTTTCCGCCGAGTAGATCGGCTTGAGCGAAAATCCCTGGTCCTCCAGCTTCGAGCGCTCGCCCCAGAAATCGCCGAGCAGGTAGGTCTGGTTAAAGAACGGCGGCACCGCGTTGGGCGAAGCGGTCGGGGCCGACATCGGGCCCGGCAACTGCGGCGCCTGGGCGCGGCCGGGGTCCGTCAGTAATCCCACGGTCAACGCGAGTGCCAGGCTGGCGATCGCCGCTCCTTGCATCTGCAGTTGCACCAACCCAAAAAATGCCGTCCGGTGTTTCATGCACGCGATAGAAGCGACTTTCGGCCAAACGCGCTAACGCGTGGTTGCGAAGATTTGACGTTGCGATGCGTTTCGTTCGACCGGCGATTTCGGCTTAAGCTGACGGTATGTTCCCGTAGTGCATCACCTTGACCCTGTCCATGGTGACGTGGCCGCTGGTGAGCATCTCGTCGAGCAAAGGAAGAAAGGCATTCACCTTTTCCTCCGTCTCAAAGATCTCCACCACCACCGGCAGATTCATCGAGAGATCAAGAATCTTGGCCGTGTGCATGTGGCTGCTGCGACCGAAGCCCATCGGCCCGCGCAGGACCGTGGCGCCGGAAAGGCCCTGTTCCCGCGCCCGCATGACGATTGCCTCGTACATCGGCTTGTGCTCCCATTTCGCGGCCTCGGTCAGATAGATCCTGAGCAGGATGACTTCGGTTGGCGTTTCCATGATCTTACCTCCTTAAGGCCAGCGCGCAGATGTGGCCCAGCCACACCGCGAACAAGCATCCAACATTTGATGCGACGACATTGAGGCCCGCGTTCAGCCACTGGCCGTCCTGGACCAGCCGCATCGTTTGCAGGCTGAACGAGGAAAAGGTCGTGTAGCCCCCGCAGAAACCGATCATAAAAAATGCGCGCATTTCCGGCCTCACGAGCAAGGTGCCCTGCGGATCAGTCAGCGTCGCGAAGAATCCGATGGCGAACGAACCCGTGACGTTGATGAGCAGCGTGCCCCACGGGAAAAGCTCGCCCACCCATCCGGCCAGCGCCGAAGAAATCCAGAAACGGCAGATCGTGCCGATCACGCCGCCTGCGCCCACCCATAAGTAAGTCATAGTCCTCCTGTTTGTTCGTTTCTCAAACAGGAGTCATCAGCACCGAGCGACTCTCGGGCGGTTTTCCCAGCGGGACGGCAAACTCCATTGCCAAGAATGAGCGTATTTCGCGCAGTGCCTGCGGTCAAGACAGCTTCGCCTCGCGCAACGAGAGGCACGTTGGCACGCACGATGCCGTTGGTGGTGGCATGGAGGCTTTCCATGCATGCGACAATGCGCCCTCGTCGCATGTGTTGAGGAGTTTTTCACCTTCCATTCCGGCACTGAAGGGCTCGTTCGCCCGGTATTTTCTGATCGCCGCCTGCGTTTTTCTGGCGCCCGTTTCAGCATCCGCGGGTGTGGTGGCAAATGCCGCAGTACACGAGGGGAAAACGATGTCCGCCGATCGTGTTCCGGCAGCAGTCCGCCCACATCGGGAGAAGGTTGGCGACGAAGTGCCGCTCCTCTTTCTGGGCATCATGGGACTTGGCGCTCTGGCTCTCTCCCACACGCGACCCAGCTCGAACGTGGCCGGACCGATGCGCGAATCGTACGCAGGCAAAAACGGCGCGTCTCGGAAAGAGTTGCCGGAAAACGCGGAGCCGAGGTCGGCTTAGACGCAACGACGTCACCCTTTACTTCGGCGATCATAGACCGCCGCTACAGACGGTTGGACTTACGGCGCCGAGGCGTGGTTGCGTGCGAGCATCATCACGATGTCATGCGCCTCAAGCCGGTGGTTTCCGTCTGGATGCTGGACGAGGGAGCCGTCCGGCTTCTTGATGCCGAGGACGAGCCGGTCGGCTTCCACGCCGACCAGCAGTTGCTTCACCGTTTTGCGATCGTCCACGCCATCCGGCACAATGGGATGCTCGACGATATCCACGCCCAGCTCCTGCAGGCCGCTGCGCAGAAGCTTGTTCGAATCCTTGAGCAGGCTGCCGAGCGACGGATGGGTGATGCTGTTGGCGATCTGCATCCCTCCGACAAACGCAGGCAGGATGATCTCGTTCGCGCCGGCCTGGCGCAGTTTCTTCTCGGTCGCCGGATCCTCCGCGCGCGCGATGATGCGCAGGTCGGGCCGCATGTTCCGTGCGGTAAGCGTGATGAAGACGTTGACCATGTCGCTGGGCAGTACGGTGGCGAGCACCACCGCGCGCTCGATGTGCGCCTCGTTCATCGTTTCCTCCGAACCGGCGTCGCCGATGAGCGCCTGATATCCGTGGCTGTGCGCCAGCGCCACTCGTTCCGCGTTGTTATCGACAATGAGGAAGGGAAAGTTGGCTGCCTTCAGCTCGCGCGCCAACGTCTGCCCGATGCGCCCGTAGCCGCAGATGATGGCGTGGCCCGCGATTCCCTCGATGTCCCGTGATTTGCGATGTTCTTCCATGGCTTTTCCTATTTCCCCTTCCGTGATGAATTGGACGAGCGAGCCGACGAAGTAAACCTTGCTCGCGTCTCCGGCCACGATGATCAGGATGGTGATCGTGCGCAGCATGGCGGTGGTGACCGGTTCCACCTCCTCGTAACCGACCGAAAAAACGGTGATGATCACCATGTAGAATGCGTCGGCGAGCTTCCAGCCTTGAAGCCAGTAGGCGAAGGAGCCCACGCAGATGACGGTCAGGAAGCAGAGCGCACCGATATAGAGCCCATGCATGGACTTGCGCAAAAGCAGCGATTCCTTGTCCTGGGACACGCCGCCCCACCGCACGCGCCATGCCATACCTAACCTGTGTCTGACCCCGCAGCGCCCGCCGCCGCCCCCCTCGACAAGGAGTGGAAAACGGGCTTTGCTTTCGTCCGATGAACATCAGCGTGCTGCAGCATGCAGAGGCCGAGGGCCCGGGCGAGATCGAGGTATGGGCGCACAAGCGCTTCCATCACGTCGCCATTACCCGGCTCTGGCTGGGCGAGCCTCTGCCGGTCTGGAGCAGCTATGACCTGCTGGTCGTCATGGGCGGCGAGATGAACATCTACCAGTACCGCGACTGGCCGTGGCTGAAACCGGAGCGCGAGTTGATCGAGGCTTCGCTCGCGGCGGGCAAGCCGGTGGTCGGCATCTGCCTCGGAGCGCAGTTGATCGCCGACGCGCTCGGCTGCCGTGTGGCGCAAAACCCGCAGTTCGAGCTCGGCTGGCATCCCGTGACGTGGACGCCCGAGGCGCGCGCCTTCTGTCCCGAGGTGGGAGACAGCACCACCGTCCTGCACTGGCACGGCGACACCTTCGAGTTGCCGCCGAGCGCCACTCGCCTTGCGGCCTCCGGGGCGTGCCCCGAACAGGGCTTCGTCATTCCCGGAAAATGCCTTGCCCTGCAGTTTCATCCCGAGGTGGACGCAGCGCATGCGTCGGAGTTTATCCAGACGCAGCACCGCTGGCCCGAGGGACCCTATGTCCAAAGTCCCGAGGAGATTCTCGCCCACGCGGAGACGTTCTGCCCCGGCGTGCGGAGCTTGCTCTTTGCGCTGCTGGATCGGTTCTGCGCGAGGTGACCACCTTGGTCATCACGTGGCGGCGTCGACCCGGAACAGCGAGCCAGTCGCTCTACGCCACCAACATGGCGGCGCCAAAAACGCCGGCGCTGTCGCCGAGTGCCGGCTTGAGCAGGGCCGCCTCGAAGGTCGGGTTGAAGATGTTCTGGCGAATCTTCTCGCGCATCGCGTCCGTGTAAAACACGTCCATGTTCCCCACGCCTCCGCCGAGCACGATGGCGTGCGGATCGAGGATATCGATGACGTAGGAAAGCGCCTTGGCCAGATAATCGGTCGCGCGATCGATCGTCGCTTGCGCCATGGGGTCGCTTGCGGTCGTCGCGGCTATTTCCTGCAGCTTGCGCCGATGGCCGGTCTGGCTTTCGTAAAACGTTTCCAGGCCCGGACCGCAGAGGATCGCCTCGATCGTGCCGCGCGTGCCGTAGGCCGAGGCCAGCTCGTTGGGATCGAGAACGATTTGCCCCCACTCGCCGGCGATGCCATGACGGCCCTCGAGCAGACGGCCATGCGCCACGATGCCGCCGCCCACGCCGGTGCCGAGAATGACGCCGAACACCGTGGGATAATCGCGCGCGCAGCCGAGCGTCGCCTCGGCCAAGGCAAGCAGGTTGGCGTCATTGGTCAGGACAAAGTCGACGCCCATCTGTTTTTCGAGATCCTTTTCCAAGGCGCGGCCGTTGAGGCATTGCGAGTTGGAATTCTTCAGCAGCCCCGTGGTGGGATCGATCACGCCCGGCGTGCCCATGCCGATGCGAGCTGGAATTGGTCGCCGGCTCTTGTCGCTCAGCAGATGGCAGACCCGCTGGATCTGCGCACAGACATGGTCGTAGCCTTTCTCCGCCTCAGTCGGCAGGCGCAGCCGGCAGATTGGCTTCTCCGGGCCTGCCGCCGAATCAAGAATCACGCCTTCAACTTTTGTTCCGCCCAGGTCGATGCCCCACAATTCGGCCATGGCAAGGATGCGAGCCTAAGCGCCACAAGTTGGCAAACTTTTCGTCGCGCTACTTCAGTTGCCGCCCGGTGTCCGAGTGCTCGGAAGGAGCTTCCCGAGGCGTGTCTTCCACCGGTGCTTCGAGCTCGGCCATGTACCGGAGCGTGCCTTCGCGAATCAGTTCGGCGGGGGAAAAACGCAGCGCCCCGGCGAGACGCTGCAAACGCTCGCGCGTTTTCTGATCGAACAACTCCGCCGCCACGTCAGACCTCACATGGCGAGGATCGTCAATAGGTCCGGTGATGGCTGGAGCAAACGGCGGCTCGCCCATATTCATTAGGATAGCGCAAGGTTGCGCGCGCGCCAGTGGCCAACGCGATTTTTTCCAAATCAAGAGACGGACTGCGCAGTGGCGCGCGCGAAACGGGCCTAAGCCGCTTCCTTGTCCTGCTTGCGGCGGATGAGCGGCGACTTCTTGCCGTCGACCACGGCGCGATTGATCGTGACTTCCAGGATGTCCTCGCGCGAAGGCAAATCGTACATCAGGTCCAGCATCAGCTTTTCCAGGATTGCCCGCAGAGCCCGCGCGCCGGTCCCCTTCTTCACCGCTTCCTGAGCGAGAGCGCGGAGGGCGTCCTTGGTAAAGGTAAGGCCGACGTTATCCATCGAGAACAGCTTGGCGTACTGCTTGGTCAGCGCGTTCTTCGTGTCGGTGAGGACGGAGACGAGCTCTTCCTCGCTCAACTCGCTTAGGACGCTGATCATGGGCAGGCGGCCGATGAACTCCGGGATCAACCCGAAGCTGAGCAGGTCCTCTGGCTCCACCTTGCGCAGCACCGCGGAGCCGGTTGTTTCCGCGATGGTTTCCGCCGTGTGGGCCTGATGCGTGAAGCCGAGTGTATTCCGCCCAATCCGTCGCTGGATGATCTTGTCGAGGCCGACGAAGGCGCCGCCGCAGATGAAGAGAATGCGCTCCGTATTGACCTGGATGTATTCCTGGTGCGGATGCTTGCGGCCGCCCTGCGGGGGGACGTTGCAGACGGTGCCCTCGAGAATCTTGAGCAGGCCTTGCTGGACGCCCTCGCCGGAGACGTCGCGCGTGATGGAGACGTTGTCGGTCTTGCGGCCAATCTTGTCGATCTCGTCGATGTAGACGATGCCGATCTCCGCGCGCTTGACGTCGTAGTCGGCGTTCTGGAGCAGGCGCAGGACGATGGTCTCCACGTCCTCGCCTACATAGCCGGCCTCAGTGATGGCGGTCGCATCGGCGATGCAGAACGGCACATCGAGGATCTTGGCCAGCGTGCGCGCGAGCAGCGTCTTGCCCGAGCCGGTCGGCCCGATGAGCAGGATGTTGCTCTTCTCGATCTCCACATCGGAGGTGGAGTTGAGCGCGATCTCCGTCTTCGCGCGGCTGGCTTGTCCGACCAGGATGCGCTTGTAGTGATTATGCACCGCGACAGCGAGGGTCTTCTTGGCAAAGTCCTGCCCAATGACGTGGCGATCGAGCTCGCGCTTGATCTCGATCGGCTTGATCAGCTGGACCTCGGCGGTGCTGCGCCGCGATTCATCCTTCGTTTCCTTATCGAGGATGTTTTTGCAAACCGTGATGCAACTGTCGCAGATGTAGACGCCCGGCCCCGCGATCAATTTTCGCACCTCGGCGTGGCTCTTTCCGCAGAAAGAGCACATCGTGAGATTGGCGGGGCGAGCCATGCGTGCTGGAAAGCTACCTCTTGTCCTCGGAATCGCCCAAGGATATCGGCACCTCGCGGCGCGACTTCACCACTTCGTCGACAATGCCGTATTCCTTGGCGGCCTCGGCGCTCATGTAGTTGTCGCGTTCCATGTCGCTGTTGATCCGGTCCACCGGCTGGCCGGTGTGGAAGGCCATGATCTCGTTGAGGCTCTTCTTCAGCCGCAGGATTTCCTTGGCCTGGATGCTGATGTCGCTGGCCTGGCCCTGCGCACCACCGCTGGGCTGGTGGATCATGATGCGCGAGTTCGGCAGCGAGAAGCGCTTGCCTTTCGTGCCCGCCGCCAGCAAAACGGCGCCCATGCTCGCGGCCATGCCGATGCAGTAGGTGGCCACGTCGCAGGTCATGAACTGCATGGTGTCATAGATCGCCATGCCCGCCGTGACGTAGCCGCCAGGCGAATGGATGTAGAGACTGATGTCCTTCTTCGAATCCTCCATCTGGAGAAAAAGAAGCTGGGCGATGATGATATTGGCAACCGTGTCGTCGATCGCCGTGCCGAGAAAAATGATCCGGTCCTTGAGGAGCCGGGAGTAGATGTCGTAGGCGCGCTCGCCCCGGCCCGTCTGCTCGATGATCGTCGGGACGAGGTAGGAGGAACTCATGGCGTCGTGCATGGACGACACTACTCGAACTTCGCCTCTTTTAAAATGAAATCGAGAACCGCCTGACGCAGGATCTGCTGCCGCAGTCCGCCCAGCGCATTGTTCTTCTGGATCTTGTCCGCCATCTTCTCGATGGGAATGCCTTCCCGTTGCGCGAGGAGTCCGATCTGCTGCGCCAGCTGCTCGCGCGTAACCTCGATGTTCTCCTGTTCCGCGATGCGATTGGCGACAAACTTGAATTTCACCAGCTCCTTCGCGCTCTTCGAGGCATTGGCAAAAATCTCGTCCTTCTTCTCCTCCAGCACGTTGGCCGCGATGCCGCGCGCCTGATTTTCCGCCACGATGTCGTAGACCGCCGCGTGGGTCTCTTCCTCGACTGCGGTGGGCGGGAGGTCGAAGTCCACCGCTGCGATCAGCTTCTGCATGACCTCGCTGCGCGTGGCGCGATCCGCCTGCGCTTCCTTCTCCGCCTTCAGGTTCTCTTTCACGCGCTCCTTGAGCGGGGCGAGGTCCATCTGCGCCAGCTCCTGCGCGAAGGCATCGTCGATCGGCGGCGCCTTCTTGAGCTTGATGTCGATGAGCTCGACCTCGTACTGCGCCTTGTGACCCGCGACGGCCTTCTGCGGGAAGTCAGCCGGAAATTCGATTTCAATCGTCCGCTTTTCACCGCGGTTCAAGCCAACCAGCTGCTCGGCGAACTTCGGCAGGAACCCTTCCGCACGCATCCAGAGCCAGAACTGCGCGTTGTGGCCAAGCTGCTTCACGTCCGGCACAAGTTCAACGATCGGCGTGCCCTCCAGCGTGCCGCTGTAGGTGATGACCGCAAAATCGTCCATCGCCACCGGGCGCACGGGCGCGTCCTCGAACGTCGCACGCTGGTTGGCCAGGTTCTCCAACGCCTTGTCGACGTCGGCGTCGGTCACCTCGGTCTCCTGCTTCTTCAGCACGAGTCCCTTGTAGGTGGGCATGGCAAAATCGGGCACCACTTCCACCATGGTGGAGAAGCTCAGCGACATGCCGGGCTGGTACTTCACGTCCTCGATCTCCGGCGCGCTGACCACGCGGAGCTTCTTCTCCTCGACCGCCTCGCGGTAGGCCTCGGGCACCAGCGTGCGCTGCGTCTCGCTCTCGATGTCCTTGCCGTAGCGCTTCAGGACGATGGTGCGCGGCGCATGGCCGGGCCGAAATCCGGGGATGCGTGCCCCGCGCTGAAAGTCGCTCGCCACGCGCTCGTACGCCTCCTGGACCCGGTTCGCCGGCACCTCGATCTTTAACCGTTTCTTACAGGGGGCGACGTCTTCAAGCGTGATAGTCATGGGAGCCCTCCAGCCTAAATCAGGAGGGGGCCAATTCAATCCTTATTCTCCCTCGCGTGGGGACGATTCCTTTAGGACGGTTCCTGAGCCGCAGTGCTTTCATGTTCCCGACCTCACTGCTTCCCCTTTCCCCGGCTGCGCTGACCCGAAAGGAAGGCAAGATCCTGTGGCGCCGACACGGCCGGGCGCTCCAGCTTTCGCGCGTTCTTGCCCTCACGCTCACGTTGCTGGGCTTCGCCCTCTTTCTCGGAATCCTCAGCCCGATGGAAGGCCTGCGCAATTTCATTGCGGAGAAGACCAAGACCGATAGCGCCGTCTGCTTCGTCCTAACCGGCCTGGCGCTGCTGATGGGTCCGCTTGGCTCCGCGCGGCGCCCGAAGCGGGTGGCGGCCGCGATTTGTCGTTATGCGGTGCTGGCCATGGCCCTGGGCCGCCTTCTCGTTCACCTGCTGGCACGGCAGGAGGACTTTGTGCCCCCGGCGCTGACGCACCTTTTCCCCTCCGGCTTCATGGCGCCCCACATTGCGGCAGCCCTGGTCTTCAACACGATCGCCATCGGCCTGCTCGGACGGGGGCCGCGCCGCACCAATGCGTCGCAAATCCTGGCCTTGGTCGGACTGTTCGCCGCCTTCTTCGGGGTGATCGGGCATCTCTTCCATGCGGAAATTTTCATCTCCGGTTTGCAGGGCACCAATTTGCGCCCGTTCACCCTGGTGGGTTTGCTCCTGCTCAGCAGCTCGACCGTCCTGGCGCGCCCGAACCGCGGGGTGGTGGCGCGGCTCTTCGCGGACGACCCCGCCGGGATCGTTGCGCGCCGGCTCTTTGCTCCCGCGCTGCTGGCTCCGGTGGCGATCGGCTGGATCGCGTGCATCGGCTGGCGTTCGGATTACTACGACGCTGGCTTTGCCTGCTCCCTCCTCGTGATCGGCAGCATGGGCGTGCTGGGCGTGATGTCGGTCTGCTGCATGATCGAGCTGACGCGCAGCGAGCGGGAGCGGCGGCGACTGGCCGAGATCCACCTGGCGAGCGAAAGCCGCATGCGTGGCGCGCGCGAGGCGTTGCGCATGAAGTCGAATTTCGTCGCCAACGTCAGCCACGAGCTCCGCACGCCGATGAACGGCATTCTGGGCATGACAAGCCTGCTGCTGGGCTCCGATCTTCTGCCCGAACAGCGCGAGCAGGCCGAGACCATCCGCCAGAGCGGCGAGGCGCTGCTAACCTTGGTGAACGAGATTCTCGATTTCTCCAAGGTCGAGGCCGGCAAGATCGAGTTCGAGCAAAAGCCCTTCTCGATTCAGACCTGCCTCGACGACGTGATCGCGCTGCTCAGCCCCAGCGCGCGGCGCGGCCGCATTAACCTGTTGGGTTACGTCGCGCCCGGCACGCCGTCCACGTTGGTGGGCGACATGCCGCGCTTGCGCCAAGTGCTGATCAACCTGATTGGCAATGCGCTCAAGTTCACCGACGAGGGCGAGGTGCTGGTCCGCGTCTCCTCCGCCCCGCGCCGCGACGGACGCCCTGAGCTGCACGTGGAGGTGGCCGACAGCGGCATCGGCATTTCCCCCGGAGCCATGGACGTACTCTTCCAGCCCTTCCAGCAGGGCGACAACTCGGCCACCCGGCGCCATGGCGGAACCGGCCTGGGACTCGCCATCTGCAAGCGGCTGGTCGAGCTTATGGGCGGCTCCATCGGCGTCACCAGCCAGATGGGCGAAGGTTCCAACTTTCGCTTTTCCGTGCCTCTCACGATGACGGCGACCGAGATCTTGGGCCCGGCTGATCCCCTCCCCGATCACACGCGGCTTGTCCTCGTCACGCTTCCCGGTCGCTATGCCAACCTGCAACAGAAACAACTGGAAGCGTGGGGAGCTGAGGTGCTCTTGCTCGTCGATCCGCTCGCGGTGGCTCAATTGCCACCCTGTACGGCGATGCTGCTCGACCGCCAGGCGGATGCCCTTGGCCTCGCCGCCCGGCTGCACCTCGAGCCGCTGTGGAGCAACTGCCCGCGCATCCTGCTCGACTTCGACGAGCCAATCACGGAGGTCGAGACGACGCTCTTTACCAAGCATTTGCTCAAGCCGCTCAAGCGCAGTCATCTTGCGGCGGCCTTGGAAGAAATCGTCGGCACGCAGGCGGAGGTTCGCGCCCAGCGCGTGGACACGCAGCCGCTGATGGCGCTCACGCGACCCCTGCGCGTCCTGCTTGCGGAGGACAACTTCATCAACCAGAAGGTCGCCGCCGCGCTGCTCGGCCGTTTCGGTTATCGCTGCGACATGGCGGCCAACGGCGTTGAGGCGGTCGACGCTGTGCTGCGGCAGCCCTACGACCTCGTGCTGCTCGACATCCAGATGCCGGAAATGGACGGCGTGGAGGCCTGCGCGCTGATGCGGCGCAAGCTGCGCGGCCGCTGTCCGCGCATCGTGGCGCTGACCGCCAACGCCTTTCCCGGCGCGCGCGAGCAGTACCTCGAGCAGGGCTTTGACGAGTACATTAGCAAGCCGTTGCTGCCTGAAACGCTGCAGCGCATCCTGAACACGACCACGGCGAAGGAGCCGCTGCGTTCGCCCAGCACGAGATTGCTTGTGCCCTCGAGCCGTCGCGAGGCAAAATAGCGGACATGAGTCTGCCCGCCGCCGAGCCGCCTGCCCCGTCGGGTAAGTTCGAGGACCTGCTGGAACGCCTGGAAACGATCGTGGCGGACATGGAAGCGGCCGAGTTGCCGCTGGAAAAACTGCTCTCCAGCTACGAGGAAGGCATGCGCCTGGTCAAGGCCTGCGGCGACCGGCTGGCCGACGCGGAACAGAAGGTGGAAATCCTCTCCAAGGGCGCATCTTCCACAAGTCCCGTCAGCGCTACCGCGCCCGTCTCTCCCGAGGTTGCCGCACCGCTTGCGGGTGCGGGCGACACGGCTCTTAGCCCTGCAAAGCCTGAAGAAGAGATTCGGCTGATTTGACCAGCGTCCGCGTGATTCGATGAACGCGCTGCCCGCTCTTCTCGCCGCCTTGCTTCTGCTTGGTCCGCTGGCGCGGGGCGAGGATCAGGCGCTTCCGCCCGGCGCGGCAAAAGTCGACCTGGTTTTTCGCGGCGGGCATGAAACCGATCCGCGCGATCACGGGCGGCCGGTGATCCTGATTGCCGCCGCGCTGGGCGTTCCGCCTGATGTTTTCCGCGAGGCCTTCAGCCACGTTCATCCTGCTTTGCCGGGCGCACCGCCGACCGGGGACCGGGTGCGGCAAAACAAACATGAGCTGATGTCACGGCTTGCACCCTACGGCGTAACCGATGAGCGACTGAACGAGGTTTCCAACTACTACCGCTACCGCAGCTGGGCCGGTGAGTTGTGGCGGCACGCGGACGCCATCGGCTATGCCCTGGTAAAAAACGGCAAGGTAGTTTCGTTGACGATCACAAATCCAGGAGCGGGATATACCACCCCGCCGGCGGTGTCCGTGCCGGGAGTGGCTCTGACGGTCCATCCGCTGGCCAAGCTGGCCTTTGGAACTGATCTCGCCCGCAACGGGTCGATCGCGGCCGTTGCGTCCGCTCCGCTGGGTGACGGGAAAACGTCTCCCGCAAACTAGTGGGCGCGTTGCAGCCCAGTAGCGGCGTTCTATGACCGCCGCCGAACATCCATCGGCTCGCGTGGGCGGTCGTAGACCGCCGCTACAATAACCGCGTTTCGACCCTCTACTCCCCCTTTAGCGGAATCGATCCTTCCACCCCTGTCGGTGCGATCGCATCCGTCTTTAGCACGGGATCGGGGGGCGCGGCGGGCTCGTCGAGCAGGCCCTTCTTGCGCAACTGCGCTTCCATCGCGAGATCCATGACCAGATCGGCGAGCGCTTGCGTGCCCTCGTCCAGCTTCGCGTTGGCCACTTTAAGTTCCGCCACGTTCTCGCTTTCCAGCGCCTGCTCCACCGCGTGCATCAGGGACTCGATCTCCTTCACCTCGGCAGGGACGATCAGCGCGCCGACCTGTGCCAGCGCCTTGCGGGTGGCGCCGAGCATGTCGCCGCTCTTGCGCTTGGTCTCGATCCACTGGCGTTGCGCGATGTCGTCGAAGGCGTGCTCCACTGATTCCGCAACCATCTTCTCCACGTCCTCGTCGCGCACATCGACGGCGCTCGTGAGCTGCACCACTTTCTGGTGCCCCGTCTTCACGTCCCGCGCGAGCACACCGAGGATGCCGTTCGCATCGATCTCAAATTGCACGCCCACCCGCGGAACCCCTTTCGGCGCCGGCTCAAACTCAAGGTCAAACTGGCCGAGCGACCAGTTGTCCTTGGCGAGTTCGCGCTCGCCCTGCAGCACCTGGATCTTCATCGATTTCTGGTTGTCCACGGCGGTGGTAAAGAGCTCGCCAGCCTTGGTCGGAATCGTTGTGTTGCGCGGAATGATCACGTTCATCAGCCCGCCGAACGTCTCGATGCCGAGCGACAGAGGCGTCACGTCGAGCAGCACCATGTTTTGCACGCCGCCCTCGAGGATGCCGGCCTGGATCGTTGCGCCCAGTGCCACCGCCTCATCCGGATTTGCGTTCGTGTTCGGCTCCCGCCCGAAAATCTCCCGCACCAGCGTGTGCACCAGTGGCATGCGCGTCTGGCCGCCCACCAGAATCACGTCGTCCAGCTCAGCCGGTTTCAGCTTGGCGTCGCTCAGCGAACGCAGGCAGTGCCCGCGTGTCCGCTGCACAATGGGTCGCGCCAAAATCTCCAGCTGCTCACGTGTCACGGTAGTGGAGAAACTCTGCTCGCCCTTGGCAAACGGAATTTCCACCCGCGTCTCCGTTTCCATCGAAAGCCGGATCTTCGCGTTTTCCGCTTCCTCATGCAGCCGCGCCACCAGCGCCGCATCGATGTTCGTCTTGAGGTCTGCGGCCAGCCGGCGCGCCAGTTCGTCGGTTAATGCCGCGTCGATGTCGTCCCCGCCCAGGCGCGTGTTGCCGTTCGTTGCCAGAACCTGAAAGACGCCTTCGTTCAGTTCGAGGATCGAAATATCAAACGTGCCGCCGCCAAGATCGTAAACCGCAATCTTCGATTTCTCCTTCAGCCGATCAAGCCCGTAGGCCAGTGCCGCGGCCGTCGGCTCGTTGACGATCCGCGCCACCTCCAGCCCCGCGAGCCGGCCGGCCTCCTTCGTCGCATTGCGCTGAGCGTCATTAAAATAAGCGGGCACGGTGATAACCGCGCGCGTGACGCTTTCGCCCAGCGAGCGCTCCACATCGGCCTTTAGCTTCTTGAGCACCTCCGCGGAAATCTCCTCCGGCGACCAGGCGCGGCCCGGTAGTTCCACCCGCACCGGTTCGTTGCCTTGGCCGGCGATCGGATAGCCAACAATCATCTCCTCCTGCGACAGCTCGCTGCCGCGCCGGCCCATGAAGCGCTTGATCGAAGAAACCGTCTCGCGCGGCTTGAGCCCGCGCACGCGCTTGGCCGCCGCGCCAACCAGCGGCGCCTGGCCCGCTCCCGGAAAATGAACCACGCTGGGCGTCAGCCGTCGGCCGTCCGCATCGGCAATCAGCACCGGAAACCCGGCATCCATCACGCCCACCAGGGAGTTGGTCGTGCCCAGATCGATGCCGACAATTTTGCTCATACCCTCGCAACGTAGCGCGCCTCTCGGAGCGCTGTCAAAATTATGACTTAGCGGGCAATGATTTGATCTTCGCTCCAGCAGTCGCTACTCTCCATTCATGATCAGACCGCTGATTGATCCAGCCCCGGTCGTTCCTCTAGGCCGATTTAAGACGTTTGGTCCCTTGGGACCCAAATATGAGATCGTGGGCACCGGACGCCAGGGACCAAACAAAGAGTGGCTGGTCCCTATCCGGCTCGTGGATTCAGGCGAACAAATGGAATATAGATACTCCCGCGTGCAGCAGGACCCTGATGCCCGCTGATGTTTGCGGTCGCCTTTGATCTTACGGTCGCCGACGCGGAGCGACAACACCCCAAGGGCGTTTCCCAAGCTTACACTGACATTGGGGCCACTCTTTCCGGCTTTGGATTCAAGCGCGTTCAAGGCAGCCTATACGTGACGGAAAACGAGAACATGGCGAATCTTTTCGCCGCCTTGGAAGCCTTACGCGCCTTCGAATGGTTTCCTCACTCGGTCCGAGACATTCGCGCTTTTCGCCTCGAACAGTGGTCTGACTTTACACCGCTCATGAAACGCGGAATCTCATGATCCGCTCTCTCTTCTTTTCCATCTCTGCGCTCTTTCTTGCCGTTGCACTCACCGCCTGCACTGGCGGCAACCAGCCGCTGATCATCGGCATGGAACTCAACTACCCGCCCTTCGAGATGACCGATGCGGACGGCAACCCGACCGGCGTGGGCGTCGATCTCGCCCATGCGCTCGGCACCTATCTTCATCGCGAGATCGAGATTCAGAACATGCCGTTTGAGGGCCTGATTCCGGCGCTGAAGACCGGGCGCATCGACCTGATCATCTCCTCGATGACCGCCACGGACGAGCGACGGCAGTCGATCGATTTTTCCGATCCCTATCTCTCCACTGGCCTCTCCATCCTCGTAAGGAAAGACAGCTCGATCCAGGGCATCGGCGACCTCGACAAGCCGGGGGTCAACGTCGTGGTCAAGACTGGCACCACCAGCGCGACGTATGCGCGAGACCACCTCACCCACGCGAACGTGCTGGTCTTTCCCGAGGACTCAACCTGCGCGCTCGAGGTCATCCAGGGCAAAGCCGATGCCTTCATCTACGACCAGATGTCCATCTATCAGTTCGCGAAGAAACATCCCGAAAGCACCCGCGGGTTGCTCGCTCCCTTCCAACACGAGTCCTGGGCCATCGGCATCCGCAAGGGCAACACGGCGCTGGCGACCCAGGTGAACGCCTTCCTCAAGGATTTCCGCGACCACCACGGATTCGACGCGCTGGGTGACAAATACCTGAAGGCCGACAAGGAAGCCTTCCGCCAGATGGGGTTTCCCTTTTACTTTTAAGGCCGCGGGCCCGACGCCTGTGAGGCGCTTTCCAAGGTGGCCGTCGGCCTCCGGGCGCGGACTGAAAGCGGACAAGCTTCCTCTTAGCGTCCGTCGCCCCTAGGTCGACGGCTACCTCCGTGTTCCTGCTGCCGCGACATAAAAGCGAGCCGCCACGGCGCCTGCCTCGACACCGCGCACGGCAACCATTACCCTTCCCGCCAGCGGGCTTGTAGCTCAATGGTTAGAGCAGGGGACTCATAATCCCTTGGTTGCGGGTTCGAATCCCGCCGGGCCCATTCGGCGTATGCCTGGGGGAACGCCGGCGGATTCCCGCACCAGCTTTACCTCATGCTGTTCAGCAGCGCGTAGAGGTGATTTGCCGACGCAGGCCGCGGCACCTTGCCGCCCAGAATGTCGCGCACATAGATTCCATCACCGTACGCCTCCTGGTTGCAATCGTCGTCCACCTGCACTGAGGTACCGCCCAGCGTCGCGCCGCCGTAAAGACCGCCCGTCTCCTTATAGATAATCATTGAGTGCCGCCGCAATTCGTCGGTCGACTCCCCTTCCCGCGCGGTATCGCCGCCTGCCGTGCCGGTAGCCTGCGCATCGAAGCCTACCTTGCCGGGGCTCGTGAACATCCGGACCGCCGCGTCCGAATTGAGAATGATGATGTAGCGGATGGTCGTGAATCCGATTTGCGCGCCGATCGTCCCGCCGCTCGTGGTGAAGGCCACCGGGGCCGACCACGTCGGGTGCGCATCACCCAAATAGTGCAGAAGGACGATCCCCTCGCCGCCTTGACCACCAATGCCCAAACCCGCCTTGGTGATCGTGCCGATGGCCACACCCCGCGCGTGGGCCAGCACCTCCGCTGGAATGGGATCAACCGAGCCCTGCCGCTCCTCGACGATATGGGTCGCGGTGCGAATCCGCTGATGCAGGCTGTCCGCCCGGACGAGCGCAGGAGATAACATCAGCAAAGCAAGGGAACAAAGGGCGAGGATTTTCATGTCGTGGATGCCAAGTGTGGCTCTCGGCATCGGAATGAAAAGCCCGTTGTTCGCTGGTGCCTCGGGCTTGCATGACCCGAATAAAGGGAAAGTTCGGCCTACCTTTCCTTACTTTCCGGCAATATCTGCCGTAACATCTCACCTTGGATGATGGAAGATATTGAGAGGCTGAGAAAGATAGGAAGCACAAGTCGTTTTCCCTTGGGTGTTTATGATAGTTCCAAGGCACTCAGTCCATCACGCTTTCTCCCCACGGTTTGCCCTTTGCTACTTGGCATGCACATGAAGCCGTACCTCATCTTCCTCGCCCTTGTGCTCCTCTCTTTGACTGGCGCTCACGCCGCTTCTGGAATCTCCGCGCGCGCTACCGCCGCGGCCGGAGAGTCGACGATGCTCACGCATCATGACGCGTCCTCGACTCTGCCCGATGCGCAGTTTGCGCAGATTGAAGGAGGCAGCCACGCCCCCCTTTCCTCCGGCTCGCTGCTGACGCTGGTGGTGGTGGCCGTGGTCGCCCTGCGCCTCATGGGCCTTAACCGTGCGCGTGCCATGGCCGATCACGAACGCAACACCTATCAGGCTCGGGCGGAGATGTACCGCTGGCTGCACGCCAACGGGGAACGCACGGACCGCCGGTAAGCTAAACCAGCAACGAGGCGCGGCCGACCTGCCGGCGCGCTGAGAAGAATTCCACCAGCGCGGCGCGAATTTCCACGTCGTGCCACAGCCGTCGGTTGTCGGGGTCCGCCGCGAGCCGGCCCACGGTCAGCAGTCGCTGCCCGCCTGATTGCGCATCGTAGGAATTGAGCGCCACGCGGTAGCGCGGCTTGTCCGGCAAGGGCGAACCGTCCGCCGCACGAAGCTCGCGCACCTGGCCGGATGACGTGTCAATGATGGGCCGGATGCCCATCGCGTTGCGCACATCGCGCGGACCGGCCAGATCGCGTACAAAAGCGAGCAAACCGTCACCCGTCAGCTCCAAGGTCACGATGTTGTTCTCGTACGGCAGCAGCGTCCAGGCGTCGGCAATGGTCTTTGGACCGGGGGCCCACGGCACCGCTCCTTCGAAAAGGCCGTGCATGACCACATCGGTCTCCACGCCCCGGGAATGAAGCGCGGAACGCATCGCGCTGGCGATGAGCCGCTCGAGCTCACTGGGGGTCCCAAATGCCGTGGCAGCGCCGAAGGATTCGGTCAGCGTCCCCATCGGCTGCGTCATCACCGCGGCGGCATCGTCCAACACGGGTCGCGCCAGATGGAGCACCAGCGGATCGGGCGCGATGGTGTGATTCATCTCCACGGTCGCCGCCTCGCGGCGGACGAGGCGCCGGGTCGCCCGGTCGAACGTGAGGTCCAGCTTGCCGGCGTGGATGCCAAAATGGTCCGCCTGCGTGTAGAGCACGTTGTTGATAATTTCGCCCGGATGATTCTGGTGCGTATGCCCACCCAGACAGGCGGTGAGCTGCGGGAAAGCCTGCGTCAGCGCGCCGATGCGATTGGCAAAGTCGTCGCGCCGCGTCAGCCCCATGTGGCCGGCAACCAGGACCGCATCCGGCTTCTGCGCCGCCACCTCGGGCAGAATGCGCTGCAGCGTCTCGATTGGGTCAAGCACGTCGAAGCCGCTGCAATCCTCCGGCGGCAGCCACGACGATAGGCCCGGCGTGGTCAAGCCCACGAAAGCCAGGCGGAAGCCCGCGATCTCCTTGACGAAATACGATTGCAGCCGGCTCTCGCTGGCGGCCAGGCGGCTGTTGGCGGAAAGCACCGGCATGGCCGAGGCCTGGATGGCGTCCTGCAGGACCTTCATGCCCCAGTCGAAATCGTGGTTGCCCACCACCCAGCCGTCGTAGCCCAGCGCGTTCAGCAGCCGGATCATCGCCAGCCCGTGCGTGGCCAGCCCCTCCTCCGTGCCTTGGTAAACATCGCCGATGTCGACCAGCGCCGCGTTCGCGTTCTCGCCCAGCCACTGCCGGATTTGCGTCGCGCAACGCGCCAGCCCGCCGAGGTCGGTTCGACCGGAGTAGTCGCTGGTCGGCAGGATGTGGCCGTGCAAATCGGTCGTGTGCAGGACGGAAACCGTCACCAACTCCGGCTGATCCGCCAGGAGCATGCGCGGCGCGGCGGCTAGCACCGCGCCCTGCCCCAGCATCCGCAAAAAGCGCCGGCGCGAATATCGCGGCGCGTGCACCTGCATGGCGCCGAGGCTAAACCGTCGCTGCGCTCTCGTCGACTCTGGAGCGTCAATCTCGACCGCGAAGATCCGCTGCTCTTTTCCAAGCCTTGGGGCGAGAATCGACTTCAGAAATGGCTCTCGTGGCAAGCGGCCTCACCACCACGTTTTGACATCATGATCCTTCCGCTTCAGGTTGTACGCATGTCCTCTCCCGGCTCCTCCGGCAATGTGATTGCCGCGCTCGCCAGCTTCTTCATTCCCGGCTTGGGACAGTTGCTGCAGGGCCGCGTGCTTATGGCCGTCTTCCAATTCATTCTCGCCGGCGCATTGTGGTTCGTGCTCCTGGGATGGCTGGTCCACCTCTGGTCCGTGATCGACGCGGCGCTCTATCGCGGCCGGTGAAAAAGTTCTCGGTCTGCTATCTGCCCGCGCAATGGCGGGCGCTGGAAGATACGGCACGGCAGGAGTCGGTTTGCGTCGTGATCGATGTGATCCGCGCCACCACGACCATTGCCGCCGCGCTAGCCGCAGGAGCCGCCGGCATCCGGCCGGTCGCGAGCGTGGCGGAGGCCGAGGCGCTGAAGGCGGCCGAGCCCCGCCGTCTTCTCGCAGGCGAACGCCATGGCATCGCGCTTCCCGGATTCGACCTCGGCAACTCACCCAGAGCCGTCACGCCCGGACAGGTTGGCGGCCGCGAGCTCATTCTGACCACGACCAATGGCACCCAGGCACTGGCCGCCTGTGCCGGCGCGCGTGCGGTACTGACCTGCGCCTTCGTCAACTTGAGCGCCACCGTGGAAAAGCTGCGCCAGCTGGGACCGCCGTGGATCATCCTGTGCGCGGGCTTCGAGGGTCACTTCGGCCTCGACGACGCGGTGGTGGCCGGTGCGCTGGCGGAAGCGTTGGGCGAGGAGAGCTCGTTCCGATCCCTCTTCCAGTCGGTGCGGCACGATCTGGCGACGATGCTTCTTGGCAGCCAAGCGGGCCAGGAACTGCGCAAGATCGGCCTGCAGGACGATATTCCTTTTTGCGCGGCCATCGATTCGCTGGACGTGGTGCCGATGCTGGGCACGGATGGGGTCCTGCGCGTCTGAGGTAGCCGGCGTCAGGCCCGACGCCGGTGCGCGCCGCCCGAGGTGGAAAAGCTTTTAGCCTCTGCCGCGCGCACCAGGAATTCCGGCGATGATCGCGGGTCGAGAAGTTTTCGCCTCGCGACGTTCTGCTTACGCGACCGGCATCAGGCTGATGCCGCCCATTTCTGACCGCGCAAACTAATTCCCCGCGACCGTCGGCCCCGTCGCCGCGGCGGCCGCCATCTTCGACTTGGGATGCGTCTGGTTGTAATTCTCTTTATACCAGGCGTCGTACTTGGCCTGACTTTCCACCACCAGCACGCCGCGCATGGCCGAGTGGCCGCTGCCGCAAAGCTGGGCGCAGACAATCTCGTAGGTGCCTTCCTTGATCGGCTTGAACCAGAGTGGGATGACGGAGCCCGGAATCGCGTCCTGGGCCGAGCGCATGTTGGGGATGCAGAAATCGTGGATGACGTCCTTCGACATCACGTCGACGATGGCCGGCTTGTTGACCGGCAGGTGCATCTCGTTGCGGGTGGTCAGGTCGTCAGCACCGTCCGGATCGTTCTTGTCCAATCCCAACGGGTTGGCCGCGGTGACGTACACCGGGTTGCGCTTGCCGAACTTGTCGTCCGCGCCGGTGTACTGGAAATTCCAAAGAAATTGTTCGCCTACCGCACGGAGGTGCGTCACGTCCGGGCCGGTGGGAAACTGGTCGGTGCGCAGGGACCAGAGCGGCGTGGCAAAGGAGAGCAGGATGACCACCTCGAAAACGGCGATGCCGCCTTCCACCTTGCTGGGAAAATGCGTTGCGGCGCCGGCGTAGAGCGCCTTGGGCTGCTTGCTCCGACGGAAGCGCACGAGCATGTAGGCGTAGAACGAGCCCCAGGTCATGAACAGGAGAAGCATGAACCAAAAGAGCATCTCCATCATCGTGTCGATGGCGTAACCATGCTCCGAGGCATTGGGCGCGATATCGAGCGCCTCGATCAGGACGGCGAAGGTTGGGGTCATGAAGCGTCGGGGAGCGCGTCGGGCGGCGTGGTTTCCTCTTCAGCGAGGAGCTCGTTGTAATCGGGCAGCGGATTCTTGGCGCGCCAGTTGAAGTAGCACCCGGCGGCGAAGAGCGCGCCGAGCATGATGAACATGATGACGGCCATGGCAATCACGCCAACATTGGCGGCGTTGCCCATCTTGCTGCCGGCATTGGCGTTGTAACAGGCGGCGCAGGCCGAGGCCGGCAGGCTCGCGAACGGAGCAATGAGGCTAAGCGATACGATCGAGACGAGGATCTTTTTCATGGCGATCAATGCAGGATGATTTTGCGGGTGCGCTTGAGGAAATGTCGCTCGTAGAAAACGAGGCCGATGGCAATCAGGACGCAGAGCGCGCCGGCCAGGGTGTACGGCAGGTTGCCCGCGACGCTGGGATCAAAAAAACACCAGCCGGCAAAGACCAGCGCCACGGCCATGGCTGCGAAGATGATGACCTGGTGGACGAAGCGGATGGACATATTAGTGGGCGTGGGTGCTCTTGGCGTCGGAACGGAGTTCGATGGGATCGCCGATACCAGGGACGGTCGAATCCCACCAAGAGAGAAAGACCATCGCGACAAAAAAAAGTGCCGTAAAAAGGAAGGCGGTGAAGATGTAATTGAACCGCCGGAAAAGCATGAACATGAAAAAGCCGATGTAGCTGCAGCGCAGGACGGCGAGCAGCGCGATGGCCCATGGGTTGGTGCCCTGAAACTCGTAGCTCATGACCGCCAGGCCCACGAGGCAAAAGAAACCGAGGAAAAACCAGTTGTTCTCCTTCGCATGATCGCGGGCGTGCTGCGCCTCGACCGCAAGGTCGTGACCCGTGCCGGGGCTCGCGTCGTGCGAATGATCGGAAGGATCGGCGCTCATGAAATAAGATAATCGGAAATCAGGTCAGGTAAATAATGGGGAAGACGGTGATCCAGACCAGGTCAACGAAGTGCCAGAAGATCCCAGTCACCTCCATGCGGTTGGAAAGCTGCTCGGGATTGCGGCGGTACATGCGCGAGCCCGGCCCGAGAAAATACAGCATGACGGTGACCCCGCCGATGATGTGCAGCGCGTGCAGGCCGGTAACCGTAAAGTAGATCGCGTAGTAGGTGCCGTAGGCCGGCAGGAGATTGCCAGCCGGGCGAATCAGATCGGCTTGCGAAACCGTGACCGTCTCCTCCTCGTTGCCGGAGCCTTTCTCCTCCGCCTTGGGCGTGCCGCCGAAGGAAATCGGGTGGAAATTCTTGTCCGGCACGATGGTGAAAAGTCCCTTCGCAAGATCCTTCTCGTGCAGGTGACCGCGAATCTCGTAAGCGCCGTCGGCGCCTTGCGTAGGGCACCAGTTGATGAAGGCGTCGACCTTCTGCAATTCCGGCCGGTACTTGTCGATCGCCTCGGGCTTTACGAAAAAGCCCCAGTGCATGTACTTGTCGTGGTACTCGTAGCCTTTCAGCCCGAGGAAGCCGATGCCGAAGCAAATCGTGGCGAAGAGAAACGCGCGATACTTGGCCAAGTTCCGCTCCTTCAGCGCGACCCAGGCATAGACCATGGTGATGGACGAGCAGATGAGCAGGCAGGTATTGGTGAACCCAATGGCGACATTTTGGACATGCTGCGGCCACATGCCCTCATCCGCGCCGAGGCGCATGAAGAGGTAGGCGGTGAAGAGCGCGCCAAAGAGCATGACCTCCGAGGCGAGGAAGAGCCAGACGCCGAGCTTGCCATTATAGAGTCCCGTGTCAGGCCGGACGGTGACGGTGTAAGGAATGTCCATGGCTCGAAATTAGTGCTGCACCGTCAGGCGGGGATTGTCGTGGTCGCGGCGGAGCTTGTCCGGATTGCGCGGCGGTGAGTTCTGCGGCGTGAAGTCGTCCGGATGACCGGGCACGCTGTATTCATAGGCGCCGCGGTAAACGGTGGGCGGCGTGAGGAAATTGCCGTGCGGCGGGGGCGTCGGGGTCTGCCACTCGAGCGTGGTGGATTCCCACGGATTATCGCCCACCTTGCGGCCAAACTTCCAGGAGAGGCAGAAGTTCAGGATGAAGGGAATCTGCGCCAAACCGAGCAGCCAGGCGGACTCGGAGATGAAGACGTTCCAGTGGAGCACGTTCTTGTTCAGCAGCTCATAGGTCGCACCACCGTCATACATGCGGCGGTGCATGCCGGCCATGCCCTGCAGGAACATGGGGAAGAAGATGCAGTTCATCAGCACCATGGTGGGCCAGAAATGGACCTTGTTCCAAAACTCGCTCATCATCCGGCCGGTGGCCTTGGGATACCAGTAGGTGATGCCCGCGAAGAAGGCGAAGATCGTGCCCGGGGCGATGACGTAGTGGAAGTGGGCGATGATATAATAGGAGTCGTGCAGGAAGGTATCCGGCGCGTTGAAGGCGAGCGGAATCCCGGTCAGGCCACCGATACCGAAGAGCGGCAGGAACGCGCAGGCCCAAAGCATGGGCGCAGTGAAGCGGATGGATCCACCCCAGAGCGAAATAATGAGCGACGCCAGGATGAGGATGGTCGGGACCGAGATGATGATGGTCGTGAGCTGGAAGAAGGCGCTCACCGCCGTGCCCATGCCCGTCAGGTACATGTGGTGCGCCCATACGATCATGGAGAGGAAGCCGAGCGCGAGCAGCCCGTAAATCATCTGGTTGTAACCCCAGAGCGGCTTGCGCGCATTGTTGGCAATGACTTCGGCGATCACGCCAAGGCCGGGAAGGATGAGCACGTAAACCTCAGGATGGCCGAGGAACCAAAAGAGATGCTGCCAGAGGAGCGGTGAGCCGCCGCCGTTGCCGTGCCACATGGTGCCGTTGACGATGAGACCGGAGGGCGAGAAGAGGCTGGAGCCGGAAAGCCGGTCCATCAACTGCATGATCGCCGCGGCCTCGAGTGGCGGGAACGCGAGCAGGAGCAGGAAGGCGGTGACGAACTGGGTCCAGACGAAGAACGGCAGGCGCATCCAGAACAGGCCCTTGGCGCGGAGCTGCACGATGGTGGTGATGAAATTGACGGAGGAAAGCAGCGACGACGTGATGTTGAACGCCATGCCAATGATCCAGAGCGACTGGCCGGTGGCCCACATCGGCCACATGAAATGGAAGTTGTGGCCGAAGATGACCGCGTTCGTCGGCTGATCCGCGATGGAGGCGAGCGGCGTGTAGGAATACCAGCCCGACTTGGCCGCGCCGCCGGGGACCATGAAACTCACCAGCATGATGACCGCGCTGATGAAGAAGAGGATGACCGAGCCCATGTTGAGGCGGGGGAAGGCCATGTCGATCGTGCCGCACTGCAGGGGCATGACGAAGTTGCCGAAGGCGGCGAATCCGATCGGCACGATGGCGAAGAACACCATGATGGTGCCGTGCATTGCGCCGAGCGTGTTATAGAAATCAGGCGTCATGACGCCGCCGGGCATCTGCTCCCTGCCGCAGATAAGCTGCAGCAGCGGCGGGTGGTTGGGATCGGCCGGAATGGGCTTGGGCTCGCTGGGCATGAAGCCCATGCCGAGGTGGTACCAGATGACGTGCAGCTGGTAGCTGGTCTCCGCCCATAGATTGGCCCAGGTCAGCGGCGTGCCGGGAAAGGCGAGCTGCCAGCGCATCAGCATCATGAGGGAGAAGCCGAAGAACATGAGCACGAGGCCAGCAAGCAGATACTGGATGCCGATCGTCTTGTGATCGGTGGAGAAGATGTAGGTGCGCACGAAGCCGAGCTGGTGATGCTCGTGTCCGTGATCGTCGTGGCTATCGTGTGCGTGCCCGTGTGCTATCGGGGCGTGGGCTGCTTCGGCGCTGGCAGATGAATCGTCCATGTTCGCAAGCGTTATTTACCACGAGACGAGGAGGCCGCGCAAAGGATTATGCAGCTGTATGCGAAGATATTAGGGCAGCGAAGGCGTGCACGGAATTTAGTGATGCGCGGGTCCGGGGATATTGGTTAGAACTGGTAGCTGGCGCATTCCGAGCGCCGGCTACCTGGCTGGACGGCTACAAGCTGAACGCTAGTTGTTGCTGAGGGTCGTCTTGAGGTTCGTCTTCCTCTTCCGTGAACCTGACGCCGGCACCGAGGAGGCGGATGGGCTGCTGCTTGCGCAACCGCGCCTCGGTTAGCAGCGCCTGATAAGTGGCGAGGTCGGGGGTGGCGCTGACGCACTCCTTGGTCGTGCGGGTGAAGTCGGCGAACTTGACCTTCACCACGGCCTTACGGACCTGGCGGTCGGCGGCCTTGGTCCGGAGTTCCTCGAACAACTCCTCAACCAGCTCGGTGAGCGCGGCCTGGCAGGCGTCGAGCGTGGTGAGGTTTTCGCTGTAGGTGCGCTCGTTGCTCAGGCTTTTGCGGACGCGATCGGGCTCGACGGGGCGGTCGTCCTCGCCGCGGCAAAGGCGGTAAAGCTCGTGGCCCCACTTGCCGTGACGGCGCGCGAGTTCCGCGAGGGTGAGCTGTTGGAGATCGGCGCAGGTCTTCACGCCCTCCGCCGCGAACCGCTCGGCGCTTTTCGGGCCGACGCCCCAGATCTTTCGCACGGGGAGTTCGCGGACGAAGGCGTCGATTTGCTCTGGGGTGATGGCGAACTGGCCATTGGGCTTGCGCCAATCGCTGGCAATCTTGGCCAGCATCTTGTTGGGCGCGATGCCGGCCGAGCCGGTCAGCCGCGTCTCGGCGAAGATACGGGCGCGGATTTCCTTGGCGATGTCCCAGGCGTACCGTGGGCTGGCAGTGACATCGAGATAGGCCTCGTCGAGCGAGAGCGGTTCGACCAGCGGGGTGTAGGCGCGCAGGATGGCGCGGACCTTTTGCGACTCGGCGCGGTAGAGCTCGAAGCGCGGCGGAAGGAAGATAAGGTTCGGGCAGCGCTGGCGGGCCTGGAAGCCGGGCATGGCGGAGTGGACGCCGAACTTGCGCGCCTCGTAGTTGCAGGTGGTGACGACACCGCGGCGCGAGCCGCCGCCAACGGCCAGCGGCTGGCCAGCGAGTTCCGGATGCTCGCGCATCTCGACGGCCGCGTAGAAGCAGTCCATGTCGAGATGGATGATTTTGCGCACGGGAGCTTAGTTTAGCTCGCGGAGGCGATGGGTCAAAGGGGGTGGGGAGTATCGGGATTTTTCTGGTTCGCCTTCATGACGCGTAATTTGTCGCGGGCGAGGCGTGGGGCTTTTCTAATTCGAACGTGCTTTCGGTTCGCTCTATCCGCGTTGGGTCGAAACTTCATCTTCAACGCGGCTGCATTCCGGCCGCTTTGCGGCCTCCGGCGCTCGGAGAGCGCCGGTTACCACCCAGCTTGGGCGGGCGGCGAACGTGGGTGGTGCAGCGGATGGTTGAGCGGAGTGCGGCGCGATCCGGGGCCACACGGTGGCGGCGCGTCGCGCCAATTTGTGCGACGGTCATAGACAGCCGCTACAGTGAGAAGGTCAATCCTTGCCCGATTACAGCAGTGGGAGATCCAGCGTGACTTCGATGCCGGGGCCTTCGGGGTTGTTGGTGATGCGGATGCTGCCGCTTTTCGAGACCACGATGCTTTTCACCACGCTGAGGCCGAGGCCCATGCCTTCCACTTCGCCGGTCGTGCGCTTTTCACCCTGATAATAAGGCATCCAGACTTGGGCGAGCTGGTCGGGCGCGAGGTTGACGCCGTTGTCGCGCAAGGCCAGCCGCAGGGTGCGGCCCTCGCCGAGGCGAGCCGTGGTAACGCGCAGCTCAGGTCGGCGCTTGGGGTGGAACTTGCGCGCGTTCTCGAAGAGCTCGCGCAGGACGGTCTCGAACTGTAGCGGAGAAAGCGTGATCTTCTCCTCCAGCAGCGCGGAATCGAGCGTGCGGTCAAGGGTGACGATTTCCATTTCGAGCCGCAGCCGCTCGAGCAGGTCGGGCAGGCCGGCAAGCGCGAAGGGCTCTTCCTTCTCGCCGGGCTGGGCGGAGAGCGCGGCGAATTCCAGGATCTCCTCGACGCTGCGGGCGAGGCGCTCGGCGCTGCTAAGGGCGACGGCGGCCATCTCCTCCTGCGGGCCGCCGGCGAGTTCGCCGTTGAGCAGCTCGAGCATGGAGACGATGCCGTTGAGCGGCGTGCGCAGCTTGTGGCCGAGGATGCGCTGGAAGCTGTGGCGGTCGCGCTGCACGCCCATTTCCTCGGTGACGTCGCGCAGGCGCAGCAGGCGTTCGCCGGCGTCGCTGCCGGGATCCATGAGCGTGACGGAAACCCAGAAGGCGCGGGCGGTGGCGGTCTCCGGCCGCACAAGGTAATGGCGGTTGGGCACGCGCAGGTCCTCGTCGGTCCAGGCGCAGTCGGGCTCCAGGCGGTACTGCCGGCGCGCGGTTTCGAGGAAGAGGCCGTAGCCCTCGACGAGGCCGGGGGCGGCGAGATTGAGGAAGCTGCGCGCGGAGACGTTGGCGTAGCTGATGGTGCCGTCGTCCTTCACGACGATGTAGCCGTTGCTGGCGTTCTCGACCACGGAATTGAAGCGCGCGCGCTCATTGAGGAGGCGGCGGTAGCGGCCGATGCGCATGATCGTCTTCACGCGCAGGCGCAGCTCGCCGCGGTCGTAGGGCTTGGAGATGAAGTCGTCCGCGCCGGCGGTGATGCCTTCCAGGCGCGTTTCGCGGTCGTCAAGCGCGGTGACGAGCAGGACGGGGATTTCCGCGGTGAGCGGATTGGCGCGCAGCTTCCGGCAGACCTCGAAGCCGTCCATGCCAGGCATCATGACGTCGAGCAGGACGAGGTCGGGGCGCAGTTGCTGGATGGCGGCAACGGCCTCGGCGCCACTGCTGGCGAAATGGAGCCGGTAGCCCTGGTTGAGCAGCAGGCCCTCGAGCGCCTCGCGGCCGGCGCGCTCGTCGTCGACGATGAGGAGCGTACCCTGAATGGGCAGCGTGCTCATGCGGCGATCCTCCGCGGGGATTCGCGCGCGATGGTGGCCAGGGTCGCGGCGAGCGACTTGAGGGCGACCGGCTTGCTGAGGTAATGAGTGGCGCCGGCGGCAAGACAGCGCTCGCTGTCGCCTTCCATGGCCAGGGCGGTAAGCGCCATGATGGGCGTTTGGGCTAGGGCGGGCCGCGCGCGCAGCTGGCGGATCGCCTCAAAGCCGTCCATGCCGGACATCTGGATGTCGGTGACGATGATGTCGGGCTGCCAGGACTCGACGCGGTGCAGCGCCTCGGCGCCGTTGACGGCAAAGTTTATTTGGAATCCCTTCGATTCGAGGTAATCGCCGATGCAGTCGCGATTGGCCTCAATGTCCTCGACCAGCAGCACGCGCGGGCCGTGGCCGGCCGGCAGGAACGGCATCGGGAGCACCTGGGTGGGCGCGAACGCGGGAACCGGCGGGCGCGTCGCAGCGCGGGTGGGGAGCAGGACGGTGAAGCGGCTCCCCTTCCCCGGCGTGCTCTCCACGTCGATGCGGCCCTGGTGCAGGTGTGCCAGCCGCTGCGCCAGGGAAAGGCCGAGGCCGGTGCCGGCGTATTCGCGGGAGAGTTTGCTGTCAAGTTGCACGAAGGGCTGAAAGAGCCGGCCAAGATCGGCGGGCGAGATGCCGATGCCGGCATCCCACACGGTAAAGGCGATGAAGTCGCCGCGGCTTTCGACCGTGAGGCCAAAGGGAGCGCCGGCGGGAGTGAACTTGCTGGCGTTGCTGAGGAGGTTGACGAGCACCTGCTTGAGCTTGCGTTCATCCGCCTGCACGGTTTCGAAGCCGGGGGTGATTTCCAGGGTGATGTCCTGGCGGCGTTGCAGGGCCTGTTCGCGCACGAGGCGCAGGCTGGCCTCGCAGATGGCGCGCACGTTGATCTCCGCCAGTTGCAGCTCCATTTTGCCGGCCTCGATCTTGCTGAGATCGAGGATGTCGTTGATCAGCCCGAGCAGGTGGCGGCCGCTTTCTGCCACGGTGTGGAGCGAGCGCTGCTGCTTCTCATTGAGCGAGCCGTAGACTCCCTCGCCAAGCGACTCAGAGATGTTGAGGATGGCGTTGAGCGGCGTGCGCAGCTCGTGGCTCATGCTGGCGAGGAATTCGCTCTTCGAGCGGCTGGCGGATTCCGCCGCCTGCTTGGCCTGTACCTGCGCGCGGTCGGCCAGCGCGCGGTCGGTGATGTCGCGCACCACGGCGATGACCTCGCGGCCGTCATCGGAAAGCACGCGGACCTCGAAGTCGTGCTCGGCCGCGCCGATGCCGTGGCGAAAATCGAACTGTTGCTGGTGCTGCGTGCGGCGCGCCTCGGACTTGGCGGCGCGGAAGCGCTCGGCGATCTCGGCGGGAAGGATGTCGTGAAAGCGGCGGCCCACACACTCGCGGGTGAACGGGCCGGCGAGCCCGGCGTGGCCCCCGCGGTACTCGATGATGACGCCATATTGATCGATGCGGAAAAACTGGTCCGGGAAGACGTTGAAGACGCGTTCCAGCTCGGCGGTTTTCTGGCGGAGCTGTTCCTCGCCGTAGACCTGGGAAGTGACGTCGCGCGCGGTGCCGTAGACAAAATCCTCGCCGGGCGCGGGCGCGAAGGCCTGCCACTCCAGCCAATGCCAGGAGCCGTCGACCTTATGACGATACCGGTTGCGGTATTGGCGCACATCCGCCCCGTGCTCCAGGCCCTTGAGGACTTCCCGCGTCGACTGGATATCGTCGGGATGAATGAACTGGAGGAAGCTGCCGTCGGTGAGGTCTTCCGACGTGTAGCCGAGCGCGCGTTCCCACGCGGCGTTGACCTGGCGGTAATCGGTCTCGCCCAGCTTGTGGATGGTCATGAAATCGACCGAGGCCTGGAAGAAGCGGTCGCGCTCGGTTTCGGTTTCCTTCTGCTGCGTGATGTCCGACGCGATGCCGCTGATGCGCATCACCTCGCCCTTTTCGTTGAGATGGGGGAAGGCGCGGTCGCGCACCCAGCGAATGGAGCCGTTGGGGCGGATGACGCGGTAGATCTCGTCGAAACCGGCCGGGTCCTGGCGGCCGAAGGCGAGGCGCACCCGGGCCTGATCCTCGGGGTGGATGGCGGCAAAATATATCTCCGGATGCTTCTGGAATTCGACGACCGACCGGCCCCAGATGGTCTCAAAGGCCGCGCTGACGAACTGGAGCTTCCCGCCCACAACAATCCAGAAGAGGTCCTCGACATGCTCGGAGAATTCGCGGAAGCGCTCCTCGCTGACCTGCAGCGCCTGCAGGGCCGCCTTCTGGTCGCGCAGCACGCGGCGCAACTCGAGCTGCGAGACCGCCTGATTGCCAAGGATCTCGAGCGCGTTTTTCTGCTCTTCCGTGAGCTCCTTCGGCTTGACGTCGACGACGCAGATGCTGCCGATGCTGTAGCCTTCCTGGGTCCGCAACGGGTACCCCGCGTAGAAACGGACGTTCGGCGCTCCGAGCACGTAGGGATTGGTGGCGAACCGTACGTCCTTCGTCGCGTCCGGGATCACGATCATGCTGCCCGCGGAAACCGTGTGATTGCAGAAGGAGACATCGCGCGGCGTCTCCTTCATGTCGGTCGGCATGCCGACCTTCGACTTGTACCACTGCCGGTCGGCCTCGATGAAGCTGATGGTGGAAACGGGCACCTCGCAGATTTGCGCCGCAAGGCGCGTGAGGGCGTCGAAGGCCTCCTCCGGCTCGCTGTCCATGATCGCATACTCGCGCAGGGCCTTGAGCCGGGCGGTTTCCTCAGGAGAGTACATGGATCTACAAACCTTATAGCAACAATACGTTAGCGGCGTGATTTAGAGTGAGACGACGAGGAAACGGCAGAGCTCTTCGCGCGTTGCCCAGATTATCGGAGGGAAAGGCCTCCGCCCTGAGCCTCGTGGCGGGATAATTGGCGTGTCGAAAAGCTTCGACGTACGTCCGGGTGGAACACGCCCGGACGAGGCGCGGCTTAGCTGCCTTGAAACGTGGCGACCAATTGCTGCCAGACCTTCGCCTCGTCGGCCTTGCGCTGGTCGTCGGTCTCGTTGCGATGCTCGGTCAAGAGAGGTTCGCCACCGGCGCGCTCGAGATGGGACAGCACGAACTGGCGTTTTTCCTGGGGCGAAAATCCACCCATGTCGGCAAAGCCATCCCAATCATCGGCACTGATCATGTAGCGGCCGATCCATGCCGGTGTGAGGCTGATGATCTTGAAATTGATGCCGGGCAATGCCTGGCGCGGCGCGGACTGGGTCAGGACTGTCAGAAGATCGGCGAAATTATCGTCGGTGATCTTGCGGCTGGGCAGCACGTGGACGAGCAGCACGGTGGGCTGCATGAAGGCGCCAAGGTGCGCGTGGGTGGAAATGTCGGCAAACGGGGTCTTGTCCATCTTCGTGCGAAACGAGTTCTCGATCAGGAAGTAGTTCACGATGATGAGCGCGACGATGAACGTGCCCAAGCCGATGAAGAAAATGCGGAAGACCGGCAGCTCGTGCGGATGGTCATCCACCGGCTTGGAGTAATAGGTGGCCGCATGCGGCAGGGCGCCGGCCTGCGCCACGGGAGCCTGCACCTTCATTGGCACGGCCGCCGACACGACTTGCCTGGGCGTGACACGGACCGCCGGCACCGGCTCGGGCGCAGGAAGTGCGACGGGTTCCGGCTCGGCGAACTCCGGCAGTTGCGCGAGCGGCACCCACTCGTTGCGATCCGGTGACCACGCCCAGTTATCCAAGCCGATCTCACCGCGCGCCACGGCGTCGCGCACCGAATCCAGGTCGAGTTGCCGGGTCTCCTGCGTGCCGGGAACAGCGAGAAAAAGAAGGGCGGGAGCGGAATCGGGCATACGGCTTAGACGCGGTTTAGGAGGATTCGTTACGACCAATTGCGAGAGCTACTTTCATTCCATGCAATCCATTGCGCCTCAACATGAAGGTTTCGTAAAAATGCGTTCACCAACATGCGGATTTTGGCTGCTTTCACGAACAGGAATGTAACTTGATGGCCATTCGGTTGTCGCTGCCTGTGCCGAAGCCGGAACCGTGTAAGGTGATCCATGTTTCACCGAATCTGCGGCGGGCTGCTCGTATTTCTCCTGCTCGCGGGGTTAGCCCGTGGCCGACCGCTGCATGCGGATGTACTCGTGTTCGTGCCGGCCTATGAGGGCTGTCAGCTTTTTGATGACACGCTCAATGCGGCCGGCGACCCGGCCTGCGTTTGGGGCAACATCAATACGTTCCTTTCCTCGCGGCTCTACTTTTCGCTGCGGTTGCCGAATCGGCTGGAACCGAAAACCATGCGGGCCGTCGGGCCAGTCGACATCTACGGCCGTTTCATCAAGTCGATGACAAGCCCGGACGGAGACGCTGCGGGTTTTGTGCCCTACACGCCGGACGGCGATTTCTTCGTTTTTGACTACGACTGGCGGCAGGACATGGCGACGGTGAGCGCGCCGCAGCTTGGCCATGCGCTGGAACGCTACGCGGCGATTCATGCGGCGCGGACGGGCATTCCGGCGAGTCAAACGCGCTTCATCCTGGTGGCGCATAGCATGGGCGGGCTGGTGGCGCGGACGCTGCTGGCGCAGCAACCCTCGTGGGCGCCACGGGTGCGGCAGCTCTATCTTGTCGGCACGCCTAACGGCGGTTCGGTCAAGGCGGTGAAGACGGTCGTCTACGGACCGGACAGCCTGCAGTCGCACGCGCATGGAATTCCGGGCGCGCTGCTGGATCTCATTCCCACCAGCGTCGACCAGAACGTGACGAAGCTAACGGGCATCACGCGGCCAAGCCTCTACGAACTGCTGCCAACAGGCGATCCACACTGGACCCGCGAGATCGATGGCCGGCGTGAAGCGGTCACGGACGCGTTTGCCACCGCGCCGTGGCGGCGTTACTGGCCGACCGCGGCGCTCGAGCAGCGGGTCTTTGTCGACGGCTGGCTGAAACCGCGCGAGGCGGAGGGCCGCAAGTCGATCGATCCCGCGACCTGGATTTTCTGCCGCGACGACTCGGCGCTCGATCGGCTGATGGCGGAAGCGCGGGCCTGGCGGGATACGATGGGTCCGCTGGCGCGCACGGCGAGCCTTCTCACCAGCCCGGGCGGAGCGACGCGGCTGCGGTTGGTGGCGGGAGTCGGCCTCGCCACGCCTTCCGGGGTCGTCACGGCGGGCGAGCATGACGCGAGCAGCGGCATCTATCTGGACACGGGTGCGCCGGGTGACGGGACGGTGGAGCTTGCCCGCATGCTGGAAGGGACGCCGCGCGACGCGGCGAATGTGCGCATCCTTCAGGGCGTAACGCACGGAAAGCTGATGGGCAGCGCCTCGTTCCTCGCCTATCTGCGCGTGCAACTTGCGGCGGAGCCGCTGGTCACCGCTGCGCCGTGAAGCTCGTTCCGTTCGCCGTGGCGCCCTGTAAAAGGTCATTTTCGCGGCGCGCCGGGAATCGATCAAGACACCGCGCGCCGCCCTGCGACGTCGACTCTTTCAAAAACGATCCAGCTCAAATAATCCGAAACGAAAAGCGATCGAGGCTCCATCTTTTTCAAGCACCTGGAGAAGCGGACGAAATCCCCGAAGGGGGCTATGGTACCTCCGGGAGTGGGCCCTATAGGATTCGAACCTATGGCCTCCTGATCCGTAGTCAGGCGCTCTAATCCGCTGAGCTAAGAGCCCGTTCCGGCTTTCCGCGAAACGGAAAGGGAGGGTGATGATGGGTCAGGCGGAAATGGGGGTCAAGGGGAATCCTCTGTTGGAGCGTTGCCGAAGCGTGACCGGGAGACCACTTGCGCGCCTCGGCGCCGCGCGCATACTTGATCACCTGTGCCGAACTACCGCGTTGACCTGCATAATCATTGCCAGGGCGATCCGATCGATCCGCTGCATCATTCGATTTTTGAGCACATCGATGTGGCGAAGAAGATGGGGCTCGATGCCATTGCCATGACGTGGCACCGCCAGGTGTGCGAGGACGAGAAGGCGGAAGCCTACGCGCGGGAGCGTGGGCTGCTCATGATCCGCGGGATGGAAACCGAGATCGAGAACAAGCATCTCGTCGTGCTCGGCGTGCGCGCGGGTGACCTGCCGGGCGAGACGACCTGGGATGAGATTCGCGCCCTGCGCGCGCGCAAGCCGGGCGTGCTGGTCTTCGCGCCGCATCCGTTTTATCCGCACCCGGCGTGCTTGAACCATCGGATTGACGGCCATGCCGATTGCATCGACGCGGTGGAGTGGTGCGCCCTGCATTTCCAATGGCTGCCGAACCGCGTGAGCCCGAATATGCGCGCGGCACGCTGGGCGCATCGGCACGGCAAGCCGCTGCTCGCCTGCTCGGATGCGCACTCGCCCTCCGCGATCGGTCGCAATCCCAGCACGGTGGAGGCGGACGCACTGACGGAAGAGGCGATCCTGGCGGCGGTGCGCGCGGGGCGTATTTCCTTTCCGCGGCATGGGATGGAAGTCGGACCGTTTCTTGTGCGCACGGCGGAGGTGATCGTGGGGCAGCGGCGTCACGTGAGCCGCTGGATGGCGAAGCGGCTGCGGCGCGGGGCGGCCTCGGCGTGAAGACGGCACCCGGGCGTGACGCGGCGCTGCTACTGCTGGGCCACGGCTCGACGCTAAACGCTGACTCGAGCGCGCCAACTTGGCAGCATGCGGAGGAGTTGCGCCGGCGCGGGATCTTTGCCGAGGTGCACGTGGGCTTTTGGAAAGAAGAGGCGAACTTTCGCCAGGCGCTGCGGCAGGTGCGCGCGACGGAGGTCTACGTGGTGCCGAATTTCATCAGCTCCGGCTACTTCACCGAACAGGTGATCCCGCGCGAGCTGGGGCTTTCCGGGGCGGTGACGAGCATGGGCGGCAAGCAGGTCGGGTACTGCGCGCCGGTCGGGCTGCACTCGGCGATGACGGACGCGCTGCTGCGCAAGGCGCAGGAGGTGGTGGACGCGAGCGGGGTGCCGATTGGGGAACCGGCACGCACGGCCTGCCTGTTCATTTGCGGGCACGGGACGTCGCTGAACGACAACTCGACGAAGATCATTCACGAGCGCGCGGCGGAGATTCGCGCGCGCGGGCTCTTCGCCGATTGCCAGGGCGTGCTGATGGAGCAAAAGCCATTCGTGAAGGACTGGCGTACGCTGACCGATTGCGCGGACGTGATCGTGGTGCCGTTTTTCATCTCGGACGGCTTGCATTCCTACGAGGACATTCCAGTGCTGCTGGGGCTGACGCATAACATTCGCGAGGCGGGCTTTGCCAATCCGCACGTGGAAGGCGCGCGCCGGCTTTGGTACGCCACCGCGATCGGGACCGCGCCGTTCATGGCCGACCTGATTGCCGCCCAGGTGGAGGATTTTGAGCGCGAGCATGGCGCCGCAATGCGTGCGCCGGGTGGCAGCGTGACGGCACCACCGTCCGGGTTCCTGCCGGCCGCGCCGCTGCCCTGGCGCATGGGGCAGGTTCGGATCGATCTCGGTTATGAGTTGCGGCATATCGAGGACGCGGGCCGGGAGGACCTGCGCGAGCTCACCTCGCTGGAGGAGATTCGCGAGCTGGTGCGGCTCGATGCGGCGGGCGAGTTTCGGCCGCTGCGCGCGGCGCCGTCGCTCCGGCGCGGGTGGCGCTATCATGCGCGGGACGAGCAAGCACTGCGCGAGGCGCTCGGTTACATTTACCCAGCCGAGATCGCCAACGCGGAACTTTGGCGCGCGGAGAACCTGCCGATTACGCCGTGGCATGAAACGGCGGAGCGGCAGACAGGGCGCTTCCGCATCGTGCGCGAACTCGATGACGCGGGCCTGGGCGAGATGGTGGCGACGATCTGCGAGCGGCAGTGTCTGAAGCAGCGGCTCTGGTCACCGGCGGCGGAACCCATCGCGGACGCAGCGGGCGACATTCCCCTGCTCTGTCCGGAGGCTTGCAACTATCTGGTGGGGAAAGCGCGCGAGAAACTGAAGGGCCCCGAGACCGAGGAATGACCAGCGGCGATGCTCGTGCGCGGCTTGTGCTCGCTGCGGGAGCCGGTAAGATCGTCGGCAGATGCGCATCGCGGCAGTCCGGTTGATGGTTCTTCTTCTTGCCTTGGGGCCCTGCGCGCACGCGGCGCCCAAGACTTCCAGCGGGCCGCACCACAAGCGGATCGGGGATCTCGCCGACACGATCAATGGCAACGTGATCCTGAGCAAGTTCGCGAAGCTGGTGGCAGCATCCGACATGGGCACGTTCTACAGCAGCCGCGGGCCGTTCACGCTTTTCGCTCCGACCAACTCGGCCTTCTCGAAGCTGCCGCCCGGCATGTTCGACGACATGCTGCGCCCGGAAAACAAGGCGCAGTTGCAGCGCATCGTGCTCTTTCACCTGGTGAACGGGCAGTCATGGACTTCGAAGGATTTGCGAATGCAAAAGGCGCTGGTTTCGTGCGAGGGAAATCCGCTCGAGGTGAAAGCGACGAAGGCCGGCACGCTCTTCGTCCACAAGGCCAAGGTGCTGCGGGCAGACGAGCATTGCGCGAATGGCGTGCTGGACGAAATCGATACCCTGCTGATGCCGCCGCAATTGGTGCTGCAGGCGGGTCCGCCAGCGGATGCCTCGACGAATGCCGCGCCCGCAGCCAACGCGCCGGCTGACACGAACGCACCGGCGGATGGGACGAATGCGGTGCCGGCGGATTTGATTGCGAGTCCCACGCCGGCCGCGACGAATGCGGCGCCAGCGGAGACGAATGCGCCCATGGCGCCATAGACGCCGTGATGGCAGAAGCCCCGTCATCTTAAACAAACGCAGCCAAGAGGATCCGACACTTTCTCATTCGCCGCATAAGGCGGCTGTCCGCCAAACCCAAAGGTCGCCGGCGTCGGCTCGACGCCGGTCGCGGTCACAAGAGCCTGCTTCCTCAAGGCCATCAGCGCCCCGCGATCTACGCGCCCGCTTTGCTCGCCACACCGTCTCTTGAGGCACGCGCCCGAAGCCCGCGCCCAGTCATCATCTTAAGGCGCGCCCCGGCGTCGGGCCGACGCCGGCTACCTTTTTACCGCCATTGGTCCTTACCTCTCGTCGAGACGCTACGTACGATTTGTCGACGGGCTCAGGACGAAACGCCTAGCGCCGTTTATCCAGAGCAAGCGCCGTCCAGAACCGCCATGCCTTCCTCATCAGCGGATGCTCGTCGGCAATCATAGACCGACCATCTACGGGCAAAGACAGCTAAGCTGGCGTTGTCTCGAGCAGTTGCTGGCGCAGGACTGCCTTGAGATTTGCGATGTCCTCGTCGCGGTCGCCGGCGATGGGGACAACGTCGCGACGAACCTTGCGCTTGAACTTCTTCAGGTTCTCGGCCGACTCGGGCAGATCCATCTTGTTGGCGAGAATGAGGTACGGGCGCTCGCCAAGCTCCTTCTGGTAGAGGCTGACCTCCTTGCGCAACTGCGCGAAGTCATCGCGCGGGTCACGGCCTTCCTGGCCGGACATATCGACGACAAAGAGCAGCACCCGGCAGCGCTCGATGTGGCGGAGGAACTCGTGGCCGAGGCCGACGCCTTCGTGCGCGCCCTCGATCAGGCCGGGGATGTCAGCGACGGTGACGCGCTGGAAATCAGGATACTCGATCACGCCGATCATCGGCTCGAGCGTGGTGAAGGGATAGGGCGCGATCTTCGGATGCGCGGCGGAGAGGCGCGAGAGCAGCGTCGACTTGCCGGCGTTGGGGTAGCCGACCAGCCCCGCGTCGGCGATCGACTTGAGCTCGAGCTGGAACTGGCCGCGCTCACCCTCCTCGCCCTCCTCATAGCGGCGCGGGGCCTGGTTGGTGCTCGACTTGAAATTCATGTTGCCGCGGCCGCCACGTCCGCCGGCGCAGAGGACAAAGCGCTGGCCGGACTCCACCATGTCGGCCACACGCTCGAGCGACTCGGTGGTCGAGGGCATGGGCGTGAGGTCGTTGACCGCCGCGGTCTGGATTAGCTCGTCCGGGATGCGGCTGATGACGGTGCCGGGCGGGACGGTGACGAGGATGTCGGCGCCGCTCTTGCCGCTCATCTGCTTCTTGCCGCCGTTGGCGCCGTTCTTGGCGAACTGGTGCGGCGAGTAGCGGTAACGAATCAGATTGTTGACGTGGGGATCCACGACGACGACGACGCTGCCGCCGCGGCCGCCATTGCCGCCATCCGGACCGCCGTCCGGCATGTTCTTTTCGCGCAGGAAACTACATGCGCCAGGCCCGCCGTTGCCGGCCCGCGCGACGATGCGTACGCGATCGACAAACATTAGAGTGCCCACAGACAGCGGCCCGCCCCGAGGGACGAAGAGCCGCCGGGACTAGGCCGCGGAGGCGGCGAGAACGTGCACGCGGCGGTTGATGCGGTCGAACTTGACCGCGCCGTCGACGAGCGCGAAGAGGGTGTGATCCCGGCCCATGCCAACGCCCTCACCCGCGCGGAAGCGGGTGCCGCGCTGGCGCACGATGATGTTGCCGGCGATGACCGCCTCGCTGCCAAATTTCTTCACCCCGAGTCGCTTGCTGACGCTGTCGCGACCGTTGCGAACGCTGCCCTGACCTTTTTTATGCGCCATACGATTATTCTCCCAAAAATTACAGGCTGATGCTGGTGATCTTCACACGCGCCAGTTTCTGGCGGTGACCGACCGTGCGGTGATAACCCTCGCGGCGGCGATACTTGTAGGCTGTGACCTTGCGGGCCTTGACCTCGTCCACAAGCTCAATGCCTACCGTGGCGCCGCTAAGCAGCGGGTTACCAACGGAAAACTTGTCGCCGTTGCCGACGAGGAGCACGTCGGAAATGCTGAGCTTCTTCTCGCCCTCGGCGGGAAATTCCACCAACTCGATATCGAGGGTTTCACCCTCCTGCACTTTGTACTGCTTTCCCCCGGAACGAATGACGGCAAACATAGATCTCCTTGTAAATTGACGAGCCGGAGAGGATGCCCTCTCCGGCTCGCGTAAGCAAGGAGTTTTTACAAATCGCCGAGACGATTAGAACTCGATGCTGAAAACCTTGAATCCTCCGGAATCGCGATGCGCGGCCGGGCCGGTTTCATGAGGGACGTCGTACTGAGGATCTGGCGCCGTCAGATATTGTTCGCCCATGCCGTAGGAAGCAGGCGCGGCCGGGGAGAAAAGGACCGGGCCGTATTTCACCGTGTCGGTCGCTATTCCACCCGGGCGCACCTTGAGGTTCGGATGCAGGTTGGGTGCACGTTCGATCGACTCCTTGGTCTTGCCCGGACCGGTGTACGGATTGGAGAAGCCGGTGACATCATGCATGACGACTTCGTTCTTCGAGCTCGCCGGTCGGGCGACATGGTTGTTCGGCGAGTTCAGGCTGCCGGTCGTTTCAGAATCAGCGAGAACTGCCGTGGGACCCGCAATAAAGAGGACTGCCGTCAGGAACGTGAGCGTCTTCATGTCAGGAATGTAGGCTTAAAGCGTGCCGGTTCTACTCTAACGTTCTAAGTAGCTGCGGATGAGGATGCGGCTATTCCGAAGCCAGTAGCTGTCACCTGCAGTCCGCGCGTTTTGCGGGCAAGGCGTACTCAGCCGCAAACGAAATTCACCAGCTTCCTGGGGACGACGATCACCTTCCGGACGGTTTTGCCGGCGGTCCATTCGGCGAAGGCGGGCAGCTCGCGCGCGGCGGCTTCGATTGCCTCGTTCGTGGCATCGGCGGGCACCACGATCTTGCCGCGAAGCTTGCCGTTGACTTGGAAGACGATCTCTACCTCGCTCTGGACAAGGAGCCGGGGATCAGCCTCGGGCCAGGGCTCGTAGGCGATCGTCTGGTCGTGGCCCAGCACGCGCCAGAGTTCCTCGGCCATGTGCGGGGCGAAGGGAGACAGCAGGAGCAGCAGCTTCTCGAGCGCCGCGCGCGGGCGCGCGGGCAGCTTGGTCAAGTCGTTAACTAGCACCATCAGGGCGGAGATGGCGGTGTTGAACTTGAGCTTGTCGATGTCGTCGGTGACCTTGGCGATGGCGGCGTGGACGGCGCGCAGAGTTTCCGGCGCGGGCTCGTCCGCACTGACCTTGGCCGGGGCGAAGTGCCACCGGCCTTCCTGGTCCTCCTCCATGACGAGGCGCCAGACGCGGCCAAGGAAGCCGTAGACGCCCTCGATGCCCTTGGTCGACCAGGGCTTCATCTGCTCGAGCGGGCCCATGAACATCTCGAAGAGGCGCAGCGAATCGGCGCCGTACTCCGCGATGACGTCGTCGGGGTTGATGACGTTGCCCCACGACTTGGACATCTTGCGGTGGTCCTCGCCGAGGATCATGCCCTGGTTAACCAGCTTGTGAAACGGCTCGGGCGTGCTGACCACCCCGAGATCGAAGAGCACCTTGTGCCAGAAGCGCGCGTAGAGCAGGTGCAGCACGGCGTGCTCGGCGCCGCCGATATAGAGATCGATGCCACGGTCGCCCATCCAGTAGCGCTCGATGGCGGGATCGATGACGCGCGCAGCGTTATGCGGGTCGCAATAACGCAGGTAGTACCAGCACGAGCCCGCCCACTGCGGCATGGTGTTGGTCTCGCGCACGCGGCCGTCGGGCAGGTTGACCCAGTCGACGGCCTTGGCCAGCGGCGCGTGGCCTTCCGGGCTGGGGGCATAATCGGCGAGCTCCGGCAACAGGAGCGGAAGCTCGGTTTCCGGCAGCGGCTCGTGGTCCTCACCCTGCCAGACAATGGGAAACGGCTCACCCCAGTAGCGCTGTCGGGAGAAGAGCCAGTCGCGCAGCTTGTACTGCACGCGGCGCTTGCCGACGCCCTTTTCCTCCAGCCAGTCGATCATGCGGGCCTTGGCCTCCGGCGTGGGCATGCCGTCGAGGAAGCCGGAGTTGATGGCAGTGCCGTTGCCGGCGAAGCAGGCGACATCGCCCGCGCTTGCCGGAGCCTTCACCACCTCAATGACCTTGAGGTGGTACTTGCGGGCGAATTGGTGGTCGCGCTCATCATGCGCGGGCACAGCCATGATTGCGCCCGTGCCATAGCCCATCATGACGTAATCCGCGATCCAGATTTCGATTTCCGCGCCGTTGACGGGATTGACCGCATAGCCGCCGGTGAAGACGCCGGTCTTGGTCTTGGCCAAGTCGGTGCGTTCAAGATCGCTCTTGTTCGCCACCGCCTCGCGGTAGGCTTTCACCTCAGCAAATCTGTCGGCGATGGTGACCTTCTCCACTAGCGGATGCTCAGGAGCGAGCACCATGTAGGTGGCGCCGAAAAGCGTGTCCGGCCGCGTGGTGAACACGGTGAGCTTGTCGTCCATCACGCGGATGGCCTCGCCGTTGCCGGTGCCGGACTCGACCGGCTTGAGCACGGTGAAATCGACCTCGGCGCCTTCGCTGCGGCCGATCCAGTTGCGCTGCATTTCCTTCAACGACTCGGGCCAGTCGAGTCCGTCGAGATCGGCGAGCAGGCGATCGGCGTACGCGGTGATCCGCAGCATCCACTGGCGGAGCGGGCGGCGCTCGACGGGATGGTTGCCGCGCTCGGAACGCGGGCCCTCGTCCGTGGTGAGCACCTCCTCATTGGCCAGCACGGTGCCCAGCGCCGGGCAGTACCAAACCGGCGCATGCGAGACGTAGGCCAGCCCGCGATGGTAAAGCTGAAGGAAGATCCACTGCGTCCACTTATAATAAGCGGGATCGGTGGTGTTGATCTCGCGCGACCAATCGTAAGAGAAGCCAATGGCGTCGATCTGCCGCCGGAAGTTGGCGATGTTCTTGGCGGTCGTCTCGCGCGGATGCGTGCCGGTCTGCACGGCGTACTGTTCCGCAGGCAAGCCGAAGGCGTCCCAGCCCATCGGATGGAGGACGTTGAAACCGCGCATGCGCTTGTAGCGGGAAACGAGGTCGCTCGCGATGTAGCCCTCGGGATGGCCCACATGCAGCCCAGCGCCGCTCGGGTAAGGAAACATGTCCAGCGCGTAGAACTTCGGTTTTTCGCTGCCGGGCTCGCCGGGATTGGCGGCGCGGAAGGTGCTGTGCTCCGCCCAAAATTGCTGCCAGGCGGGCTCGAAAGTCGCGAACGGAAATTGCTTGCGCACTTGCATGATGACAGCCTGCCAGTTAACTACACCGCCCTACGTATGGAAAGACAAACGCTGTGCCTCGCCACCCGCAACGAGCACAAGGTGGCCGAGATGGCCGAGGTCCTCGCGCCTTACTGGACGGTGAAGTCCTCCGCCGATTATCCGGAACTGGAGGAAATCGAGGAGACGGGCAGCACCTTCCTGGAGAACGCGACGCTGAAGGCGCAGACCACCGCCGCCGGCGTGCCGGATTACGTGCTGGCGGATGATTCTGGCCTGGAATGCGACGCGCTCGAGGGTGCGCCCGGCGTCTTTTCCGCGCGCTACGGCGGCATCCCCTCCTCCACGGAAAAGAACAACGCCAAGCTGCTGGAGGAACTGCAGCGCGTGGGCGCGACGACGCCGCAGCAACGCGCGGCGCGTTACCGCTGCGTGCTCGCACTGGCGAAGGAGGGGCAGGTCATCCAGGCGTTCGACGGCGTGTGCGAGGGCACCATTGCGATGAGTCCAAAGGGCACGGGCGGCTTTGGGTACGATCCGCTTTTCATCCCGCAGGGCTATGCGCGGACCTTCGGACAGCTGGGCACGAAGACAAAGGCGAACCTGAGTCACCGGGCGCTGGCGCTGAAGGCGTTTGTCGCCTGGTGCAAGGCGAACCCGCCGGAGTAGCGGCGCGTCAGGCGGCGGCGCCGTTGATGGGCGCACTCGGCGTCTCCAGCGGCTCCTTGAGCACGTTGAGAAAACGCTTCATGGCCGGTGAGAGCACGCGGCCCGATTTGTAGATCATGCCGAGCGGCCGGTAGTAGGGCTGCCCGATGAACTCAACCGCGGCGAGCGTCTTGGCGCGCACTTCCTGCTCGACGGTCTGGCGCGGCACGATGGACACGCCGGCGCCGATTTCCACCGCCCGCTTCACCGTCTCGATGTTGTCGAATTCCATCACGGGGTTCACTTCCAGGCCGGCTTCACGGAAGATCTTGTCGACCGCCTTGCGCGTGGGGATGTCGGGTTCGAAGCCGATGAACTTCTCCTTCTTCAGGCGCGCCACGGCAATCTCCGTTTCCTTGGCCAGCTCATGGGTCGGCACGCAGATGAGCACAAGGCGATCCTTGCGAAACGGCTCGACCTTGAGCGTCTTCTTCTGCAGCGGAAACGCGACCAGCCCGAGGTCACTTGTCCCCTCGCCCACCTCGTCATAGACTTGGTTGGAACGCCGATACTCGACGTGCACGTTCACGCTGGGAAACTCGCGCAGGAATTTCTTCAGGTAGGGCGGCAGCTCGTGCAGGCCGATGCTGTAGACGGTGCTGAGCCGGATGGTGCCGGAGACTACGTTGCGCATCTCGGAAAGCTGGTGCTGCAATGAGTCGACTTGGAAAACGATCTGCTTGCTCGCGTCGTACAGCAGTTCGCCCTCGCGCGTGAGGCCGAAGCGCTTGTTGCTGCGCTCGATCAGCGGGACGCGGAATCGTTCTTCCATTGCGCGCACCTGCTGGCTCACCGCCGACTGGGTAATGAAGTTGAGCGACGCCGCCTTGCTGAAACTGCGGGACTCCACCAGATCCCGGAACACCTTGAAGGATTCAACCTGCATGGAGACGCAGCATAAGCGCGCCTAATACCTCGTCAACACTTAAGTTTCCATTATCATGACGTGGCCGTGAGGATGACAGCGCATCTCCGCAGCGGTAGCGTGACGCATGGATGATTTCTCCACACGGTTGGCGCAGGTGCGGGAGCAGATGGGCGAGGCGGCGGCGCGCGCGGGACGCGATGCGGCGGAGATTGAACTGGTGGCGGTGAGCAAGACGCAGACAACGGAGGTGATCCGCGAGGCGATGCGCGCCGGGCTCCACGTCTTCGGCGAAAACAAGGTGCAGGAAGCAGCGCGGAAAATCGCGGAGCTGGAACGTGGCTCGTGGCGGCTGGTCGGGCATCTCCAGGCCAACAAAACGAAGCTGGCCGTGCAGCTTTTCGATGCTATCGACTCGGTGGACCGGCTTGACCTGGCGCAGGACATTGATCGGCAGGCGGAGGCGTTCGGGAAAACGCAGAACGTGCTGCTGCAGGTGAATGTCGCCGGCGAAAGCAGCAAGTTCGGCTGCGCGCCCGAGGCGGCACGCGCGCTGGCCGAGGCGATCAACGAGCTGCCGCGCCTGACGCTGCGAGGGCTGATGACCATCGCGCCGTATGCGGAGGAGGCGGAGAAATCGCGGCCCCATTTTGCTCGGCTGCGCGAGCTGCGGGACCAACTCGAGCAGGAGAGCGGGCTGCGGCTTCCGGTTCTCTCCATGGGGATGAGCGGCGACTTTGCCGTGGCCATCGAGGAGGGCAGCACGAGCGTGCGAATCGGGACGGCACTTTTTGGAGCAAGGCTGACGCTGAAGCAGCAGCGGCCGGCTGATCCCAGCTTCCTGGAGTCGACCTGATCTTGTAGCGGCGGTCTCTGGCGGCTGACGGAACATCCTGGCGTGGCCTCGGCGGTCATAGACCGCTGCTACAGCGATCCTCGTTTTCGCCAAATCTGCGCAAGGAACGGCTCCTATCCCCATCTGCCATCCTCCTTCCCATCCTCGACATCGTGACTGCGACAATCTTTGATCAGGTGGCCATGAAGCTGCCTTTTGTTCTTCTTTCTTTTCTTCTTTCCGCTGGGTGCCTGCCTGCCGGAGCGGAGCCCGAGGCGCGGGTGGCGGCGCCGGCCTTTGTCGATGTCGTCACCTTCAAGGTGATCAACGGGGGCGACAAGCAGCAGATCAGCGTGGTTTCCGCGCCGGGACTGGTGCGCGTGGACTCGCCGGACGACCGGCTCAGCGTGCTCTACGATCCGGGCACCGAGCACTACACGGGGCTGGAGCACAGCAATTACACCTACTGGGAATTTACCTGGCCGGAGGTTCGCGACTCGGTGCAAAACACCGCGCGCTACGCCACGCGCCTGCGCGATCTCGGCCCGGAATTGATGGAAGAAAACGCCATCTCGCCCTCGACCAACGCCGATGCAGCGCCCGCGTCGACGACGGACAGCGCTGGCGGTGATTCCGATAATTCCGGCTACGTCTGGCATACCGACATCGCCAGGAAGACGATCGACGACATCGCGTGCGTGCACTGGATCGGCGAGACGGTGGCGGGCGAGAAGATCGATGCCTGGTGCTCGCCCCGGACCATCCCCGAGGTGGAGCAGGCGCTCGCCACCTTGAAGGAGATGAACGAGCCGATGGCGCTGGTGCCCGTGCGCACGCTGCTCCCTCCGCTGGTTTTCGTCGCCTGGCAATCGCTACAGAAGGCGGGCGTCACGCCGGTGCAGCTGACGTGGGGCTCGGACACCGAGTTCAACCAGATGACGCTGGTGAGCGTGAAGCATCGCGAAGGCAAGGTGGGCGATTTCCAGGTGCCGAAGCTTTACGTGAAGACAACGCTTGTGACCATGGATGGCATCGGCAACCAGCGCGCGCAGGGCACGCATCGCGCCGGGCAGCAGGACCTCGTCACCCCGACGAGTCCTCTCTTGAACAAGCCCTGATCGTCTGCGAGGATGATGTCCATGCCCGAGGATTACGTCCCGGTCTTTCTCCAGGTCGTCGCGGGCATCCTGTTCGCCTCCTCCACGCTCGCGCTTTCGGTGCTGATCGGCAAACGCGGCCGCCGCACCTACGCCAAGGACCAGCCGTACGAATGTGGCAAGGACCCGATCGGCCCGACCCATTCGCGCTTCTCAGTGAAGTTCTACCTCGTGGCAATGCTCTTCATCCTTTTCGATATCGAGGTCGTCTTCATGTACCCATGGGCCGTGATTTACCGCGAGATGTTGCATGGACCCTACGCCACCACGATCTTCTTCGGCATGTTCTCCTTCGTCGGCATTCTCTTCGTCGGCTATCTTTACGCGCTGAAGAAAAAGGCGTTCGACTGGACGTATAGTCCCAGCGTCCAAGAGAAGGTTGTTCAGTAGAAAAGATCCGTTCTCCCGGGCGGTCACAGACCGCCGCTCCAAAAGGCAGCGGCCCCGTTGAATCAAGGAAGCTCAGTGGTAGCCGGGGCTGTCCCCAGCACCGGAGGGAGCGAAGCGACCGGAATGCCTTCCAGACTTTTTGCCGAGCGGCCAATTCCGCGGCTGCTGCGGCTTCGCCATCGGGCCGATGGCGGATACCTCGAAACACCGCCTCCTTGTGGCCTGTTCGTCCTTCGCTTAAATAACAGCGATGTTCTTAGCGGCCTTTGATCTTCCTTCCCAGGGTCCGCCCGCCCTGGGCATTGCTTGGCCCGACGTCGCGCTTTCGTTCTTCGCCATCGTGCTGGAAGGCGCACCATTTCTGCTGCTCGGCGCGATCATCTCCGGCCTGGTCGACGTGTTCCTGCCGGCTGGATTGGTGAAGGATTGGCTGCCGCAGTCGAAGAAGCAGGGCGTCTTTGCCGCCATGGGCGCGGGCATCCTTTTTCCACTCTGCGAATGCGGGGCGATGCCGATTGTCCAGCGGCTCATTCGCAAGGGCGTGCCGCCCGCCGTGGCGCTGACCTACATGCTGGCTGCGCCGGCGCTCAACCCGCTGGCCATGTTCAGCACGTGGCTCGCCTTCCGCAACCAGGACCCGTGGCTGATGGTAGTGCTACGCGTGGGTTTTAGCGCGGTGGTGCTGATCTTCCTCGGCTTCTGGTTCGTGCGGCTGCGGCCGGAGCAGATGCTGCGCGCCGATTTCCTCATGGGTGCGAAGCGGCCCGAGCAGACACCCAACCCGACGCTTGTGCTCACGCCGCGGCCGGGCGCCTCGTGGGGCGGGCTGCAGCAATTCACCGGCGCGGTGATCCGCGATTTCACCGGCGTGCTGCTCTTTCTCATCGTCGGCGCGGCGGCGGCGGCGCTTTTCTCCACCGGCTTCAATCGCAGTCTCATCGCGCCGCTAGGGCAGAATCTTCTGCTTGGTCCTATTGCCGGCATCGTGCTGGCGCAGTTGCTCTGCCTGTGCAGCACGACGGATGCATTCATCATCGCGGCGTTTACGCCGTTTTCGCTGCCGGCCAAGCTGGCCTTCCTCGTCGCGGGACCGCTGATCGACCTCAAACTTTACTGGCTCTACCGCAGCGCGTTTCGCCCCTCGCTGGTGCACGGGTTGTGGTTGCGGGCACTTGGCTATACCTTGCTCATCGTCCTCGCCTTCTCGCTCCGCCCATGATCGACCGCTTTCAGCGCCAGTTTGCCTTCCTCGCACCCGCCCTGGTGCTGAGCGCGTGGGCCACTGTCATGCTGCATACGCTGGTGGCAGGACACATCAACCGGCTGCTCAATCCGATGTTCCGCGACTACGTGGGCATCGCGGCCATCGTGCTCCTCGCACTGAGCGGGTTTTACTTGCTCCTGTACCGTCCGAACCCGGAAAGCACGCCGTGGCGCTGGCGGCAGCTGGGGCGCTGGCTTGTCCTGCTGATTCCCATGATCGCGGCCTCGGTGCTGTCACCCGCCGCGCTTTCGAACACCACCGCGCAGCTGCGTTCCGCCGGGCCCGGCAGCGGCGCGGCCATGCCCAGTTACAGCAATGCCAGCGCGCAGAGCGCCAAGGCCGCGCTCGACTCCGATCCGCGCGTGCCCTCGCCGATGGAGGTTCCCGATCTCGTCACCATCAGCCACTCGCCGGACATGATCCGCAAGTTCAGCGGGCATCAAGTTCACGTCATCGGGCTCTACGCCGGCGGCGATCCGCCCAAGCTGATGCGCTGGATCATGTGGTGCTGCGCCGCCGATGCCGCGCCTGCTTCTGTTGCCCTGACCGGCAATCTGGGCGGACCGTGGAAGGATCAGCAGTGGCTCGACATCACGGGCACCGCGACCTTCCCCACCACCATGGGCCAGGCCATCCCGCAGATCGCCGTGACCAGCGTCACGAAAACGGACGAGCCGGACGAGCCGTTTTTGTCGCCCTGAATGCCATGCGTTTGCGCCGCCCGGATCTTGTTCCGCTCGGGTGTTTTCTCCTTTTGAGTGGCTTGGTTTCGGCGGACCCGCCAGCGGTTCCTGCGTCAACGAATCAGGCACCGGCGGCCTTAAACATTCCGGCCACCAATCTTCCTCCGTCCGCAGTTCCGGATACCGATCCGGTCAAGGCGATCATCGACGCTCATACCTGCACCCAAGTCGAACGATCACCGGACAAACTTTGGGTTGCCCTAACTCGCGACTACGAGCGGCCGACCCGGGGCGCCATTTGGGAGAATGGAGAGACGCAGTCATGCCTGGAGATCCGGCAACTCAATGATGCGGGAGACGGCTTTGATCCCTCTTTCGTCTACTGGGAGGAGCCTTCGCTGGACATCATCGAGATTACCTGGAGCCCGGACTCACGGTTTCTGGTCGTGCTCTGTACCGGTTCCAGCGGGCACCAGCCGTGGGCGCACCCTGCCTTTGTCCTGGATATACAGGACTACAAGCTCCACGGGATGGACCCGTTTGGCACCGTGGTCAGTTCCCACATAAAATTTACGGACGCGGGCGAACTGCAGCTGAGGAGCGGGGAACCCAGCTCGCCCCAGCCTTTTCAAGTTGATCTCGCGAAGCACATTGGGGACTTGCCGGTTGTCCTGCAGCTGCACGAGCAACGGTGACGGAGCGCGCCCAGCGCAAATGCCTTGACCCTTCCCGCGCGGACGTTAACATAACTGGCTCACCCAAACACGACCATGCGCGAACAAGTCACTCTCGAATGCACCGAGGCAGCCAAGGAAGGCAAGGCGCCTTCCCGTTACTTCACCACGAAGAACAAGAAGCTGCAGCAGGAGCGCCTGGAGCGGTTGAAGTACAACCCGAACCTGCGCCGCCGCACGGTCCATCGCGAGAAGAAGTAACCTTCCCGCTCTCCCGGGCATGAATGTATGCGTCGTCGGTGGTGGACCGGCGGGCATGATGCTCGGTTTCCTGCTCGCCCGCGCGGGCGTGCCGGTGACGGTGCTGGAAAAGCACAAGGACTTCCTGCGCGATTTCCGCGGGGACACGGTTCATCCCTCCACCATCGAGCTCATGCACGAGCTTGGGCTGCTCGACGCGTTCCTGGCCGTGCCGCACAACGTGGTCAGGCAGGTCGGCGCCTCGATCGAGGGCCAGGACATGATCATGGCCGACTTCACCCACCTGCGCGTGAAGTGTCCCTACATCGCGCTGATGCCGCAGTGGGATTTCCTCGACTTCCTGGCCAGCCACGCCAGGAAATTTCGCGACTTCACGTTGCATCTCGAAAACGAGGTCACGGACCTGATCGAGGAAAACGGCCGCGTGGTCGGCGTGCGTGCGAGGAGCCCGCAGGGTCCCGCGGAGTTCCGGGCCGACCTCGTCATCGGAGCCGACGGGCGGTCTTCGATCGTCCGCCAGCGTGCCGGGTTTGAGGTCCACGATATCGGCGCGCCGATGGACGTGCTCTGGATACGCATCCCGCGCCAGGAGGACGATCCGCCGGATACGCTGGGCCGCATCCATGCCGGCCACTTCCTCGTCATGATCAACCGCAACAGCTACTGGCAGTGCGCGTACCTGATCAAGAAGGGCTCCTTCGACGCGGTGAAGGGGCGCGGCTTGTCCGCCTTTCACGAGGACATCCTCACCGTTGCGCCCTTCCTCGGCGCGCGCGTCAACGAGCTCGATGACTGGGAGAAGGTCAAGCTGCTCACGGTGACGGTCGACCGCCTCCACACCTGGCACAAGCCAGGGCTGCTGTGCATCGGCGATTCCGCGCATGCCATGTCGCCCATCGGCGGCGTGGGCATCAACCTTGCGATTCAGGATGCGGTCGCCGCCGCCAACCTGCTGGCCGAGCCGCTGCGCCGCGGCACGCTGGGCGAGTACGATCTGCGCGCCGTGCAGGAGCGGCGGGAGCCGCCGACGCGAAAGACGCAGGCAATGCAGGTGTTCATCCAAAACCATGTCGTCAATCGCGTGCTGGGCGATCCGCGGCCGATTCGGCTGCCGCTTGCGCTGCGGCTGCTCAAGCTCTTTCCCGTCCTGCGCCGCATTCCCGCGCGCGTGATCGGCCTCGGCTTTCGGCCGGAGCACATCCACACGCGCGACGTTAGCCCGTCGTTTCCGTCTCGTTAGGAATCTTGCTGGCGTCCACGGTGGTCTGCGCCGCGCTCCTGGCGATTTCCTCGAGCAGAAAGCGGTTCAGCCGCGCGCCGAGATCGAGGTGCTCGATCGGAAACGTTTCGTTTGGGCTGTGCGCGTTGCAGTCGGGCAGGCAGAGGCCGAGGAGCAGCGTGTCCGCACCGAGGATGCTTTTGAAATCGGCCACGATGGGAATCGTTCCCCCCTCGCGGATGAGTGCGACCTTCCGGCCCGGCAGCATGCGTTTGAGCGCCCTCTGCGCCGCGGCGCCGAAGCCCGCATTGGGATCGACCAGGTACGGATCGCCCGAGTGCCCCGACACGATTTCCAACCGCACCGAGGGCGGCGCGTGCTCGCGGAAATAGGCCGCGGCGATTTCCTGGATGCGCTTCGGGTCCTGTCCCGGCACAAGACGGAAGGTGAGCTTGGCCATGGCCTTGCTGGGCAGGACCGTCTTGGTCCCCTCACCCTGGTAGCCCGACCCGATGCCGTTGACCTCGGCGGTCGGCCGAGCCCAGATGCGTTCGAGCGCGCTGAACTTCCGCTCGCCGCGCAGCTCGGGCGCGCCGGTCATGCGCGTGAGGGCCGCATCATCGAGCGGGAGCTTGCGCCAGCCACGGCGCTCCCACGGCTCGATCGTGCGCACACCCTCGTAAAAGCCGTCGATCGCCACCTTGAGATTGCGGTCGTGCAGGCCCGCGATCAGGCGCGCCAGCACGGTGGCCGGATTTTCCACCGCGCCGCCGAAGATACCGGAATGCAGGTCGCGATCCGGACCCGTGACGTGCACCTCCAGCGCCGCGAGGCCGCGCAGGCCATAGGTCAGTGTGGGAAAGCCAGGCGCGACCATCGAGGAGTCGGAGACAACGACGACATCGCAGGCCAGCTCCTCGCGGTGCGTGCGCAGGAAGGGCGCCAGGTTTGGGCTGCCGATTTCCTCCTCGCCCTCGATGAGCAGAATGAGATTAACCGGCAGGTCGCCCTTTTGGCGCAAGGTCTCGGTGATGCCGAGCATGTGCGCGAAGATCTGCCCCTTGTTGTCGCTCGCGCCGCGCGCGGTCACGATCCCGTTTTCCACTTGGGGAGCGAACGGCGGATGTGTCCAGAGTTCCACCGGATCGACCGGCTGCACGTCGTAGTGACCGTAGATCAGGACAGTGGGCCGGCCTTCCTGACGCAGTCCGCGCGCCAGCACGACAGGATGGCCCGCGGTCGGCATGAGCCGCGCGACCAGCCCGGCGGTGGTCAGGCGCTCTTGGAGCCAGTGTGCGCAGGCGTCCACCTGGCCCTTGTGCTGCGAATCGGTGGAGATGCTGCCGAAGCGCAGGAACTCGAGAAACGCTTCGAGGTCGGCGGAGGCGGGCATGTTATTTCGGCAGCGAGTCGGTCTCGTGCATCGGGCTGGCCTCGACGCCCGCCGACTGCGAGGCGCCGACGAACTTCTGGCAGTTCCACAGGTTCCACGCCTTGTCGAATTCCGGCACGGGCATGTCGGGCAGCGGCTGAACGCTGGTGAAGTTCTTCTTCAGGTCGTCCGGCGGCTCCTTCGTCGTGCGGGTGAGGAAGAGCGCGGAATCGTTGGGCGAGGCCGCGTCGGTGTACTGCGGCCAGAAATCGAACTGCGTCACGGTGTCGACATCCTCCACGTAAATCGAGGGATGATGCGGCATGTAGAAACTCAGCTCGCTCGCGGTGGCGGGCGAGTCGGTGATGATTAGATTGGCACCCGCATCGCGCTGCATCTGCACCATCTGGTCGGCCAGGTTGCGCCACGCCGCGCGCTCGGCCGGTGCGCCCAGGCCGGCCAGCACCTGCTCGCCCATCGAGCGGGTGAGCGGCCGCTCCTCGTTGCGCGGCAGGTAAAGGGAACGGAAGCCGGCAACCGACTCGATCGCGGCCAGGATCAGCACCGCGCCCCACGCCAGCCGCCGCGTTTGTTCCGTGGCCGCCAGGCGATCCGCGCAGCAGCCGCCGATCAGGAGCAGCGGCAGGAAAAGCGCCGGCACGAGCTCGAAATTGGTCTCGCTAAAGAAGGACGCGAAGTTCTCCCAAAGCAGCCCGGGCACGGAGAGGCAGACCAGCAAGGCGAAGCGTGAATCAACTCGCAAATCGCGTCCCATCCGTACGATCACGACAACAAGCGCCACGGCAAAAAGCGGCGAGAGAAAGATCAGCTCCAGCTCGAGGAAGTGCAGCCCCTGCGTAAAGGAAAACGGATGGGTCAGCGGGAAGTCACTCACCAGCCGCGCGCGCCGGATGTCGGCCACCTGCGCGCCGTGCCACCACCAGAGCAGCGGCCCGAGACACACGCCAGCGATCACCACCATCATCCAGAGCCGTGGCTCCCGCAGCCGCGCGCGGCGCACCGGGTCGATGAGGAAATAGACAAGCAGTCCGCCGAGCCACCAGGCATTGGCAATCGAGACCAACATGCCGAGGCCACAGGCGGCGCCGCCGAGCAGCCACCAGCCCAGCCCATCCTCCTCCAGCGCGCGGCTCAGGCCCAGTAGAGCCAACGCCATCAGCCCGATCGAGGCGGTCGCCTCCGTCATAAACGAGACCTTCCACGCGTACATCGGCACGACCGCGAAGAGCACCACCGTCCAGAATGCAGCGCGCGCGCTGAACCAATGCCGCGCCAGATAGAAGAGCGTGAACCCGGTGAAGCACGCGATGATCGCCGCGGGCCAGCGCACGCCGAGCTCTGTGTCGCCGAAAAAGATGGTGCCGATCCGCACAAGCAGCGGCGTAAGCGGACCGCGCTCCCAATAGCCCGGACTAAGGTTTACCCCGTGCCCCTCCAGCCACAGGTAGGCCTCGCGGCCCGTCAGCTCGAAGGTCTGCCCAAACCAGAAGCGGACCACCAACAGGGTGATGAGAAGGATGACGGTGCGCTTGCGATAGCCGGGATTCATAGGACGTGGGGAAAGTCCGATCCATCATCATCAATCGCGGCAGGCAGCGCAAGCGTGCTTCGGCGGAAAGGCTTGCGCGCGTGGCGCACACTTGCCCTCGCCCGCGACACGCCGTAAAAGAAGACGAACGAAACCGCCCGGCCTGCCGTCTAAGCCGTGTGCCCTCCCCGCTGATTTTCATGAAACTCCCCACTGTCGTCGGCCTTCTTGTGCTTTCCACCGCCGGCCTGCTGCGCGCCGATATTGATCCCACCACGGCCAAGCTGTGCCCGCCCATTCCCTACGTGCAGGGCATGATCTGGAAGCGCCTAGAAGCCGCCAGCCTCACGCTCGACGGTTCCGTCCGCTCGGACAAAACCAAGATGCGGGCCGCGCTAACGCTCAAGACCGCGGGCCACACGCAGGAATACGATTTCCAGGATCAGCCGCTGCAGATCCGGGTGGAGCTCGAACCCGGCAGCTCGACCATCGAGAAGCGCAGCTCGCCCAGCGGCGCGTGGTCCACCATCGCCGGCGCCGCGCGGCTGCAGCCGATCCTCAAGTCGGACCTGACCTACGAGGATCTCGGCGTCGATTTCATCAACTGGGAGAACATCGTGCCGCTCGGCATCGACTCGATCAAGACGCTCAAGGCCTACGTCTATGAGGCGACGCCCGGGCCGGACGACCACAGCCAGTACGCCAAGGTCCGCTTCTGGGTCAGCGCCAAGTACTGGGCCTTCCTGCGCATCGACGGCCTCAACGCGCAGGGCCAGACGATCAAGCGCGTCGAGGTGCAGGACGTGATGCAGATCGGCACGCTCACCGTCTTCAAGGAAATGAAGGTCTCGACCATGGATCCGACGCGCAACGACATTCCGCTTTCGACCACCTTCATCGACATCGACGGCGGCAAGGAAGGTTCCGACCTGGCGAAGTAAACCGCCCGTGGACGTCGCCCCCGCCCCGTCGACTGCCGATCCGCATCATCGTCATCACAAGCGGCGCGGCACAGTCGCTGCGGGGCTCGCGCTGCTCTGGGTCATCTTCACCCTGCTGGCGCAATTTTCCGGCGCACTCGATGAGTTCGAGGAATCGCTGCTCGACTGGCGCATGTCGCTTGCCGCCTGGCCCGCGCCCGCCAGCAACCAGCTGGCGCTCGTGGCGATCGACCAGATTCCCGAGGACCGCCCCTGGCCGTGGTCGCGGCTCGACTATTCCATCGGGCTGCGCGCGCTGATCGACTACGCGCCGCAGAGCGTGGTCTTCAACATGAACCTGAACGATCGCGACCCGACCTACACCTCGTTCGACGACATTTTTTCGCACATCGTGGAGCGGGCGAATGCGGTCGTCTTTTCCGCCACGGGCACGACCTCGACCGAAGGTGGACAGCCTCCCGCGTCGCTCGGCGCGCTGCCTTATGAGGGCAGTCCGCGCCGGGTGGCCCGCTTTGGTTCCGCGATCTGGCCGCTCGATACCTTCGCCCGCCAGTCGCCGGTGGGCATCAACAACGTGCAGGCGGAGGAGGGCCTGCGCCTGCGCCGCATTCCGCTGGTCTTCCTGCTCGACCAGAAGATGGTGCCGTCGCTCGTGCTGCAGGCCACGGCCGGGTTTCTGGGCGCCGATCTTGCCAGCTCGGAGGTGCGGATGGGCCGGGCGATTTTCCTGCGGCACAAGGACGGCCGGCTCGTGCGCACCATTCCGATCGATGACGAAGGCCGCATGCGCATTCGCTACCAACCCGGCCCGGCCACCTCCTTCACCGCCACCTTCGACAACGTGATCGTGTATGACGACCAGCTCCAGCAAGGCATTCGCCCCGCGCAGGATTTGCGTGATCTGCGCGCGCGCCAGGTGTGGATCGGCCGCACCGACCCCGCCCTGCGCGAGCGCTTCCACACCCCCGTGGGCACACTCAGCCTGGTCGAGGTCGAGTTGCAGGCCGAGCGCACGATCCTCGATCAGGATTACGTGCGACCGCTTCCGCCGATGATCCTCGCGATCCTCTATATTCTGGTGGGCATCGGCGGCGCGACGCTCGTCGTCCGGATTGGACCAATCCACGGCACCGCTGTGCTCGTCGTTACGGCCGCCTTCTGGTTCGAATCCGCGCTGCTCGCCTTCCGGATCTACAACACGATCCTGCCTCTGCCGAGCTTCGCCATGCTCATCTTTGGCGTCTACGTCATGGCCCTGCTGGCCATGGTCTGGGACCTCGATTCCGAGTCGGAGAGCCCGAGCTAACGCGACCCGTGGTTGAGACATGACCGTCTTCCAAAGACGTCATCGCAAAGTTCTTTTTGGGTAGAGCGCCGAACGAGAACATGCTTTCCGCTCGACGGTCGTCGACCGTAGGAAGTCTTCTCTTTTCCTCCCTTCGGTAGCCGCCGACCGCCGGGCGGCGGAGCGCGCCAGGCGCGCGGAACGCAATTTTCCGAAGATCGGGCGGCATCAACGACACCGGTCGATTCCGGTCGCTACGCTCCCTCCGCCGCCCGGCGGTCGGCGGCTACCGAAATTCCCCGGAAAGCTTTCGTTGCGGTGAAGTTTCACCGTTTCCAGCCAAAGGTTGAAGCTTTCCCCTCGGCAATAGCGACAACCTACTACGCGCCGGACGCTGCGCTCGGCGCAGGCGCATCGGCCGGTGGTCCGGGCGGCAGGCCGCCATCCTCCGGCCGGTGGTAATCGCCCGGGCCGTGGCTACCATGCGTGTGGCGCAGAAACATTCGCTCCCGTTCCGACTCCATCTGCTTGAGCTCGTCGCGCTGGCCGGGTTGCAGGATCTCCGCGATCTTCGCGTTGGTGTCCTGCATGATGCGCGAGATGTTCGCGACGTCCTCGTGGTGCACCTTCTCGATGCGTTGCTCGGCGTCCATGATCAGCGGCTCGATCTTTGCCTGCTGGTCGTCGGAGAGCTTGAGCCGGTCGGTCAGGTGCCGCATCCAGTGGCTGCCCATCTGCTGAGCGCCCGGCGGCGTGGGACGTGGCCCGAAGGCGATGGTGAGAAGCGAGCCGGTGATCCCGCCCAGGATGAAGATGAGGCCCAGGATGATCCACGGCCGGGCCTGGATCGACGTCATGGCGCCCAATCCGTCTGCCCCGAGGATTCGGCCAGCTGCAGGTTCTCCGAATCGGCGTTCCCCTGCAGGCTTTCCAGCGCCGGCCAGATGCTGACGGCCATGAGCACGCCGGCCAGAACAAGCCCGCGTACCAGCACGCCGGAATCCAGCAGCGGTGCGCTGCGCGACGAACGCCACGCGGCCAGCACGCGGGTCTCAAGCCCATAAGGCGGCGGCGCGATGGTCTTGCCACGACGCGCCGAAGCGGCTGCCTGCAGCAGGGCGTCAAATTGTTTGCGGGGCGAAGTCATGGCGTCTCCTTCATGAGGATGTGGTAGCGCTTGCGCAGCAGGTTGCGGGCGCGAAACGCGCGCACCTTCACCAGCGCCCGGGTCCAGCCGGTCAGCTTCGAAATTTCCTCCACGTTTCGTCCCTCCAGGTACATCAGGCGCATGAGCAGCCGGTCCGGCGGCCGCAGAGCGGCCAGCAGCTTCTCGACCAGTTCCGCCGCCCCGAATTGATCGGACGCTAGCACGTCGGTGGGCGAGGCGGCGAGCGCTTCGATCACCCCCGCCTCCGTCTCGGTGAGGTCGGCCAGCCGCACCTCGGGCCGCGCCTTCTCGCGCCGCATCTGGTTGAGGCAGGTGTTCACCGTCACGCGCGAGACCCAGTGCAGGAACGGTGCGCGCGCGGAATATTTCTGCAAGTTCGTCACAATCTTGATGCACGCCTGCTGGATCAAATCCTCCGCCGACTCCCGGCTGGGAAGATTCGAGTGAACAACCTTGGCGACGTGCGGATACATGTAGTGGAAAAGGTCGAGCACCGCCTTCTCATCGCCGGACCGGGCGCGTGCCACGCAGGCCGCCACCTCGTCGGCGGTCATGTCAGTGCGGTCCACAACCACCTTCACGAAGAATGATGCGAACGCGCTCCGGCCGGTTACAAAAGATTCGGTCGCGCGCACCCATTCGATTACACTGAACCCTGAATTGTGAACCCTGTCTCGCTCGGAAAACTGGTAGTCGAGCCGCCGCTGCTGCTGTCGCCGCTGGCCGGCTACACCAACCTGCCCTTTCGCCGCGTCATCCGTGAACTCGGCGGCGTCGGTCTCTGCACCACCGACCTAGTCAACGCGCGCTCGCTGCTGGAAAAGAACCGCAAGGCGCTGAAGCTGATCGAAACCTCCGCGGAGGATACGCCGCTGGCTGTGCAGATCTTTGGCTCCGTACCCACCGAGATGATCGGCGCGGCGCGCATGCTGGAGGATCTGGGCGTGGCCTCGGTTGACGTGAACATGGGCTGCCCGGTGAAGAAGGTCGTGGGTGTGGGCGGCGGCTCCGCCATGATGACCGAATTGGACCGCACGGCGGCGCTGGTGCGCGGGATGGTCGAGGCCGTCCAGATTCCCATCACCTGCAAGATGCGCCTGGGCTGGGACGAGGCCAACCAGACCGCCCCCGAGCTGGCGCTGGCGCTGGAGCAGACCGGCGTGGCCGCCATCATGGTCCACGGGCGTACGCGCCAGCAGGGTTTCGAGGGCACGGTCAACCTCGCCGGCATTCGCCGCGTGGTGGAAGCCGTGCGCACTATTCCCGTCTTCGGCAATGGCGACATCACGTCACCGCACGCGGCGAAGGTCATGCTCGAGGCGACCGGCTGCGCGGGCGTCTCCATCGGGCGCGGCGCGTTTTATAATCCGTGGATTTTTCGGCACACCCGCGAGTACCTCGAGACGGGAATTCTGCCGCCAGAGCCCTCATTTGCGGAACGGCTCCGCGTGATGAACCGGCACCTCGATCTCATGCTGGAAGTCTTCGGCGAGGCGCTGGGTTGCGTCATGTTCCGCAAGGTGGGTCCCTGGTACGCCAAGCGATTCGGGCCTGCATCCTTCTTCAACAAGGGCATCGTTCGCATCGCCACGCGGGAGGACTACGTGTCGCTGGTGGAAAAGTACGTGACGTGGCGCCGCCAGTTCGTCGACGAGAAGGATGAGTTGCTGCCCCGCTATGCACCAGCCGCCATGCCGCTCAACTTTGTCGATGTGGGGGAACCCGCCGCGGCCACGCGCTCAACCATTCCGGTGCCAGCCGGCCCGAACGATCTCTGGTAGGCGAGCTTCGCCGATACGAAAAGGGCCCTTCCGCCGAGGCGGAAGGGCCCTTTCTAGATCTAGTGCCTTGGACTATTTATTGTCCATGCCGCCCGAAGGAGCAACGTTGGTCTGGGAAGCAGACTGCTCCACGGTGTGGTGCTTCTTGTGCTTCGGCTTCTTGGTGGCCTGATTCGGCGAGCCATTGGAAAGCGGCTTGTCCGTCGTGGCGGTATCGCCCGTTTTGGTCTGTTCCGGCGTGCCGGTGGTGCCAGTATTACCCTGCGCGGTCGGTCCGGCCGGGGTGTTCTCCTGATTCTTAGTATCTTGGGAGCCGGGCGAGCCTGCGGGGGCCACCTTGTCGGGGGTTGAGGAAGTCTCGTCAGCCAAAACGGTTCCGGAGAACGTGATCATGGCGGCGAGAGCGAGGAAGGCTGAAGTTCGAACAATGGGTTTCATGATTTTCCCATTTCCGCACCCTGTGTGCCAATGAACGCGTTCACAAGTTTAAGTCGTTCGTAGCTGGCAAGATACGAATTACCATAGGTTTTTTGAAGGAGTTGATGCCCTGCAAAGGATTGCTTATTGCGACCTGCCGGTTTACGCAACTCGCATCTAATCACGCAACACTCTGGCCTCGACACCAGCCTTTTGGTTGCTTTAATCGCCACTCAGACGTTTCATTAGCTCCGCTACCGTGACCTGTGAAACATTTCACGATCTTACGCTTGCGTAATTGAGCGGTTTTCCAATAATACGCCTCCTCTTTTTCAGTCCCATGCGTCTTTTCGTCTTACCCTTCTTCGCGCAAGCAACCGACGTTGCGTCCAAAACGGAAGGCCTCACCAAGTACCCGGTTCCCCTCTTCTCGGTGGATGGCTTTCCCATCACCAACTCGATGATCTCGGAGATCATTGTCACCTGCATCATCATCGCGGTCATCCAGATTTCCATGCGCTCGCCGAAGCTGGTGCCGAGCGGCATGCAGAATTTCGTCGAGTGGATCGTCGAGTCGATGAACAACTTTCTCGAGATGTTGCTCGGCCGGGCCACGGCGCGGCGCGGCTTCTGGTACTTCGCCGGGCTGCTGGTCTTCATCGTTCTGGGCAACCTGCTCGCCCTGGTGCCCGGCGTGGGCACGATCGGCTGGGGTCACGAGGTCGCCGGCCACTTCGAAGTCGACAAGCCGTTCTTCCGCGGCATGAATGCCAACGACAACCTGACGGCCGCTTATTCCGCGATCTTCTTCGTGATGTTCTTTTACTGGTGCGTCCGGGCGGCGGGCGTCCGCGGTTCGCTCTTCCACATCTTTGGCCCCAAGGTGCGCTTCAAGAACCTCGCCGCGGATTGGGTTTTCATCACCATCTTTTTTGTGGTGGGCTGGATCGAGGTTCTGACCATTCTGTTCGTCCGCCCAATTGCGTTCACCTTCCGGCTTTACGGCAACATCTTCGGCGGCGAGTACCTGCTCGACTCCATCTATAAAATGGCGCCGAATTTCGCCTTCATCACGCTGGTCCCCTTTTATTTCTACGAACTGCTCGTCGCCGTCGTGCAGGCCTTCGTTTTCTTCGTCCTCACCGCTGCGTTCACCGGGCTCATCACCAACGACTCCAACCACGCGGCGGCCGATCACTAACCCTTTTGGCCGGCACACTCGGCCGAAAATCAACCTCAACTCAAACAGACATCATATGGAACTCTTGGCACAGGCAGTGAATCTTTCGGGCAACATGTCGGCGATCGAAATCGGTCTGGCCGCGGGCGGCGCCGCCATCGGCATCGGCGCGGTGGGCGCGGGCGCATCGCAGGCCGTCGGGCGCAACCCCGGCGCGGTCGGCATCATCCTTGCCATCTCGCTCACGATCATCGCCATCTCGGAAGGTACCTTCATCCTCACCGCCTTCGTTCTGGCCAAATAAGCAGGCGCCACTCCGCTCCGGGTTGAACCCGGAGCGCCGTCTTCCCCGACCATGATCCTCACTCACCTCCCGTTCGCGGACCTGTCCGACATCGCGAACAATTTCAAGAATGTCGGTGAAACCACCGGTTTCACCCATCAGCAGTTCGTCGCCCAATGCATCGCGGTGACCGTGCTGTTTTTGGTGATGTACCAGTTCGCCTGGAAAAAGGTGCAGGTGATCCTCGACGAGCGCCGCCAGAAGATTGAGGAGTCGCTCGCCAACGCCGACAAGATCAAGTCGCAGCTGGCCGATGCCGAGGCAACCCGGCTCGCCATTATTCAGGCGGCAAACGAAAAGGCCAACCAGCTCATCGCCGAGACGGAAAAGAGCGCCACGATCCTGACCGAGCAGCGCGCGAAGGAAGCCACCCGCCAGGCGGAGGACATCATCAAGAGCGCGCACGAGAGCGCCGTAATCGATCGCAACCGGCTGATGGACGAGCTCAAGGCTCACCTCGGCGAGCTGGTCATCCAGACGACGCAGAAGGTTACCGGCAAGGTCCTGACCAACGACGATCTTGCCCGGCTGAACACGGAAACCGTCCGCCAGATCGAGGCCGGCCGGAACTAACCGTCATGAAGATCGACCGTAACTCCCGCCAGCTGGCCAAGAAATATTTCCTGGCCTGCCGCGACGCCGATGGCTCGCTGAACGAGACGTCGGTACGGGAGATCGTGCAGCTCATCGTGGATCAGAAGCCGCGCAATTACCTGGCGATCCTCACCCATTTCCAGCGGCTCGTTGCCTTGGCCCTCGAGGAAAACGCCGTGCGCGTGGAAAGCGCGGCGCCCCTGCCCGACCAGGGCGCCAGCGTCTTTGCTGATCTTGAGCAGCGCTATGGCAAGGCCTCGCGCGCGGTGTACGAGGAAAACCCCGCCTTGCTGGGCGGCCTGCGCATCCGGCGCGGCAACAATATTTGGGACGGCTCGGTCAGCGGACGCCTGTCCCGGCTGAAGCAGGCCCTTTCGTAAAGGGAAAGTGGAAAGTAAAAAGGTAGAAAGACCGATTTCTTCTCTACATCCTGTATCCGCTTTCCAACTTCTGCCTTTTAACTTTTAACTTACCTCCTCCCCTCCTCATGAGCACCCTCCTCGAAGAAATCAAAGCCCAAATCGTTTCGCTAAAGACCGACGTCGCGCAGAGCAATGTTGGCACCGTGCGTGAAATCTCCGACGGCGTCGCCAAGATCGAAGGCCTCTCGGACGCCGCGCTGAACGAGATGCTCGACTTCGGCCACGGCACCATCGGCATCGCCCTCAACCTCGAGGAAACCGAGGTGGGCGCGATCATCATCGGTGACTTCTCCCACCTTAAGGAAGGCGACGAGGTCCGCACCACCGGCAAGCTGCTGCAGGTGCCTGTGGGCAAGGCGCTGCTCGGCCGCGTGGTCGACGCACTCGGCCGGCCGATTGACGGCAAGGGCGAGATCAAGGCGGAGACCAATTATCCGGTGGAGAAACTCGCCCCCGGCATCGTGGCGCGTAAATCGGTCAGCCAGCCGATCTCCACCGGCATCACCGCCATCGACGCGATGATTCCCATCGGCCGCGGTCAGCGCGAGCTGATTATCGGCGACCGCGCCACGGGCAAGACGACGATCGCGATCGACGCGATCATCAACCAGGCGCGCATCAACCGGGACAACGAGGGCAAGGAAGGTTTCCGCCCGCTTTATTGTATCTACGTCGCCGTCGGGCAGAAGAACGCCAACGTGGCGCGCGTGGTTGACACGCTCAACCATACCGGCGCGATGCCCTATACCATCGTCGTCTCCGCCACGGCGTCCGATTCCGCCACCAGCCAGTACCTCGCGCCGTTTGCCGGCTGCGCCATGGGCGAATGGTTCATGGATAACGGCATGGATGCGCTCATCATCTACGACGATCTTTCCAAGCACGCCGTGGCCTACCGCCAGATTTCGCTCGTACTCAAGCGCCCTTCCGGCCGCGAGGCGTACCCCGGCGACGTGTTCTACCTGCACAGCCGGCTGCTCGAGCGCGCCGCGCGCCTGGGCGAGAAGTACGGCAACGGCTCGCTTACCGCACTGCCGATCATCGAGACGCAGGCGGGCGACGTCTCGGCCTACATCCCGACCAACGTCATTTCCATCACCGACGGCCAGATCTACCTGGAAACCGACTTGTTTTATCAGGGCATTCGCCCGGCCATTTCAGTTGGTCTTTCCGTCTCGCGCGTCGGTAGCGCCGCGCAGATCAAGGCAATGAAGCAGGTGGCTGGCAAGATCAAGGGCGACCTGGCCCAGTACCGCGAACTGGCGGCCTTCGCCCAGTTCGGCTCGGACCTCGATCCGAAGACCCAGGCCAAGCTCGGCCGCGGTGCGCGCGTGGTGGAAATCTTCAACCAGAAGAACTACCACCCGATCCCGGTCGAGGTGCAGGTAGCGACTCTGTGGGCCGTGCAGAACAACTTCTTCGACAACGTGCCGGTGGAGAAGGTAAAGGATTTCCAGAACAAGTTGGTCGACTTCCTCACCACGCGTCAGGACGCTTTGCTGGGCATGATCCGCAACAAGGGTGCGATCGACGACGCCCTCGCCGCCCAACTCAAGTCGGCCATCGGAGGCTTCGCCGAGACTTACGCTCCGACCAAGTAAAAAGTAGAAAGTTACAGGTACCAAGTAAGCAGCTTCTTAGAGGTAAGTTTGTATCGTTTCCCCTTTTGACTTTTTACTTTTTACTTCGTTCCCATGCCCAATCTTCGTGACATCCGCCGACGCATCAAGTCGGTCAAGAACACCTCGCAGATCACCAAGGCCATGCAGATGGTCGCGGCGACCAAGATGCGGCGCGCCCAGCAGATCGCGCTGGCACTGCGCCCCTACGCCGACCGTCTCGACGAGATGGCGGCTCATTTGTACGAGAACATTGGGCCGAATGAGGTCAGCCATCCCCTGCTGCAAAAGCGCCGGGGCACAAGCGGCAAAACCGCCGTGGTCGTTCTGACGTCGGAGAAGGGCCTCTGCGGGCCGCTCAACACCAATCTTCTGCGCGACGTGCTGCGCAACGACTCGCCCGACAAAGCCTACATCAGCGTGGGCCGCAAGGGCCGCCAGACGCTCGCGCGGCTGAAGAAGAACCTGCTGGCCGATTTCCAGCTAAAGGATTCGCCCACGTTCGCGGAAAGCAAGGCGATCAGCCGCTACCTGCTCTCCGAGTTTGCAAAAGGCACGTTCGACGCGGTGGAGATTTACTACAATCGGTTCGTCAACACGCTTTCCCAAGTACCGACCCGCCTGCCGCTCGTGCCCATCGGCGCAGAGGTGCTGGCCTCCGCCAAGATGATGGGCGAGGCGCATCATGCCGCGCGCCGCGGCCAACCCGTCGCCGAGGGCAGGCCGCCCGGCTCGACCTTGACCTACAACTTTGAGCCGGACGCGCCGGAACTGCTCGGCAAGCTCCTGCCCTATTACGTTCACCTGCTGGTCTACAACAAGATCCTCGAGTCGCGCGCCTCGGAACACAGCGCCCGCATGGTCGCGATGAAGGCGGCCACGGACAACGCCAAGCAGTTGGTCAAGGACCTGACGCTCGAATATAACAAGGCGCGGCAGGCCGGCATCACCAACGAGATTCTCGAGATCTCGTCCGCCGCGGCGATGATGAACTAGCCTCTCGCGCTCGTGCCATGAAGTTCCCCTTTCTCCTCGTCGCCTCGGTGCTTCTCGCCGTGCCGACCCTCGCGCGCGCGGATGCCAACCCGAGCTACGAGCGCGACGCCAAGCCGATCCTCGAATCGCAGCCTGGCCTCGTGCAGTACATCCACGCGCATTTCGTGGTCAAGGAAACGGGCGTCGCCCGCGTGCCGGGAACGCCCGGGCAACCGCCGCAGCCGCCCTTTATTTTCAGCGCGCGGCCCCGCGGAGCTTCTGGCGCTTACTATCTCCGCCTGCTCATCCAGCCGGGTCCGGCGGGCCATGTGCTCAAGGTCGCCGACATCCGCCGCCTGCCACCCGGCGCGCCGGAAGTTGCGCCCGCCTCGCCGCAGGAGTCCACTGTGGCCGCACCTGCTCCGTCGTCTGTTCCGCACATCGTCGGTTCATCCGCGCCGGCGGCCTCCAGCGCAGCGACCGACTCTTCCATTCAACCCAGCGCCGATACTCCCTCTGGCCCAATTCACGACTAACCTTTTCCTTCTCACAGAATCCCTACTCTTATGGTCGCAACAGCCCCTCAAATCGCCAACGTCGGTAAAATCGTCCAGGTCATCGGTCCGGTGGTGGACGTCGAGTTTTCCGATGGTCACCTTCCCGAACTCTACAACGCGCTGACGGTCGATTATGAACTCGGCGGCAAGCCCGCCCGCCTCACGCTCGAGGTGCAGCAGCATCTGGGCGAGGGTTGGGTGCGCGCGGTCGCCATGTCGCTGGCCGAGGGCCTGAAGCGCGGCAACGAGGTAAAGGACACCGGCGCCCCGATTTCCGTCCCGGTGGGCGAGTGCGTGCTGGGCCGCATCTTCAATGTGCTGGGCGAGCCGACCGACGAACGAGGCCCGGTCAACGCCACGAAGCGTTACCCGATTCATCGTCCCGCTCCCACGCTCATCGACCAGGACACGAAGTCGCAGGTGCTGGAAACCGGCATCAAGGTCATCGACCTCATCTGCCCGTTCACCAAGGGTGGCAAGGTGGGTGCGTTCGGCGGCGCAGGCGTCGGCAAGACCGTCGTCATCATGGAGCTGATCAACAACATCGCCAAGGTGCACGGCGGCTACTCGGTCTTCGCCGGTGTCGGCGAGCGCACGCGCGAGGGCAACGATCTTTATCATGAGATGTCCGACTCGGGCGTCATCAAGCAGGACAACCTGGGCGAATCGAAGGTCGCGCTCGTCTACGGGCAGATGAACGAGCCGCCCGGCGCGCGCATGCGCGTGGCTTTGAGCGCACTCGCCATGGCCGAGTATTTCCGCGACGAAAAGAACCAGGACGTGCTGCTCTTTATCGACAACATTTTCCGCTTCTCGCAGGCTGGCTCGGAGGTCTCCGCGCTGCTTGGCCGCACGCCGAGCGCCGTGGGTTACCAGCCGACCCTCTCCGCCGAGATGGGCCAGCTGCAGGAGCGCATCACTTCCACGAAAAACGGCTCGATTACCTCGTTCCAGGCCGTCTACGTGCCCGCGGACGACTTGACCGATCCGGCGCCTGCCAACACCTTCGCGCACCTTGATTCGACCATTGTGCTCGAGCGCTCGATCGCGGAGCTGGGCATCTACCCGGCGGTCGATCCCCTCGCCTCCACCTCCAAGGCACTCGCGCCGGAGATCGTGGGCGAGGAGCACTATGGGGTCGCGCGTGGCGTACAGAAAATCCTGCAGCGCTACAAGGATCTGCAGGACATCATCTCGATCCTCGGCATGGACGAGCTTTCGGCGGACGACAAACTGCTGGTCGCACGCGCGCGCAAGATCCAGCGATTCCTCAGCCAGCCGTTCAGCGTGGCGGAGGTCTTCACCGGCACGCCCGGTGTGCAAGTCTCGCTCAAGGACACGATCAAGGGCTTCAAGGAAATCCTCGACGGCAAGCACGACGACGTGGGCGAGGGCGATTTCTACATGAAGGGCAACATCGAAAGCGTCCACGCTTCCTAGTTCTTCCCGGCCATGGCCACGCTCAAGCTCCAGATTCTTACGCCCGAGGCGAAGGTCTACGAGGACGACGTCAACTTCGTCCAGCTTCCGGGCTCGGAGGGCGACATGGGCGTCTATCCGCAGCACGAGACGCTCATCACCGAGCTGGTGGCGGGCGAGCTTCACATCCAGAAGGATGGACACACGACCGTGATGGCCATCGGCGAAGGCTTCGCGGAAATCACCGCGACCAGGATCGGCATCATCACCGACGGCGCGGTGAACGAGAAGGAAATCGACGAGCAGGTGGCCGAGGCCGCGGTCAAGCGCGCCGAGGAACTGCTGCGCACGAGCACCCTGCAGGGCGACGAACTGGAGGCCACACAGGCCTCTCTCGCACGCTCCCTTGCGCAGCTCAATCTCAAGCGCCGCCGGCGCGGCTAATCAAGATCGCGCGGCTGGTTATGGATCATCGTTTCATCACCACCGCGCTGGAGCTGCCCGGTTACCAGATCACCGGCACGCTGGGGCTGGTGCGCGGGATCGTGGTGCGTTCCCGTTCCGCGGTGGGGAATTTCGGCGCGTCGATCCAGTCCATCTTCGGCGGGAACATCACCATCCTGACCGACCTGTGCGAGCAGACCCGCAGCGAAGCCTATGACCAGATGGCGGAACACGCGGCGTCGCTCGGCGCCAACGGCATCATCGCCGTGCGCTACGACGCCACGGAGCTCATGCCCGGCATCACCGAGGTGCTCTGTTATGGCACCGCCGTGGTCGTCGCGAACCTGCCCGTTCCGCCGCGCCCCTGATTCCTCGCCTCACGAAAGGATGATATCGACGCCGCTTAGGTGGACGCCGAGCCGATCGACCAGCGAGGGGGAGAAGCGCCGCCAGCCCTTCCGCGGTTTCGATTTTCCCATCACCACCTGCGTGACGCCGTAGTCGCGGGCGAAGGAACTGAGCGCGGTGGCAATGTCGTTGCTCTTGAGAATGAGCACGGTGCCGCCCATCTTCTGCGCGATCTCTAGCGTGTCGGTGAGGCGCCGGTGCGTTTCCGCCAGGATCTTGTCGGGCGCCTCGCGATCGGTCCGCACATAGACGACGTACCAGTCCGCATTGAGTTGGCTGGCCAGCCGCGCGGTCTTGCGCAGCAGGGTTTCGGGGTGCGGGCCCTGGCTACTGATGGCGACCATCACCTTGGACATCGAGCTGGGCTTATTGCTGTCGGGCTTGAGCAGGCGCTGGCGCCGATCGAGAAAATTGGCCACCTCGCTGAAGGTGATTTCCCGCAGCCGGGTCAGGTTCGATTCCGTGAAAAAGTTCCCCATCGCGCGCTCCACGCGGTCGAGCGAATAGATTTTTCCGGCCTTGAGCCGCTCGATCAAATCCTCCGCCGGCAAATCGATGTTGATGATCTGGTCGGCCTGCGCCACGACCGAGTCGGGAATCCGCTCCTTCACCTTGATCCCCGTCGCGACCTCGATCACGTTGTAGAGCGATTCCAGGTGCTGCACGTTCAGCGTGGTGATGACGCTGATGCCGGCTTCGAGCAGTGCGGCGACATCCTCATAACGCTTCTGGTTCTTGCTGCCGGGCGAGTTGGTGTGCGCGAACTCGTCGACCAGCGCGACCGTCGGTTTACGCGCCAGCACCGCCTCCAGGTCCATCTCGCGAATCTCGATGCCATGATAAAGCGCCACCCGCGGCGGCACAATTTCGAGTTGATCGATTTGCGCCGTGGTGTCCGGCCGTTCGTGCGGCTCGACATAGCCGATGACGACATCGATGCCGCGTCGCCGCAGCCGGTTGCCTTCGGCGAGCATGGAGTAGGTCTTGCCGACGCCGGCCGAGGAACCGAGATAGACCTTCAGCTTCCCGCGCGCCTGGCGCTGGATGAGGTGAAGAAAGTCCTCGGGCGACTGGCGCGCTCCGGCCGGCGGCTCCTTCTCCATGAGGTCTACATAGGTCATTTCGAAGGCGGCGACGAGCCCGGTCTATTTGTACGTGCCGTCGAGCGTTAGGTTCAGTTTTACGATATTGACGCCGGGATCGCCGAGGATGCCGAAGTCGCGGCCATCGGTGCAGCGCGCCACGATCTTCTTCAGGTCCGCCTCATTCATGCTGCGCGCCGCCGCCACCCGCGGCACCTGCAAGAGCGCGTTCTTGATGCTGATATGCGGATCAAGGCCGCTGCCCGACGCCATCACCGCGTCAGCGGGGACGAGTTGCGTGTCGGAAAGATGATTGGCCTTCCGGTAATCGGCTACACGCTGCTTCACGGCATCGTGCAGCGCCTGCGAGGTCGCGCCGTAGTTGCTGCCGCCGGAGCTGGTCGAGTCATATCCTGTGCCGGCTGCCGAGGGACGCGGTGCAAAATATTTGTCCGCGGTGAAAGCCTGGCCGAGCAGCGTGGATGCAATCGGCTTGCCGTCGGCACCCAGAACGAGGCTGCCGTTGGCCTGATGAGGGAAGAACAACTGGCCCGCGCCCAGCACGACAAGCGGATACAACCCGCAGCAGATGACCAGCAGGATGAGGGTGACGACAGCGCTGATGCGCACTTCTTTGATAATGCTCATGGGAGTTAGATGATGTGGAGGGACGTGACGATGAGATCGATGGCCTTGATGCCGACGAAGGGCGCGATGATGCCGCCGACGCCGTAGATGAGGAGGTTGCGCTGCAACAGCGCCATGGCTGGCATGGGCCGAAATTGCACGCCGCGGAGCGCGAGCGGAATGAGAAGGATGATGATCAGCGCGTTGAAGATCACCGCGCTGAGGATGGCGCTGTTCGGGCTGGCCAGGTGCATCACGTTGAGCGGCGCCACGGCGGGGAACGTGACCATGAGCATCGCCGGGATGATGGCAAAGTATTTGGCCACGTCGTTGGCGATGCTGAAGGTGGTGAGCGCGCCGCGGGTCATGAGCAGCTGCTTGCCGATTTCCACAATCTCGATGAGCTTCGTGGGATTAGAGTCGAGATCGACCATGTTGCCGGCTTCCTTCGCGGCCTGCGTGCCGGTGTTCATGGCGACGCCCACATCCGCCTGCGCGAGCGCGGGTGCGTCGTTGGTGCCGTCGCCGGTCATGGCCACGAGGCGGCCGCCCTGCTGCTCCTTGCGGATGAGCGCAAGCTTGTCCTCCGGCGTGGCCTGGGCGAGGAAGTCATCAACGCCTGCCTCCGCGGCAATCGCCCGCGCGGTGAGCGGGTTGTCGCCCGTGATCATCACGGTGCGAATGCCCATGGCGCGGAAGCGGGCGAAACGATCGGCCAGGCCGCCCTTGACGATGTCCTTGAGGTAGATGACGCCGTAGACGGTCGCGGTGCTCGCGGGCTTGGAGGTATCGCGGGCCGCCACGACCAGCGGCGTGCCGCCGAGCTTGGAGATTTCATCGATCTTCCGATCCATCTCGCCGGGGAATTTTCCGCCCACGTATTTTTGCACCGACTCCGCCGCCCCCTTGCGATACTCGACCGGCCCGAGATCGACGCCGCTCATGCGCGTCTGCGCGGTAAACGGGACGAAGAGGGCGTTGGGCAGCTCCTGGAGCGAACGACCGCGAAAGCCCTGCTGCTTGGCCAGCACGACAATGCTGCGGCCCTCCGGCGTTTCATCCGCCAGCGAGGAAAGCTGGGCCGCGTCGAGCATGTCCATCATCTCGATGCCAGGCGCGGGGAAGAACTCCACCGCCTGGCGATTGCCCAGCGTGATCGTCCCGGTCTTGTCGAGCAGCAGCACGTCGACATCGCCCGCGGCCTCCACGGCGCGGCCGCTCATGGCCAGGACGTTCTTCTGCACAAGGCGATCAATGCCCGCGATGCCGATGGCGCTGAGCAACCCGCCGATGGTGGTCGGGATCAGGCAGACGAGCAGCGCGACGAGCACAGTGACGGAGAACGCGACCTGCGAGTAGATGCCGAACGGCATCAGCGTCACGCAGACGATGAGGAAGATGACGGTGAGCGCCGCGAGTAGAATGGTGAGCGCGATCTCGTTTGGCGTCTTCTGGCGGCTGGCGCCTTCGACCAGGCCGATCATGCGATCGAGGAAGCTCTCGCCAGGATCGGCGGAGATGCGGATCTTGATCGAATCGGAAAGCACGCGCGTGCCCCCCGTCACGGAGCTGCGGTCGCCGCCCGCTTCGCGGATGACGGGCGCGGATTCGCCCGTGATGGCCGATTCGTCGACCGTAGCTGCGCCCTCGATCACCTCACCGTCACCGGCAATAAGCTCGCCGGAGCTGACTTGGATGATGTCGCCTTTGCGCAGCGCATGGGCGTCCACCACGTAGGGGGTGCCCGCGGCGTCGAGACGCGTGGCCACGGCGTTGGTGCGCGAAACGCGCAGGGCGGTAGCCTGGGCCTTGCCCCGACCTTCCGCCATGGCCTCCGCGAAGTTTGCGAAGAGAACGGTGAACCAGAGCCAAATGGAGATCTGGACGGTGAACGCCTTGGGCTCAGGAGAAACGAATATCTCCACCGTGGTGATGATCGCCCCAACCATGGTGACGAACATGACGGGGTTTTTCATCATCACGGCGGGATTCAGTTTTCGGATCGAATCGCCAAGGGCGGGAACGAGGATGGAAGGATCAAACAGGGAACGGGCTTTAGTGCTCATGGAAAGAAGAAGAAAGAAGAAAAGAGATTTGAGTTAGAAAGTTTTCCCGGACCACATGAGGAAGTGCTCCACCACGGGGCCGAGCGCGAGCGCGGGCAGGAAGTTCAGCGCGCCCACGAGCAGGACCGTGCCGATCAACAGGAAGGTGAACGTCGCGCCGGAGACGGGAAACGAGCCCGGTCCGGCTGGCACGAGCTTCTTCGCCGCGAGCGATCCGGCAATGGCCATGATCGGCACAATCATGAGAAACCGACCGATCAGCATGCCGAACGCGAGCGTGGTGTTGTACCAGTAGGTGTTGGCGGTCAGGCCGGCAAAGGCGCTGCCATTGTTGCCGGTGACAGAGCTGTAGGCGTACAGCATCTCGCTAAAACCGTGCGGCCCCTGATTGTTCAGCCCTGCCTTGCCCCACGCGCTTACGCAGGCCCAGGCGGTGAAGCCAAGGATGTCCATCGCCAAAACCAGCAGCACGAGCATCGACATCTTGACCTCGAACGACTGGATCTTCTTGCCAAGATATTCCGGCGTCCGGCCGACCATCAGGCCGGCGATGAAGACCGCGACGATGACGAAAACGAGCATGCCGTAAAGGCCGGCGCCGACACCGCCGAAGACCACCTCGCCCAGCTCGATATTGAAGAGCGGCACGAGCCCGCCCAGCGGCGTGAACGAATCGTGCATCGCGTTCACCGCGCCGCACGAGGCATCCGTCGTGATCGTCGCGAAGAGAGCCGAATTCGCGATGCCGAAACGCACTTCCTTGCCCTCCATGTTTCCGTCAGCGGGATCGACCCCGAGCTGCGTGAGGATCGGATTGCCCACGGTCTCGTAGTGCCAGCAGACGAAGAAGCCCGCGAGAAAGAGCAGCGCCATCGCCGCCCAAACGGACCAGCCGTGCCCGGGGCTCTTCACCATCCGGCCCAGCCAGTAGGTGAGCGCGCTCGGGATGGCGAAGATCGAAAGCATCTGGATGAAGTTCGAGAACGGCGTTGGATTCTCGAAGGGATGCGCGGCGTTGGCGTTTGTGTAGCCGCCGCCGTTGGTGCCCAGCATCTTGATCGCCATCTGCGACGCCATGGGGCCCTGCGGGATGGTTTGGGTGTCCACAACCTGCGACACCATCACGGGATTGCCCTGAGCGTCCTTGACCGGGTTGCCGCTGGCATCGGTCTTCGGCACCTGCACGGTTTGCTTTTCCGTCAGTGCGGCGGCGTCATAACCCTTGAAGTTCTGGATCATGCCCTGCGAGATAAGGAAAAGCGCGAAGACGAGGCAGAAGGGCAGCAGCAGGTAGTAGGTGATCCGGACCAGGTCGACCCAGAAATTCCCGACTGTCTCCGCACAATGCCGGGCGATGCCGCGAACGAGTGCCGCGGCGATCGCGATGCCCACCGCCGCCGAGAAGAAGTTCTGGCTGGCGAGAGCGACCATTTGCGAGAAGTACGACATGGTCGATTCCCCGCCGTAGCTCTGCCAGTCGGTGTTGGTGGTGAAGCTGGCCGCAGTGTCGAAGGAAAGATGATCACTCAAGCCCGCAAACCCCTGCGGATTGAACAGATGCTGAAACGGCAGCACGGCCTGCAGGCGCAGGATGGCGTAGGTCACCAGCATCGTCACCATGCTGAAGAGCAGCAGGGAGATGGTGTACTGCTTCCAATGCTGTTCCTTTTCCGGATCGATGCCGCCGAGCCGGTAGGTGAGCCGCTCGATCGGCCGCAACAGGGGGTCGAGCCAGGTGCGGCCGCGCACGTCGAGCACCTGGATGAGATAAAGACCGAGTGGTTTGGTGATGAGAAGAAGCGCAGCCAGGTAAAGCGCGAGTTGAAGCCAGCCGAAGGCAGAAGAGGTCATGGAGGTCAAAAAGTTGAGCGAAGGAAGTGTGGCCAAGGGCTCAGAATTTCTCCGGCCAGATCATGGCGACGAAGAGGTAAATGAGCAGAGCGAGTGAGATGAGACCGAGGATGAGTATTCCCATAATTTCCTTAGAGCCGCTCGCACCAGGCGGCGTAGGCGATGCACACGCCGAAGAAGAGCAGGGCGCAGCCGACATAAATCAGGTCGGTATTGCCAAGCGCGAGAACGAATCCCGCGGCGAGCACGCCGACGATGCACTGAATGATGGTTCTTTCTTTCATAAATGGTGGGGTGTCTAAAGCAGCGCGGGCAGCGTGAAGAAGAACTCGCTGCCTTTTTCCTCGCGGCTTTCCACGCCGATGTTGCCGCCGTGGGCCAGGACGATTTCGCGCGCGATGCTCAGGCCCAGCCCGGCGCCCTCGCCGCTGGTTTCGGAGACGCGGAAAAACTTGTCAAAGATGCGTCGATGGAATTCCCGCGGGACTCCGGCGCCCTCGTCAAAGATGGAGAAACGGACGGTCTTCGCATCCTCGCGGCGTGCCGCGATGGTGATGGTTCCCCGCGGCGGAGAGTGCCGTACGGCGTTGGAAATGAAATTGGCAAAAACCTGGTCGATGCGGGCGCGGCTGACCTCCACGCGCGGAAGATGCGACTCGACCTCCAGCTTTAACTCAAGGCCGCGTGAGCGAACGAGTTCCTCGCTGCGGCGGCCTTCCTCCTGCACCAACTGCTCGCTCGCCACCACCTGCTTCTCGATCAATGCGGCGCCTCCCTCAAAGCGCGCGAGATCGAGCAAGTCTTCGATCATCTCGAAGAGCCGGTCCGAGTTGCTCCGCGCTGCCAGCATCAGTTCCGTCTGCTTCGGGTTGAGCGGACCGACTTTTTCCTCGAGCAGCAGATACACCGCCATCTGCATGCTGGTGAGCGGTGTCTTGAGTTCGTGGCTGACCGTCGCGATCAGGTCGGTCTTCATGTCATCCGCCACGCGGAAGCGAGTGACATCCTGTAGCGCAACGATGACGCCGCTGGTTGCGCCCGCTTCAGCGCGCATGGCGAGAACCCGCGGAAGGAAGAAGCGCTCAGCGCCCTCGAGGTTAACGAGCAGCGCCTTGTCGAAGCTGGTGGGCTGGAAGTCGGCGGCGCCGGCGAGGCTCTGCGCGACCTGGCGCGAGAGCGATTCGAGCGACTCGAAGCCGGCACCCAGCTGCTGGAAGAACCGATCGGCGGCGCTGTTCTGCAGCTGGATTTTGCCATCCGCGGAGAAGACCAGAATCGGATCGGGAAACGCGCGCAAAGCGCTCTCGGTCGTTTGCTGCGCCTGCAGGATTTTCTCCGTCGTGCTCTGCCGATAGGCACGAAGCCGCGCGCTCATCTTGTTGAACGTTTCCGCCAGAACGCCGACCTCATCGTGCGATTGCACCGGCACGTGCTGGTCAAGATTCCCCTCGCCCAGTTGCCGCGCGGAGTCGGTCAGGTGCTGGATGGGCCGGATGATGGACCGGGCCAGCGCGTACGCGGCGGCCGCGGCCACGACGAACCCGCCCAGCAACGTCATGAGCATGTAGCGCGAGGCGTCACTGCTCTGCCCGCGCGCCGCGTTGTTTGCGGCGACCATGTTCTGCTGGTTGATCTCCAGGATGTGGTCGGCCGTCTTCTCCGCCTCGAGCGAGGTGGGCAGCAATTGACTGAAGTAGAGCACCCGCCGTGCGGGGTCGGTGGGAGACAATGCATCGAACTTGGTTACACCGCCCATATAGTCCGCGTGAAGCCGCTGGACACGCGCCTCAAGATCACCCTCGCCGGGAAGCGTGATGTTGTGCGCCTCGACATCCGAATACTTCTCGAAGACCGCCGCGTATTGGTGAAAAAGCGCCTGCCCTTGCGCCTCCTCGCCGTTCAGGCGCAGCAGTAGGCCGACGTCCATCTTGTCGGCTGCCTCCTTCATCTTCTGAGCGGCCACCACGCTCTGGTAGTTCTCGCGCAACGTGACGTCGATCGCGCCGCCCAGCTTCGTGAAAAGGTAAATGGCGTACAGGCCCACCCCGAGAAGGATTAGCAGCACGGGAGCGGTGCCGAGCAGGAGGCGGCGGTTGAGAGTCATCACAACAGCATCTTCTTAAGCTGGCGTTGTGCCAGCGCTGCGCCGTAGTACCTAACGACATATGGCGCAAGGAGTTGAGACGCGCCCATCCCTTCGCCATGGGGTTATCGATCGGGGAAACAAACCGATTCGCTAGAGAGCCCGGGGATTTTCCCCGATCGCGCGGCAGTCGGCCCTTGTGATCACGTTTCGCTCACGGTGGCCGTCGACTTCTGTTGTCAGAGGAACACGAAGGAAGCGCTTTCTCTTATCGTCCATCGCGCGGAGGTCGACGGCTACCTTGGAATTCTCGACGGGTCGTCGCGGCTATGTAGATGAGCCTAAATACCCAAGCTCTTGCGCTTGCGCAGCAACGTGGTCGGGTCGAGCTGAAGAATTTCCGCGGCCTGCTGCAGCGTCTTCGTCCGGCGTAGCACCTGCCGGATGTGCTCGGCCTCGATCTCATCCACGGAGTAAGGTCCGCCCAGCAGCGGATTCTCCGCCGATCCGGAGGCGAGCGACGGCGGCAAATCGATGAGATCGATCCACTCGCCCTGTGTCAGGATGGTGGCGCGTTCCACCACGTTGCGAAGCTCGCGGATGTTGCCCGGCCACGCGTAGCGTTCCAGCGCGCGCTGCGCGGGCTCGGAAAATCCGCGGATGGCGCGGCCCGACGCGCGCGCGAGCTGCTGCAGCTGCGCCTCGGCCATTGGCAGGATGTCGCTCGGCCGCTCGCGCAGGGCCGGCAACGACAGCGAAATGACGTCGAGCCGGTAGAGCAAATCCTCGCGAAAGGCGCCCCGCGCCACCGCGTCTTTCAGGTTGCGATTCGTCGCCGCGATCACGCGCACGTTGGCCATGCGGCTTTTCGATTCGCCGACGCGCTCGTACTCGCGCTCCTGCAAAAGACGCAGCAGCTTCGGCTGAATCTCCAGCGGCAATTCGCCAATCTCGTCGAGGAAGAGCGTGCCACGATCCGCAGCGGCCACCTTGCCCCAGGTCGTGGCGACCGCACCGGTAAACGCGCCCTTCATGTGCCCGAACAGCTCGCTCTCGAGCAGGTCGCGGGAGAGGCTGGGGCAACTCACTGTGACAAATGGCTCCGCAGCGCGCCCGCTCCAGCGATGAATTTGCCGAGCAAGAACGCTCTTGCCGGTGCCGCTCTCGCCCAGCATGAGGACGGTGGCGTCGCTCGAGGCGCTTCGTTTCGCCATCTCGGCCAGGCGCTGCATCTGCGGGTCGGCGCTTTCGACCAAGTCGCCGGCCGCGCCGGGGCGGGAAAGTTGGCCTTCCAGTTCCGTGATGCGGATCTCCAGCTGGCGCGTCTTCGCCACGCGCTCCAGCATCTGCTCGATTTGCGCGGGCTTGAATGGCTTGGGCAGGTAATCAAAGGCACCGCGCTGGATGGCCGTCACCGCAGTCTCGATGGAGGAGTACGCGGTGATGACAATCACAGCCAACCGGGGCGAGAGCCGCAGGAGATCGGGCAGAAGATCGAGGCCATTCTCCGCACCGAGGCGGATATCGAGGAACGCGACCTCGAAGCTTTCGGCGCGCAGTTCCTTCTCGGCCGCGGCGCGATTGGCGGCGAGCCGGACCTGATGGCCCATGGTCTCCAGCGCCGTGCCGAGCGTGCCCCGGATGCCCAGGTCATCGTCGATCAGGAGCACGTTCACCGCGGCAAGCGTAACTTCCGGACGGGCTTTTTCAATCACGGGGCTGTGTTCCTTCGCCGCACGCACCCTCCGCGAAAGAGCGAGGACTTTCTTGCACGCGAGAGGCCGGGTTCCCATCATCTGCGGGATCATGAAATCCGTTTTCCTCCGGGCGGCCCTTTCCTTCGGGCTGCTGGCCACGCTCGTCCATGCCGACCCGAACCTTGGGTTCACTGCGTTCGCCGGCGCCGATCTCTCCCCGCTGGCCAACGGGCAGGTGCTGCAGGCACGCGGGGGTTTGATCGATTTCGAGCGCGGCGTAACCGCGCAATCGCTTTACTTCATCGATCAGCCGCCGCAAATCGTCGAGCAAAAGCTCGAGGCGTGGAATCCCGCGAACCACTCCGAGCTCGACGTCTGGCTGCATGCTGCTCTGCCGCTGAAGCCGACCCTTGCCGACTTTTCCGCGCTCAACAATCTTCCGGATAACAAGTCGGTCAACAACATGGTTGAAGCCACCTACAACTACACGCCCGGCAGCGACAGCCTGCAGTTAAACACCGCGGAAGCCGGGCTCGTCAGCGCGGGCCATGGCCAGGGCCAGTCGAAGCAGTTCATCGTGGACGTCTGGAGCCACATTCTCGACGGCCGCGTCGAGGCCTTTCTCAAGAACCAGCTCGGCGAAGCCAAGTACGTTTCCAACAGCGCCACCATCCTGCCCTTCTCCGAAGCCAAGGCGCTGCTGCGCAGCGATCCCAAGATCTTTGGCGAGTTCCATCCCATGCTGAAGAATACACCGGTCTACAACGGGGCCGGACTCCAGCCCTCGCATCTCTATTATGAGTGCTTCGACATCCAAGGCGAAGCCTGCTTCGGCACCGGGGCGGTTTACCTGGTCAATTTGCCCGGCACCGTGCAGCGGGCCGACGTGGAGTATTACGTCAGCAACGGCATCTACACCTCCGTAGAGCTCGAGCAGCTGTGGCCCATGACGATTGGCGGGAGGAACGGTACGCTGGTCTGGCGCTCCGACATGGTCTCGACCGCCAACGTGGCTTACCTGCACGGCACGGAGCGGCTCGCCTCCGGCATGCTCATGCTCCAGGACGTGAAGCAGGCCGTGGACGCGTTTCGTTCCGAATTCCGCTAAAGCATTTGCTGGATTTTTACCGTTGAAATGAACGCAAAGGGTTGTCAAAACGAGGAAAAGCCCCTTTAGTACCCGCGATGCGACCTTTCCAGCACCTCGCGCTTGGCGCGCTTAGTCTCACGTTCGCCATCCTTGGTGCGCGCGCCGGCACTGAACAGGACGCCGCCAACCTAACGCCGGAGCAGCAGGGGCCGACCAGCATCCCGATCTCTCAGGAGTTCAATCTCGAGGGCAGTTACGGCGGCGGCGTTCAGACCAAGCAGGGCAACGCGCGGCTGGGCGATGCGAGCAACATCAACTCGCATTTCGATTACGTCGTCTCCCCTCAGGTCAAGGACGGCGTCCTACTGCGCTTCGGCGTGGATGCCGAACGCAACGACTTCGGCTTCGACCATTCCATGCCGCTGCCGAACGTGCTCGAGTCGTTCAACGCCATCATCGGCGTGGACCTCGCGCTGACCGACAAGATCCTCTTCCGCGCGGAGCTTCACCCGGGCATCTACACCGACGGCGTGGCCATCACCGGCGACGATTTCGACATGCCGGTGCAGTTCGGCGCCACCTATCTTTACAGCAAGAACCTCCAGATCATCCTCGGCGGCCAGATCGACCTGAAGTCGGATATCCCGGCCATCATCATCCCAGGAGTTCGCTGGCAGTTCGCCGACCAGTGGGTGCTCTCGCTCATCCCTCCGAAGCCGCAGCTCCAGTACGAGCTGAGCAAGGCCCTCACGCTTTATGTCGGCGCCGACATCATCTCCGGCACGTACCATCTCAACGATCAGTTCGGCAACTACCACGCCAGCACCACCGTCCCCGGCCAGCCCAGCCTCAACGACAAGATCGTCGACTTCAACGAGGATCGCGTCGGCGTCGGCGCGACCTGGAAGTTCATGCCCAACCTAAGTCTCGACGTCTCGACCGGCTACATCGCCTACCGCGAATTCGACGTGCACAAGAACGAGATTGGATTCAATCACCACAGCACGACGTTCCACGAGAACATCGGCGACGGTGCGCCTTACGGCGAGATCGGCGTCAGCGGGTCGTTCTAGCTTTTGGACAAGTTACAAGCGAAGTAAGAAGTTCCAGCGATCTGTCAGATTTGCGGTGAATCTACCGCCGACATTATTTATTACTCCACGCTCGTTCGATCATCATGGGTATGACAAGGGTCAGTGCTTTGACCGCAATTGGATCAAAAGCAATGACTCCGCCCCATATTAAACACACCGGCAGGAAAATCAGAAGGCGCGTTCGAGGAAAAAGCGCATGTTGGCAGCTCATCGCGACCCACGCCACGTTAGCGCCGAGATAAAACGCAAGGAGCGGAATTTCATCAGTCTGCCAAAAACAGAGTTCATCGATCCCATTGAAGGCCTCTTCGGGGATGCGAGGGGCCCTGATCCAAAGTTCAATGGCGAGATAGAGGCCAACACCTAAGGCATTAAATAACAACCAGCCTCTTGACTCTTTGATTGCAAACATACCGGAGTGCATAGGCCTCATCTTTCCGTTTCCTATTTCGATGTCTTATCCCAAAATTTCTTCTGAGCTTCTGCAGCTTTCCAACCTAGCGTCTGCCATTCTTGGAGTGATGAAGAACCGGCATTCTTTGATCCGAAATCTGCAGCTAGAGCGGGATTCCACTCGCCCTTATTCAACAATAACCCAGCAAGCCATAGGATTGATGCTGGTTCTTACTAAGTCTTTCATCCGCTCATCTTACTCCTTTCACAAAAGACTGTTAGCACTGGAGGCCCTATAGGACAGAACCTATAGGACCTATACCGCTTAAAATCTTCTTGTTTGCAAGATATCGAGTAAGCGAGCGTGTGAAAATGGGATTACCCCGGCCAACGGTCATAGACCCCGCTACAGCGGAAGGCCTACCGCTGCAGCACGGCGAGGTAGCTGTCGATGCGCTTGCGGCGCTCGATGTCGTTCCGCTTCACGTAGCAGTTGCGCACGTTGATCAGCAGGCGGTGCATCGTCTCCAGCGGCGTGCAGGCCTTCGAAAGGAACGGGCGCTGACGCTCGGGAATTTCCGACGCGATCATCTCCCATTCGCCCTCCGTCAGGATGCGCCCTTTGTAGTAGGGATCGAAGATGACGTCCTCCAGCCGCGCCAGGAAGTGACCCGGCGCGCCGATGCCTTCCACCGGAATCCCGAGCCGCATGCCAACGAGCATGTAGACAAGAGAGACCGTGATGGGCAGGCCGGAACGAAATTCGATCACCCAAGGCAGGTAGCCGTTACGCGGATGGTAGTAATCGGTGCTGTTGCCGGTGAGGCCCTGCACTCGACTCAGATAATGAGCCAGGCAGTTGACCTTTTCCCGCGCCGTCGCTCCGGGCCGGATCAGCTTGCCGACTTCCTCGGCCCACTGGTCGAGCACGCGGGCGTAGGGCGCGCCGCGGAAATCGGGCTGCTCGCTGCGGGCGAAGTCCCAGCACAAGTCTTCCAGTTGCTTGAGCGTCCGCAGCTCGGCCAGACCGCGCGAGATGTCGCCAAGGGTGCGTGAACCCTCGATCTGATCGATGATTTCCTTGATGTTCGCGCGGGCCGAGCCCTTCGCGAGCTGCAGCAGCTCCTGATATTCTTGCACCCGCGTGTGACCGTCCGCGAGGAGCTGTGTCTTGACCATCCCAACCGTGTCGGCATCGCCGTCCTGGAGAAGTGAAACAATGGCTAGTTGCTGGGAGGTCGTCATCATAAAGGGTGGCTAACGCTTGAGCGCAATTGGCGTGGACTGCACCTCGCCGTGATCAGCGCAGGGGGCGTTGATTGGGACGTCGACGGGGGCTTCGTCCTTCGCGATTAAATTGTTCCGGATGAGCCATTGCTCGAGTTCCTCGCCGCTGATGTCGGGCAGCATGGTGCCGCCGACCTCGACGCAGGGGGAAAGCTCCTGGCCGCTTTTCTGGATCATCTCGAGGCGCTGGCGCGGATCATTCCAAATGTCGCGGTCCTCGAAAGGCAGGTCGTATTTGCGCAGAACCGCCCGAACTCCGTTGCTCCAGCCGCAAAAGGGTTTCAGGTAGGCGATGATGGTGGGTTTGGTCATGCGCGTAGGTTACAGCGGGCTTGTACCCGCCGCAACAGCCACGCTATTGCAGGTAGGATGCCAGCTTACCCAAGTTGACCACATCCTCGCGCATGTCCTCGCCCTTCGGCGTCTCCAGCACCTTGGGCGTCCGCGCCCAACGCGGGTCTTCCACGATCCAGCGAAACGTCTCGAGCCCGATATGTCCCTCTCCCAGATGGTGGTGGCGATCAACCCGCGAGGCGAAGGGCACCTTCGAATCGTTCAGATGCAGGCCCAGGACACGTCGTGTTCCGAGCTGCTTTTCGACGTCAGCGACCACCTTTTCGTAGCCTTCGCGGGCGTGAATATTGTAACCGGCCGCGAACAAGTGTGCGGTATCGAGACAGATTCCACCCCGCGCGTCATCGGCCATGTTTTCAATCAGATAGGTCAAGTGTTCGAGGCAGTAACCCAACGCGTTCCCCTGCCCCGCCGTGATCTCCAGCGCCAGCTTGCACCGGTAGCCGGCGGTGGCCTTCGTCACGAGGTTGAGCCCCTCGACAATGCGCGCCAAGCCGGCTTCCTCGCCACGGCCCCCGTGACTGCCGGGATGCAGCACCATGAAGGGCAGCTCCAGCGCCTCCGCGCGCTCAAGCTCCGCGACCATGGCCTTGACCGAGGTGGCGAACATCTGTGGATCGAAGCTCCCGAGGTTGATGAGATAGGAATTGTGCGCGAAGAACATCACGCCCGACTTCTTTCGCGCGGCGCGGAAGGCCTTCGCCTCCTCCTCCGCCAGCGCGGGCGCGAACCACTGCTTGTTGTTTTTGACGAAGAGCTGGGCAGCGGTGAACCCACAGGTCAGCGCACGCTCGATCGCCGTCGCGAGTCCGCCTGCCGTGGAAGTGTGCGCGCCCAGCAGTGTGCCGGCGGGAAATTGCAGCGGCTCGAAGAGCGGCGCCTTTTCGCGCGCGGCCGTGGGCTTCTTCGCGGCCGTCTTTTTGGCCGCCGCCCGCTTTTTTAAAGCGGCTTCCTTCGCTTTCTCCACAGGCGGCTCTTTCGCGGCCGATTTCGTGACGCGTTTCTGGCCAGCCGGCGTTCCAGACCGGACACGGCGGACACTTCGCGCAGCCATCCCGCGCCTAATGCTCCATCCGCAGCACCACCTCACCCTGCAGGATCTTCACGCAGCAGGTCAGCCGGTACTTGTCGGGATCCTTGTTCCACTGATCCAGGACATTGAGCTCCTCGTCGGTTGGCGGTTCGAGGTTCTCCATGCCGGAATCGACGGCTATGGCACAGGTGCCGCACGAGCAATTGAAGCAGCCCGCCTCCATCTCCACGCCGGCTTCCTCACCCGCATCCAGCAGCAGAGTGCCGGCAGGTACTTCGGCCGATTGGCCGCCGGGGAGGAGCGTGACTTTTGGCATATAATGTATTATTGCTACAGTTAAATAAAAGATGGCAGGGAGACTGCGTACAGTAGTGGCCTCTCCTCCCAATGGCAAACACCGCATGAGCGAAACGGACTTCCCCGACCTGAGCCTCGCCACGACGATTCACAATAACGTGGAGCGCTGGATGGAGATGGCGCTCTCCTTCGAGCAGCACGTTGGGACCGTGGCAGAAATCTGCGTGGTGGATGATGGCTCGACCGATCCCGCCCGGCTGACTGGCCTGCGCTCGCCTGTGCGGCTGATGCGCAACGACACGCCGCACGGCTTCTGCGCCGCCTCCGACGAGGCGCTCAACGCGGTGAAGACGCCCTACGCTATCCTGCTCGATGCGGACGTCACGTTCCTGCCTGGCGATTTCAAGAATGCCTTCGCGGCCTTCAAGGCCCTGCCGAAACTGGCGTGGAGTGGCTTCCAGCAGATCGGCGCGTCGGGCACAGTCGCCAGCCCCAGCGAAGAACGCCTGCCGCCGGCCTGGGTCTACGGCCTCGGCAACCAGGTGCAATGGCGCTGGTCGAAGTGGAAGGCGAAGCACTCCAAGGGCGAGTGGCTCAGCGGCCGCATCAAGGGCGTGGCCATCGCGCATTCGAGCTCGGCGCTGGTGCGGATGAAAGCCTTTCGCGACATCGGCGGATTCGATCGCCGCTTCTGGCAGTGCGAGTCGGACAACGACGTCTGCCTGCGCTTGCGCCAAGCCGGCTGGCGCGTGGGCGTGGACCAGATTTACACGCTGCGTCACGACGGCATCGGTGGCCGCACCGGCGGCAAGAAGCGCGTCTACGATCTTTATCGCAGCCGGCTGATGATCTACGAAATTCACCGGCCGGCCAGCCGCGCGTACCTGCGAAAGATGCTCGGCCTGCGGCACCTGGCCGAAGGCTTCGCCGCCAAGATCCTGGGCCGCAAGCGCGAGGATCACTTGAGCCCCGACTTCCGGTTCCGGCTGGCGAACGCGGCGCTCAAGGGTTATCCGAAGTGGAGTGACTAGGCGCCGGTTTGGCTTAATCTCGCCACGCGCATGACCGAGGAGGAACTAAAGACACTGATCGCAGGCGAGCTCGTCCGCTACCGCGAGCGGCTGGCCCAGGGCTACATGATTCCCGCGTGGGTCCTGCCCGAGGCCTCGTGCGACGTGTTGGAGACGATCGGCACGGCGCTGGGCCCGGTGGCCACAGCGTTCGAGTTTGGTTCGGGTGCCTCCACCGTTGTCCTGCGCAGATGCTTCGCCGCCGTCACGACGGTGGAGGACACGGCCGAGTGGCTCGACAAGACGGAGCACCTGCCTGGCATCATGCTCAAGCGCCCGGCGGACAAGACGCGCGCGGTGCCGCTCACACGCTGCCATCTCGGCATCATCCCCTACCACAGCTTCGACCTTGACCGGCGCATCGAGCTGCTGCAGCGCCTGGAAGCGGCCGACTTCATCCTGGTGGACGGCCCGGCCAATCCCGCCACGCGCGAGCACGTACTCTGCTCCGTGCTGCAGCACGCCAAGCCGGGAGCGCTCATCTTCCTCGACGATCTCGAGGTACGCGCCACGCGGCGCTTCGCCCAACGCCTGGCCCGCGATAACGCGTCGATGTTCACCTATCACGACCTCGCCATCGATCATGGCGTCGCCATTTACCACAAGAAGGCGATGGGCCATGTCGTGTACCATCCCACCTTGCGCGAGATCGTCGGCGCCTGGCTGCGGCGGTAAAGGTCGCTGGCCGAGACGTCGATTGTAG
>CAJCIA010000040.1 GCA_903970275.1 Betaproteobacteria bacterium
CCGAAACCGGCGTATTCGCCCGAAAGCGAATCGCAAACTCCACCGGATCAAGGATCGGCCCTGGCGCGTTCGGCGCTGACACCTGCGCCTGCGGCACCAGCACCACGCCCCACGTCCCCGCCGCCGCGACACCCGCCTGCAGTTCAAACGCCATGTCGCGCGGCACCTCCGCCAGCACCGGCACCGCCGCAAAGAACGGGTCCGCGGCCAACCGATCCGCTATTTCCTGCTGAAGTGAATATAGAATGCTCATAGTAACCAAGGTCAAAGTGAAAAGTTAAAAGGTTAAAAGTCGGAAACTCGGCGCGGGCCTTTTTCCTTCCAACTTTTCCCTTTTACCTTTCAAACCCCCTCCTCCTCCCTTCCACCAAATCGCGGGCGCTTTGCCATAATCGAAGGCCTCGGTGCGCTCGTCGTTTCGGTCGACGCCACATCCGGCTCCTCTATATTAAAATCGCCGGACGCCACTTGCTCCAGGAGACGCACCGCCGCATCCGCCGCCGCCTTGCGCACCTCCTTCGGCGGCACACCCACCCGCTGGGGTAGACGCACCGCCACCAGGTCGATCGCCGGGGCCAGCAACTTCTGCGGAATCGTCCCCGCCGCGCCTAATATATTAGGTCGGTAAGCCCCCACATACCCGCGCACTAGGTCGATAATCTGCGCCAAAGTCGGCGCCACCGGATCCGCCTGCCCCGAAGCCAGCGCCGCCGCCCGATAAGCCGCCAGCTCCGTCTCCGAGAGAGAGGTCAGCAAGTCATTTTCCGTCGGAATAATCCAGGCCATAAGTTTAAAGGTAAAAGTGAAAAGGTAAAAGTTTAAGGTGGAGAGAAAGGTTGAAGGAAAGATGCTGAGCCGTTATCCACAGCCATGTCCGATCTGGTCCAACGCACCCGAGCCTTCGCATTGCGTTGTCTCAAGGTGGCCGATTCACTCCCGCGCAAGCCGGGCGCTAAAGCTATCGCCTTCCAACTCGCAAAGAGCGCAACGAGCGCCGCCGCAAACTATCGAGCAGCCCAAAAGGCCCGCTCTCATGCCGAATTCAGAGCTAAGCTTCAGATCGCCATGGAAGAGGCCGACGAATCTCAGTTCTGGCCCAGTCTTGCCGCTGAAACCGGCTACTTGCCTAGCCCGCTGCTGGAAGCTCTTCACCTAGAGTCGCGCGAATTGACGGCGATCCTGGTCGCAAGCCTCAAGACGGCCAGACGCAGCAAGTAGCGGTCCCCGCCTTTTTCCTTTTACCTTCTTCCTTTTTCCTTAGCTAACCGTCACCAGTTGGGCGGCGGTCTGATTTGTAACCGCCACCGCCTCGCTCCAGTCGAATTTGGCGACCTCGACCCGGCCGTCATCGCGCAAATACGATCCCGGCACCATATAGTTGCCCATCAACCGGAACCTCTTCATGAAGGACGGATCGCGGCGCGTCGGATTCTGCAGCCGCGCAAAAATCAGCACCGACGTATCGAGCAGGAAGCTGATGCTCGGCGCCAGCCCCTCCTTCGTGGTGTCGACCACCATGTAGGACGTGCGCACCTCGGGATTGCCGACGAAAAGCTTCGTCGCTTCCGCCGGCGTCACGTTCGGGATGGAGTAATCGCCAGCCGCCACGAAGCGACCGCGCACATTCGGCGCATTCTTGAAGAGCCGCCAGGCCCCCGCACCGAAGAGCACCCCCACGCCCATCAGCGAACCGTAGCGCGCCGCCTTGATCACGTTCAGGATCTGCGCATCGATGTCGTCGATCGGATCGCTCCCGCTGCTGCCTGACCACGTCTTGGAAATCGCGCCGCTCGTCGTTGCGGCCACCGCCGTATTGATCACGCTCTGCTCGTGCACCAGCGCGGCCACCTCCGCCACGATTGTTGCGCCTTCCATCAGCGCGTTGGTCAGCGACGCCTCCTCGATCTGCTCGAGGAAGTCGATCGGATAATCCAGCGCGTTCGGCTGGCAATTATAGGTCGCGTCCGCCGCGTCGAAGCTCAGCACGGTCGCGCGCCCGCCAATCGCCCGCGACGTGTCCGGCGGGGCAAAGCGGTTTTTTTCCGTATAGATTTTATAACGTCCGATCGAGCTCGGCACCTCCACCGTCGGTGCCAGGAAATCCGCCACCGGCTGGACCGCGGATTGCGCGGCCCCCTGGGCAAATTCCTTCAGCATCGGACTCGCAGTAATTTCAGATAAACTAGGCATATATAATAGTAATGATTGATTTTTGCGGCGGTCTATGACCGCCATCCCGGTGAGGCGAAAGTCAAAGGCAAACGAACCTCAAACTTTTCACTTTTACCTTCTAGACCGTCACCGTCCCAAACGTCGGACGCACCTTCACCAGCTGGCCGTCGACAAACGCCTCCTCGGCGATCGCCACCAGGCGGTACGTCCCCGAGCCCGCGGTCAGCGTGCTCTTCGAGCGCACCTTCCCCTTGTCCGCCGGCACGGAAACACCGTCGGCCAGCACCAGCAGGTCGCCCGGATTCCCCGTCCCCTTCGCCACGATTCGCACGGAGCGGTTGGGCGTCATCGGCCGCACCGTCGCGGGCGAACCCGTGGCGGCGCCATATACCAGCAGATAAATCGCCGGATCATTGTTCGCCGCCGGCCGCGTCACCACCAGTGCACCCGCATTGTTGTAAGGCGCCACCAGCACATCGGCCAGCAACGACAGATCTTCATTCGCCGCGATCAGCAGATCGCCTTCTTTTGTATTCGATTGACTCATAGTTTTAGGTTCAACAGCGCATGAACGCGCCGTATAGATTGTTATTTAGCTGCGGTTTCTAAAAAAACTTCGGTGACAGGACCTGCTTTCCCGGTTCTCCTCACGCCGCATCCTCCCCTTCTGCCAGGCGGAACGCCGCGTGGTGCCCGATCTTGAGCTCGCTCTGGAGCTGCCGCGCCCGATTGGCAATCCGCCGCGCCGCGTTCGGGTCGCTTTCCGTTGCGCCTAGAGGCGAAAGCAGCTGCAGGTTCGGCCGGCGTGCCCGCGCATCATGCAAAGGCACAAATGCCTCAGGTCGCCGCAGCGCCTGCAGCACCGCCAGTGTTCCCTCGCGATTCGCCAGCAGCTGCGCCCGCACCGCCGCCCGGTTGGTGATCACATCCGCAAACGCCTCCAGCTCTGCATCCGCCTGCGCTTCGGAAAGAGCGACGCACCGATTTCGCAACGCCTCCAGCTCATCGCGCTGCAGGCGCAGGGCCTCCGCGATCTCCGCGTCGCTTGCACCCGCGGCCAGCCGTAGCAACTCGATCAACGCCGCCCGCAACGATCGCGGCAGCGGCAGCGGGGGCGGCGTCTTCGTTGCCGAGGCCTTGGCGTCTTGAGCCTGCTCCTCGCTTTTCGTTTTCACCTCGTCGGTCCGGTTCGTCAGCGGTGCCAGTCCCGGCAGGTTCGGATCGTTCGTCAGTGCCACGCGCGCCAGCCGTCGCGGTCGCAGATGGGGCGCCTCCTGGCCCGCGGGCCCGGCCGGAGCCGTCCATGAATCGCAGTCCGCGCGATTCCACACCGGCGACACCAGCCGGTACCGCCCGCCCGTCACCGCGGCGTGCCCCAGGTCCGACCAGCGCACCTGCGCATAAAGCCCGTCTTTTCGCGCCTCCAGCGCCGAGACCCAGCCTGCGGCCGCGCTGGGCCGGGCCGGGTCATGCGAGAAGTGGTCGAAGTCGACCAGCAACCCCGGGAAGTTGGGCTGCCGAGCCTCCTCCGCGAACGTCCTGGCCATGGTTTCGCAGGCTTCCGGGTCGATCACCTGCTGCGCACCGGTGGGGTGCGGAAAGGTGCCGTGCGGGGCGATGTGAAACCAGCCGTCCGCGGCCGGTTCGAATGTTGTTGTCAGGTTCATATAGAATAAAACTTTTATAGTGGTTAGGCCTCCCCGCTGGTTGCGTCGGCGGTGGCATCGTGCGAAACGTCCTCGGGCATGGGCGGCTTGGGCAGGGGAGCTAGCGCATAGTTGCGCAGGCGCAGCTGGAAGCCGGTGCGCTCACCCAGCTCCTTCGGGTCGATCTCGTACCCGGCACGGGCAAGGATGAGGGCACGCTCGATCGTCTCGCCGGGATCCATCTCCCGCGTGGCGGTGAGTTGGAACCAGGCCAGGCGTGGCTCGCCCGGGAACGCGGCGTCCAGGACCGGGCCGTCGAACTGCCGCTGAAAAATCTCTGAAATGGTGGCCGCTTCCGCTTCGGCGAGATCGTCGAAGGTTTGCTGGTGCGCGCCGCCGGCGAGCGTGCCGCTGCCGGCTGCGGTCAGCGCGGTGAGTTTCCCGCCGGTCGCGGCCAGGACGATCAGTTCGTCCTGGTAACGCAGATGCTCGGCAAAAGGATTCTGGCCCCGCGCGCCGGAGTCGACGGTGTGGATTCCCGTCCCGTGCGGCACGGTGCCGCGAGCGTCGCCAAGAATCGCCTCGGCCAGCGCCTGATATTCCGCTTCGCGCTCCGGCGGGATGTCCGGCGGCAGCTCCAGGAAAAGCGGCGGCAAACCGTAGGTCTCGACGAACGCGTCCCAATCCTTCTGGCTCAGCGCCTGGCGCACATGGGCGATGGCGGCGATTTCGTCCACGGGAGCCGACACTTCTCTATAGAGAAAACGCGCGGGTTCGAGGACAGGATCGCCCGGCATAGGCAGTCCGGGCCGCGCGGTCGCGTTGTATTGCCACGGCGCCTCCGGGCCGAGGCGCGCCCAGAACCACTGGGGCACGGGCTCGAGCCGGACGGTGCGGCCCTGTTTGTCCAGATGGCGCTCCACGTGCGCGTAACCGCGGAATTCCGCCAGAGCCAAAAACGAGACGGCCTCGCGCAGATTCTCCACCCGCGCATAAGCCGCTCGCAACGCCGCCGCCTGGCGCGCTCCCAGGGCGCGCGGATCGCTCCCGGCAGTCGGCGCGATGCGGATATCCCAATCCAGCTTGGTCAGCGAACTCTGCCGCCGCTGCAGGACCGCCCGCAGCGTGGGGTTCCGCTTTTCGATGAAGCGGTACAGCCACTGGAGCCGTGCGTAGTCGCCGCGCTCGCCTGCCTCGAGCAGCGCAACCAGCATCGGCAGCGTCAACCCGCGCAGCGGGTTGTACTGCGCCCGCCAGTTCGAGGATGTCTGCAGGTTCTTTAGAAAAATCGATGGTCTCATATAGATATAGAAATTAATTTCGCGTTTAGCCTTGCCTCATACCTCGGCGGGAATGATCTTGGTGGGGTGTCTCATGAAAACCGCACTTGAGATCATTCTCTTTACCGTGGTCGTGTTCAGCCCGGCGGTTGCGCTTTGGTTTCGCGTTGAAAGGGACAGGCGTGACCGCGCTCGGGCACTCAAACAAGCC
>CAJCIA010000041.1 GCA_903970275.1 Betaproteobacteria bacterium
GCGTCTTTTTCTCCAACGAGTTGGTGGATGCGCTGCCTGTCCGGTCGGTGGAATTTATTGAGGTGTGGCGCGAGCGATGTGTCATTCAGGATAGCAGCGGGGCGCTGACTTGGAGTTCAGTGAAAATCACGGACGACGAGCTGGGGGATGCGTTGCAGGAACTCGCGCTACCCCCGATTGCGAACTACCGGACGGAGGTCCATCTTGCCGCGCGCCGCTGGATGAACGGTGCGGCTGGCTTTCTGCGACGCGGCTATCTCGTGACGATCGATTACGGCTATCCAGCCTCGCTTTACTACGCGTCTTTCCGCAAGGAGGGGACGCTGACGTGCTACCGAAATCATCAGGCAAGCCGGGATGTCCTTGCCGCGCCGGGCGAGAGCGACATCACCGCGCATGTTAATTTCACGGCGCTGGCGCGCAAGGGCGAGGAGGCCGGATGGACGACGCTGGGCTTGGTGGATCAGGCACGGTTTCTGACCGGGATCGTGGAGCGGGAGAGCGACGCCATTCGGGCCGAGGATGTGCGAGCCTTTCAGACCCTGACGCATCCGGAACATCTCGGCGCGCGCTTCCAGGCGCTGGTGCAGGGGAAGGATGCGCCGCCGGATTTGGCGGGGCTTCGTTTTGCGCGTGCGGGGCAATTGGATTGAGGGGCGAAAAGCCTTCGCCTAGCGTCGCGCCATGCCACGTCCATTGCCCGTCACGCTTGTCGCCGGATTTCTCGGCGCGGGGAAGACGTCGCTGCTGCACCATCTGATTTCCGAGGCGCCGGGCGGTCATCTCGGTGTGCTGGTGGAGGGCGCGGGACCGATCGGCTTTGACGTCAAGGCGCTGCGCGGGCTCTGCGGAGCGATGCGCCGCCCGTATGACATCGTGGACGAATTCGCGGACGACGCCGGTCTGGCGGAGGCGCTGCGGGCGATCGCGCAGGCCGGGCGGCACGAGCGCGCGCTGGTGGAAGTGAGCGGGCTGACCTCGCCGGCGCGCTGGGCACGATTGATCGCGCTGTCGCAGGGCGCGATCTTCGTGGAGGCCATCGTCGTCATGGTCGACCTGCTTGATTTTCATCGCGTGTTTGGGCTGGGGCAGGACGGGGCTTCGCTGCGCGGCTTCCAGGAGGAGCAGATTAAATGTGCGGGAGTGATCGTCCTCAACAAGTGCGACCTGGCTGGCGATGCGGAGCGGAACGCAGCGACGCGGATGCTGCATGCGATGAATCCGGGCGCGCGCATCATCGAGACCGATTATGGCGAGGTGCCGCCCGCCGAGATTTTCAGGCCCGGGCTGGTGCCGAAGTCGTTGCCGGAAGAAGATGGCGCGGCGGATCTGCCGGAGTTTGAGAGCGTGGTGTTCCGGGCCTTTCGTCCGTTTCATCCTCAGCGCTTTTGGGATTGGTTCAACGCGCCGCATGAGGGACTGCTGCGGGCCAAGGGCATCGTCTGGCTGGCCACGCGGAACCTGCTGGTCGGCGGCATTTCGCGCGCATCGGCGCACAATAGCTGCGGCGCGGCGGGCATCTGGTGGGCCGCTTTGCCGCGCGAGGAATGGCCGGACGACGCGGAGCGGCTGATGGAGATGCAGGACGTCTGGCGCGAGCCTTACGGTGACCGGCGGCAGGAGCTCGTGCTGCTGGGTCGGCGCGGACCCACGTCGGACGCCGCGCGTAAGCTCAATTTGTGCCTGCTGTCGCCGGAAGAAGCGGCCCTGCCGGACTGGCGCGTGCTGCCGGATCCGTTTCCGGCTTGGGATGTGGCGGAGGAATAGAGCGGGATTGGCTTCGCCAGCGAAGCGTTCGGCCAGAAATGAACAAGCAAGGATTTTCCGTCGGCGGTCATAGACCGCCGCTATAGGAGCGGGTTAATCCTTCTTGTTGTCGAGCGCGGGAGTGCTGGCTTGCAGAGCGCGCAGCTGCATCTGCTCGATCTTGCGGTTGAGCATGGCGACCTGCTCGTGCTGGACGGCGACGGTGCCGAGTGTGGCGCTGCGAATGACGGTGAAGTGGTCGGTCTCCGCCAGGACCTCGCCGAGGATGCGGTCGCCGTCCTTGAGGATCGCCTCGACCACGCGCGAGCTGCGCTGGCCGTGCGGCACGGTGAGCATGCCGAGGCTGGCGTGCTTGATGTAGAGGCAGTCAGGCGTTTCTGCAATGAGGTCCCCGACAATGCGGTCGCCATTGATAAGGATGACCTCGATCGGCTTGGCCGCGATCTGCGAGCGCGGCAGGGTGAGAACGCCGAGCGTACCGTGATCGAGATAGATGGTCTGCGGCGTCTCCGAGAGCACGTGGCCGAAGATGCGCTCGCCGTTGGCCAGGATGAACTCGGTCCGCTCGCGCGTGTCGGGCTTCACGGATTCCAACGTGGCCGGGGGACCGCTGGTGGCGTGCGCCAGGTGCACCCGAGCGGTTTCACGCGAGCTGGCGTCGTTGGTGGGGACAGGCGCGGCGGGTAGCGGCTCGGTGGGAGGTTTTTCTTCGGGACGTTTTGCTGCTGGTTCCGCAGGTGGGGTCTCGATGGTGGGCGGTGGATTCGCTGCGGGGGCGGCGGGCTTCTCCAGTACTGAACCGGTTTCCACCGGGACGGGAAAAGCGGCCGGGACAACCGCATCGATCTTGGGAGTCTCGATCGGCTTGGTCGCGGCATCCTTGGCCGGCTTGGCTTCGGCTGGCGCTTGGCCGTCCTTCGTCGCCAGCACGAGCGCATCCTCGGTCAGCTTCGCGCGCTGGCGCAGGGACATGCCGGCGGAGGAGCGGGGTTGCAGCGGCGGCTGGGGGGGCAGGATGGGCAGGGGCGCCGTCTTGGCATTGGCGCTCTCGCTGGCCTTGTCGGCGGGTGCGCCCTTCACCTCGCGCGGCCCGGAGCTGCCGCTCTCCGCGAGCGCCCGGAGGCTTTCGGCCTTGTCCTGATCGGCGCGGGCGGCTTCGGCGCGCTCGAGTTCCGTCTTCTCCGGCGCGCGGGCGGATTCGGCCTGTTTCGGCGGCACGGTGACGATCTCGGGCAGCGTGCGGGACTTGCGGGACTTGAAAAATAGGTCGGGCCAACGCATAGCGGGAAGGAGGCCGCGCAGGAAGCGCGCGAGAATCCGACCTTACGGGAGGAGCGATTTCAAGACAAGGAGCGCGTGCGTTTACCTGCCGGATTCGTCCGCGTCGCCGCGGATGTTTCCCTCGCGTTGACTGGACAAGTCCAAGAGCTTGCGCAGATTGTGACATGATGCAGGTGGGCGAACTTCGCGACCGGCTGAACCAATTCCTGCATCGCCAGAACGTCCGCAAGCTGACGCCGCAGGAACGGGAGGCGGCGAAGGAATGGTGCCTGGACGTCATCCGGCGCGAGCATCCGGATTTCACGCCCGAGCAAATGGAGCACTTTTACGACAATTTGATCCGCATCCGGATCATCCCGGTGGACGAGTGGACGGAGCGCATGGGCGGTTTCTGAACCGCGGCAAACCGGCTATTTCTTCGCAGCGCTGCGCACGTTGTTTTTTGCAATTTCCTCCAGCAGCTGAACGATCTGCGGGGCGAGCGGATGAGGCAGCAGCAACTGCCCATTGCTGATTTGCTCGTCGATGATGGGCGCGTAGACGATGTACCCGTTGAGGAAAACGACCAGCATCCGGCCCTGGTCCTGCGCAGTGACGGCGCTGAGATTGATCTGTCCCTGATGATCGAAGGTGAGGAGCGTGCCGCCCTGCACCGGCATCACCCCAATGAGGTTTTGCTCGGTGACCTCCGGCATGGTGCGGATCTGGATGGCCTCGTTGTTGGGCTGGACGTAGACCGTCTGTGCCTGGGTGGGGGAGAGGCCGTCGCCGGTGGTCTGCACGTGGATGCGCAGGAGCAGCTTGGGCGGCGACTTGCCGGCATGGACGGGCACGGCCGCGATCAGGGAGAGCACGCAGGCGCAGGCCAGGAGCAGGCGACGGATCATGCCGGATCGTACGGAGCCGGAAGGGAAAGGCAAAAGGTTTGAACGGGGGGAGCCCTTTGTTAGTCTCACCGGTTATGCGACGAATTGCCGGGTGGACCGCCCTTTTTCTTTTAGGCGCAGGAATGGCGCGGCTGGCCGCGATCGACGTGGATCCGAGCAAGACAACGATCCCGCGCAGCTCGTTCGACACCGGCGGCAACCGCTTCAGCATCTTCAACGGCGACCCCAAGCGCATCCAGCGCGCGAATGCCGTCGACCCCGCGATGTTCGATTGCGCGCTGGTGCTTTCGCCCAATCCGCTGCCGCTGGCCTCACTCAAGGCCGCGACGCCGAACCCGGTGATCAAGCTGACCTTCAGCGTGCACAACCACGGCAAGAAGACGTACACCCTCTCGTTTCCGACGGCGCAGCGCTGGGATTTCCGCATCAAGACGGCAGCGGGCGAGCCGATCTATGTCTACTCGGACAATTGCGATTTCGAGCAGAAGGTGGGCATCTCGATGGTGAACCACGACGACAAGCTGAGCTACAGCGAGGTGGTCGAGTTTAACGATCTTTCCGCGCCGCTGGTGCCGGGGACCTACACGGTGGAGGCGGTGCTGGCGAATTATCCGGAGATGAAGGCGAAGGCGGAGTTGGTGGTGCAACCGTAAGGGTGCGGCACGTTCACGCGCAACTTGTGCGCCTTGGCGAGGCGCTTCAGCCCTTGCCTGCACACTTTTCGTTCGCAAGTGCAACTTGGGAACGCGGGACGCGAAGGAACGGGGCGGAGCTGCCATTCGCGCTGCAGCACGCAGCTATTTCTGCGGGGGCAGGGCGCCGGGCTGCGCCATCATGCCGGGAGAGGGGAGTTCGCCGTCCTTGGACTCGTCTGGCGGCGGCGTGACGGGTGCTGATTTCTCATCGATCTCCGGCAGCTTGAGGGGCGGTTCCCATCCGGGATCGTTGAGCGCGCGGGACGGCGCGTCGGGCTTGGAATTGAGGTCGGGCACTTGCTCGTGGTTGATGAGCGCGCGTACTTCGTCGACGGTCAGCGGACGATTGGGCAGGTTTGTCAGGCGGCTGACGTCAAGGTTGTCGCCGGCGTAGGGATCGTGCTTCACCTTGCGCAGGGCCGGGTCGTAGAACTTCTTGTCGCCCTCGGTCCACGGCGTGGCGAAAGGATCTGTTGGCTGCTTCTGCCCAATGAGCGCCTGCTTGTCCTGCAGGTCGGAGGATTTCACGGCGAAGGATTTTGCAAAGGAGTCCGTGGTATCCGGCAGCGCGTAGGCCTTGGCGAAGTTGTCGCTGGACCGGGCGTCGGGGTGATAGGCGGCCGTCTGGAAGGTGTGGCCGGACTGGTTGTAGGACGAGGTGCCGTACGAGCCAGTAATGAAAGGCTGGTGCGCCATCTCGGGCGCCGAATTGCTCTTGGAGAGCGCGGAATCCTGCGCGGAAAACGACTTGTTGGAGAACGTGCTGGCGAAGTTGAATTCGCCCTGCGGTCCCTTGGGTTCATCCTTTACGCGAATAACGCTGCCGCCCGCTGTCTTGATGTCGTGATAGCCGGAGGGAGCCTGGTCGCCCGCGCCGGAAGCCGCTGCGCCGGAATGCCCGAATCCGGTGGGAAGCGACGCAGGATTGGACGGCGGAGCCGAATGAGAAAGAGGCGCCCACGAGTCGTCGCCGGAAGCAGAACTCGACTTGCCGGAATCAGCCGCCCGGAGAGGCAGCGCAACAACCAGCAGAAGAACCGCGCAGCTAAGGGCTTGGCGCGACATAGGCGGGTGGTGGCTTAGCATGCCCGCCGCGCATCGTCAATGCCCTAACCGAGACTGAGGCGTGCGATGGTGAAGTAGCTGGTCAGCGTCATCAAATCGGTGATGGCGAGCGTCAGCGGTCCGGCGGCGATGCGGAAGTTCAGCTTCAGCGCATGCAGGGTGGTGGGCACGATGAGTCCGAGCATATTGGCGAGGGTCATCACCCACGCCACACTGCCACCAACGACGAGCGAGGGAGGCAGGCTGCGATACCAGAGCCCGACGACCAGCGTGACCAGCGCGCCCGACGCCAGGCCGAGCAGGAGACCGGCGAGTCCCTCGCGCCGGATGTTCCGGAAGAAGCTGCCCCAGGAAAGCCGCTCCGCGTGCAGGCCCTGCAGCGTGACGCTCATGGCCTGGACGCTCATACCTTCCGCAAGTCCAAGCACGAGGGTGAGGAAGAAGGCGATGACGATGCTCTTTTGCAGCGTGTCGCCGAAGACGTCCGCGATAAAGGCGCAGAGGCTGCCGCTGGCGATGGTGGGGAGCAGCCAGGGAAAGCGGTAGCGGAAGGCAGCAAAGGGCGAAGCCTGCGCGAGCTTGGCAATGCGTACGCCGAGGGTTTCGAACAGGTCCTCGATCTGGCGGCGCTTGGCCACGTCGAGCAGCTCGCGGTTGAAGAGCGTGACGTCGACCACGCCGACTAGTCGCCGTTCCGCGTCCACCACGGGATAGGCCAGAAACTTGTACTCCATGAAAAGCTGGATCGCCTGGAGCACGGAGACGTGAGAGGGGATCGAAACCGGATCGCGCTGCATGATGTCGATCACGAGGGCTTCGGGCGCTGCATGGAGCAGCTTGCGAGTGGGTAGCACGCCAATCAGCCGGTTGTCGGCATCGACCACGTAGAGGTAGTTGATGTCCGGGATGTCCTGGCTGTGCCGGAGCAGGTCGATCGTTTCCTGTGCGCACAGCCGGTCGGGCAGCGACACGAACTGGTGCATGATGTGCGCGGCCAGCGGGGCATCGAGATGGTCGAGCGCTTCGGACATGGAGGTGGTTATAGGAAGGGGAGCGGCCGGGGCAAAGAAAAAGGGCGGGTCCGAAGACCCGCCCTTTCCCTGGAAGAAACGATGGAGCCTTAGACGGCCTTCTCGTTGCTCTCCTCGGTGCGGATGCGGTAGGCCTCCTCAACGGAGAAGACGAAGACCTTGCCGTCGCCGATCTTGCCCGTCTTGGCGCTCTGCATGATGGTGGAGACGACCAGCTCGGCCTTGTCGTCGGTGGAGACGACTTCGACCTTCACCTTGGGCAGCACGTCGACCGTGTATTCGCTGCCGCGATAGATTTCCTTGTGGCCCTTCTGGCGGCCGAAACCCTTGACTTCGGTGATGGTCATGCCCTCGATGCCGGCGGCAGTGAGGGCCGATTTGACGTCCTCGAACTTGAACGGCTGGATGATGGCTTCAATTTTTTTCATAGGATGATTGGGGTAAGGCGGCGCGGGTTGGCGCGCCGCCCATGATGGTATGGTGATTTCCCTCGAAGACTAGAGGATATAGCCCTCTTCGCCGTGATCCGACACGTCGAGGCCGGACTCTTCCGCCTCAGGCGTCGGGCGCAGGCCGATCGTGAACTTCAGCACGTAGGCGATGATCGCCGTGCCGACGCACGACAGGATGATCGTGAAGGCGATCACCTTGAGCTGCTCGATGTAGAGGTGATGACCCTTGGTCCAGTCGCAGAGGTCCTTCAGGTTGGCGTCGAGGTTCGCGTTCACCGTGTCCGAGGCGAGGAAGCCCGTGGCGAGCGCGCCGCAGGTTCCACCGATCGCGTGCACGCCGAAGACGTCGAGCGCATCATCATAACCGATGAGGGGCTTGAGGTAGGTCGTGGTAAGGAACGGAATCGTTCCCGCGATCACACCGATGATCATGCCGCCGTCCGGCGTCACGAAGCCGCAAGCCGGCGTGATGACAACGAGGCCGGCAACCGCACCCGAGCAGAAGCCGATGACTGTCGCCTTGCCCTTGAGGAAGTACTCCATGGTGGGCCAGACGAACGAGGCCGTGGCAGTGGCGAGCGTCGTGGTGGTGAAGGCGTTGGACGAGATGACGTCGGCCGCAACCGCGGAACCGGCGTTGAATCCGTACCAGCCGACCCACAGGAGCGAGGCGCCGATAAACGTCAGCACCGTGCTATGCGGAGCGAAGTGGGTTTTGCCCCACCCGATGCGCTTGCCGATGATGAGGGCCAGGATCAGGCCCGAGTAACCCGAGGACATGTGCACCACGGTGCCGCCCGCGAAGTCGATGGCCTTGAAGGGGGCCTTCGCATTGAACGCGCCGTTGAAGGCACCGTCGACGCCCCACACCGCGTGAGCGAGAGGGAAGTAAACGATGAACATCCAGCAGCCGATGAAGATCATCAGCGCCGAGAACTTCATGCGCTCCGCGATGCCGCCGACGATCAGCGCCGGGGTGATGATCGCGAAGGTGAGCTGGAAGCAGGCGTACACGTTCTGGGCCACCCAGTAGCCATAGTTCGTGTTCGCGGTGGAATTAACCCCGTTGAACTTCCAGAACGTCAGGTCACCGAGAGGCGACCATCCGGTCGAGGCCCAGCCGGCGTTGCTGCTGAACACCAGGCTGTAGCCGCAGAAGTACCAGAGGATCGACACCAGGCCGGTGATGCCGAAGCACTGCGCGCAGACCGAGAGCACGTTCTTGCGGCGGACGAGTCCACCGTAGAAGAGCGCCAGTCCGGGCAGGGTCATCATGAGCACCAGCGCGGTGGACGTTTCCATCCAGGCGTTGTGGCCGGGACCCGTGCCCGACAGCTTGGAGGCCGTCTTGCCCGTGGCATCGGCCTGGGCGCCGGTTTCACCGTTGTTGATGTAGGCTTCAAGGTCCGACAGGCGCTGTTCCGTCGACACGACGGGCGCTGGCGGGGTGGCAGGGGCGGGTGCTGCGGCCGCGGGAGCGGCGTTGGTCGCTGCCGGGGCGGCAGGAGCAGCGTTCGTATCGGTCTGGGCGTGGCTCTGGATCGCTCCAAGGGCGAGCGCCATCCCGCAAATCGTCCATCGTGCGATGGAAGAAAATCGTTTGATCATATTGTGTGATTTTAAAGTGGGTTTTTGCAAAACGTACTGACGTGACAGCTTCATCCTGGGATGAAGCGCGAGAAAACTAAGCGGAGAGTGATGAGCCCTCCCGCGGCGGGGCGCGCGGGCTCTCATACGAGTGAACGGACAACCGAAGCGAATCGCTCCACGGCGCTGAAATCTGGAAGGCGAGGAAGCCTCGCCGCCACGGCTCGAGCAGGCGCGGAGCACCGCAGGAAGCCTCGCGCGCCGTGACCGTGGATGAGGGATAGTTGAGATCGCGTGGTGATTTTTGCTCAGCACGTTTACTTTGGAAGGATGCGTAGGAGCCCGGATTGACGATCTCGAAGGTGACGAGGCCGATCAGCTTCGACTCACCCAGACCGAGCACCACCACCGATGCAATCATCCAGTTGGTCCACCGTCTCCTCACGATGGACGAGTTGAAAATCCGCATCACGGCGCGGTAGTCAGCAACTCGTATGCCACGTAAATTGTCGGCAAATTGTTCGTGTCGACCAGCATCTCTTGATGCGCGAACGCCTCTGGAATCACGCGTGAATTAGAATCGCGCGCGGAATCGCGGATACTCCAGGAGCGTTGCTCATGCTGATTCGATGCGCATGCAACAATCGCCCTGAGGCGCTGCCGCAATGCGAGGTGAAAACTCGCGCCCGCGCCGCGCGTTTGGTTAACATTGCGCATCAAGCCGCGTCCCCGCACCCCACCCGAGGCCATTCCGTTTTCGCGCGGGCACCGGTCTCGTCCCGCCGCGTCGATGCCGCTGCCGGCGACGTGGATCGATCCGGGGACATGGCGTGCGTTCGAGTCCCAGAAGACGGATGCGCACCGCGTGGCCACGGCGCGCGATTGGTGGCTCGAGCGCTTCGGCACTGATTTGTTGCTCTCCCATGCGACCGAGGCGGGCCGGGACGCGGCTCTTGCTGAGATTGAAGCGCGCTGCGCCGTCTATGCGTTCACGCCGACCCGCATCTTCGGCAAGTATCTGCCGCAGCAGGCGGCGGAACGCGGCGCGCCGGTCCTCCTGCGCGGTAAGGGCGCCGAGCCCTTGGAAACCGAGGTGCTTGAAGCCAGCGTGCGCTACGGGCTCGATTTCGCCGCCGGCTACTCCGCGGGATTCTTCATCGACCAGCGGGAGAACCGGGCGCAGGCGCATCGGCTCGCGCCGCGGCGCATGCTGAATACCTTCGCCTACACCTGCTCATTTTCCGTGGTCGCGGCGCTGGCGGGGGCGGAGACGGTGAGCGTGGATCTTTCGCGCCGCTCGCTCACGCGTGGGGAGGAAAACTTCACCCGCAACGGCCTTGATCCGCGGGACGGCCGGCATCGCTTCATTGCGGATGATGTGCTCGGGGTTTTGCCAAGGCTGGCGCGGCGAGGGGACAAGTTCGATCTCATCGTGCTCGATCCCCCCACGTTCTCGCGCAACCAGACAGGAGCGGCCTGGCGCGTGCAGGATGATTTCGGTAAGCTGGTGGCGCTCGCGCTGGAAGTAGCCGCGCCGTGGGCGCACGTGCTGCTTTCGGTCAATCACAGCGGCATGCGGGCTGGAGATCTCGAGCAGGCAGCACGCGCGGTATTGTGCCTGCAGGCGCGCACGGGAAAGTTTATGCGCACGGCCGCGCTGCCCGATTTTCCGGCCGGTCACGGCGCCAGCACCGTGTGGCTGGAGCTGGGGAATTGAGCGCCCTTCAATTGTAGCGGCGGTCTATGACCGCCGGGATGGACGAAAGTTTCGCTTATGAGACGGCGGTCAT
>CAJCIA010000042.1 GCA_903970275.1 Betaproteobacteria bacterium
TGGCCCATGCGCAGCAGCCCCGCCACTGGCGCCGCGCAGGCCGGCTCGACAAAGATGCCCTCCAGCCGCGCGATCTTCGCATAGGCGCTCAGGATCTCCGCGTCCGTCACGCTCTCGATCAACCCGCCCGATTGCGTCACCGCCTCCGTCGCGCCCGCCCAGCTCGCCGGGTTGCCGATGCGAATGGCCGTGGCGATGGTCTGCGGATCGTTGATCACGCGCCCCTCGACGATCGGCGCCGCGCCCGCCGCCTGGAAGCCGCACATGCGCGGCAGGGTGGTCACGCGCCCATGCTGATGATATTCGCGAAAGCCGCGCCAGTAGGCCGTGATGTTGCCCGCGTTGCCCACGGGCAGGAAATGGAAGTCCGGCGCGCGCCCAAGCACGTCGCAGATTTCGAATGCGCCCGTCTTCTGCCCCTCGATCCGGACCGGGTTGATCGAGTTCACGATCTCCACGCCCGGCTGCGTGCCCAGGTCGCGCACCAGCCGCAGCGCATCGTCGAAGGAGCCACGCAGCGCGATGATCTCCGCCCCATACATCCGCGCCTGCGCCAGCTTGCCCAGCGCGATCTTCCCGTGCGGCAGCAGCACCGCGCACCGCAGCCCCGCCCGGCTCGCGTAAGCCGCCGCCGAGGCCGAGGTGTTGCCCGTGCTGGCGCAAATGACCAACTGCGCACCCTTGGCCCGCGCCTCCGTCATCGCCGCCGTCATGCCCCGATCCTTGAACGAGCAGGTCGGGTTCACGCCCTCGTACTTCAGATAAAGGTCAAACCCGCCGCCCGCCTCCGCCGCCAGCTTCGGCGCGGCAATCAGCGGCGTGTTCCCTTCGAGCAGCGTGACCAGCGGCGTCTCCGCGCCCAGCCAGCCAAAGTAAGGCCGGTAGTGCTCAAGCACCCCGCGCCACGCGGAAAGAGAAGCAGGCTGGTTCATGAAAGGAGAGGGAAGACGCTAGCCTACCACCCCCGAAGGTCAATTCGACTGAAAACAAACCTGCGCGTGCGCCCACGCTCCAAGAGCAGGCAGCTCTTTGGTAGCCGCCCAACCCGTCGATGCCGCATTCGGTAGCCGCCGACCGCCGGGCGGCGGAGCGAACAACGTGAGCGGAATGCAGTCGCTCAAGCCAAGTGCTCGGCAGCGAACAACTGCAGCGGCGGTCTATGACCGCCGACGAACCCCGCAAACGCCCCACCCCGCCACCACAGACCGCCGCAACAACCGGCCTCCCGCCTAATCCCGTTGCTGACCGTTACTCAAAATCCTCCACCCGCAGATGCACCGGCGGACCCTTCACCGCCGGAATTGCCGCGATCTTCTTCACCGCAGACCGGAACTTCGCCTCGACCGCGTCGTGCACCATGATCACCAGCGGCGTCGTTTCGCCCACGTGCGTCTCGGGCTGGATCACCGACGAGATGCCGATCTGGTGATCCGCCAGCACCCGCGCGACGTCCGCGAGGACACCGGGTCGGTCCTCGACCGTCAGCCTCAGGTAATAGCGCGACATGATCTCGTCCATCGTCTTCAGCCGCGAATGCAGCGCCTCGTGGCCCACGTTGCGCGCCTTCTGCTCGTTGGGCCAATGGCCCGCGATTTGCGCCAGGTCGCTCAGCACCGCGCTCGCCGTCGGGTCGCCGCCCGCGCCGCGCCCATAGGAAATCGTGTCGCCGGCCACATCGCCGCGCACCAGCACCGCATTAAAGACACCGCGCACCGACGCCAGCAGGTTCGTCTGCGGGATCAGCGTGGGATGCACGCGCACCTCCACCGCGCCATCGGTATCCGTGCGGATGATCGCCAGCAGCTTCAGCCGATAGCCCAGCTTTCGCGCATAAAGCAGGTCCTGCTTCTCCACGTGCCGCAAGCCCTCCGTATAGAGCGCCTGCGGATGAACCCAGAAGCCATACGCCAGCGCCGCCAGCACCGCCGCCTTGTGCGCCGTGTCGTGACCGTCCACGTCCAGGCTGTCGTCCGCCTCGGCGTAACCCTCGCGCTTCGCCTCCGCCAGCGCATCGGCAAATTCCAGGTCCGCCTCCTCCATGCGCGTGAGGATGTAGTTGCACGTTCCGTTGATGATCCCGTGGATCGAGATGATCCGGTTGCCTGCCAGCCCCTCGCGCAGCGCGCGGATGATCGGAATCCCGCCGCCCACGCTCGCCTCAAAGAGCAAGTGGCGCTGATGCTTCAGCGACGTCTGGAACAACTCCGCGCCGCGTTCCGCCAGCAGCGCCTTGTTCGCCGTGATGACGTGCTTGCCATTCTGCAGCGCCAGCGAAATGAACTCATACGCGTCCGTCGTCCCACCCATCAGTTCGACCACCACATCCAGCTCGGGATTCGTCGCCACCGTGCGCCAGTCATTCACCACCAGGTAGTCGGGCACGCCCACGTCGCGCGCCCGCTCCGGTCGCCGCACCGCCACCTGCATCGCGCGCACGATCGTCCCCGTGCGCTGCTGCAGCAGGTCAGCCTGGGAAGCAAGGCGGCGCCACACGCTCGCGCCCACCGTGCCGAGTCCCGCCAGGCCAACGCGAAGGGTAGGGGAGTTGTTCATCGAGAAGGGAAGATTAGAACCCGCACGCAACGGAGACAAGCGCGGCGCGGCTCGCCGTGCGCCCAAGAAAATCTTCTCAACCCCCGCCCGCCCGTTTAATCACCTTCATGCATCCAAACGCCGAAGGTTTCCTCGCGCCCTACCTCGCGCCCTACATCCCGTGGTTCTATTGGAGCTCGATCTGGTGGACCGTCCTGGGCTTCGCCGCCGGCTTCACCTTCAGCGGCCGCTTCATCCTCCAGTGGGTGCACAGCGAACGCGCCAGGAAAGTCGTCGTGCCCACCCTCTTCTGGCACCTCAGCTTCTGGGGCAGCGTGATGAACCTCGTCTACTTCGTGCACCTGGACCGCGCCCCGCTCATCTTCGCGAACTGCTTTCTCCCCTTCATCTACGGCCGCAATCTCTACCTCCTCTACTGGCACCCCGAACGCCGCGAAGCCAAGAAAATCGGCCCGTAGTTAGCCGACGTCGGCCCAACGTCGGTCGCGTGCGCCAGATGTGAGAAAGCAACCATCTTCAGTCACGCGATCAATACCCATAGGTAGCCGACGTCGGCCCGACGTCGGTCGCGTGCGCCACGTGTGAGAAAGCGCCAATCCTCAATCACGCGATCAAGACCAAGCACATGTAAAAGCGCTCGCGGAGATATCAGCACTCAGCCCGTGCTTGTTGACGCCGCATGGGGCCCGACGCCAACTACCGCCCCAAAATCTTCTGCGCCTCCGCATCAATCTCCCGCGCCCGGTCCAGCGACGGGTTCAGCACGCAATAGTGCCCCATCTTCCGCCCGGGCCGCGCCTCGCTCTTGCCGTAGAGATGCAGGCGCAACCCCGGCAACTCCAGCAGCGAAGACCAGTCCGGCTCGCCGTTCGCCCACAGGTCCCCCAGCAAATTCCGCATCACCACGGGCGAAAGCAGCCGCGGATCGCCCAGCGGCAGCCCGCACACGGCCCGCAGCTGCTGCTCGAACTGGCTCGTGGCGCAGGCGTCGAAACTGTAGTGCCCCGAGTTGTGCGGGCGCGGCGCCAGCTCGTTCACCAGCAAATGCCCGCGGCTCGTGAGGAAGAACTCGACCGCCAGCAGCCCGATCACGTCCAACTTCACGGCGATATCCGAGGCGATCGTCTGCGCGCGCAGGATGATCGAGTCGGCCAGCGGTGCCGGTGCGACCGACGTCGCCAGGATGTGGTTCTCGTGCTCGTTCACCGTCGGCGGAAACACCTGCATGAAATTTTGCTCGTCCTCGTTCATCAGCACGCCGCGCGCGACCACCACGGACAGCTCGGCCGCGAACGGCACCCACGCCTCCACCACACCGGTCGGCGCCCCATGCCGACGCCAGATCACCGTCAGGTCCGAATCGTAGCCGATCTTCTGCTGCCCCTTGCCGTCGTAACCAAAGTCCGCCGTCTTCAGCACACACGGGCAGCCCAGATCCAGCACCGCCTGGCGCAGCTCATCCTCGCTGGCCACGATGCGAAACGGCACCACGGGAAATCCATTCGTCTGCAGGAATTCCTTTTCCCGTCGCCGATTCTGCGCGACGTAAAGCACGTTGCGTCCCGGCCGCAGGATCGCGTGCGGCGACAGCGCATCGAGCGCCCGCACCGGAATGTTCTCGAACTCGTACGTCACCACGTCCACGCCCGAGGCAAAATCCAGCAGCGTCTCGATGTCGTCGAAGGACGCGTTGTACTCGCGGTCGGAAATCTGGCCCGTCGGGCTGTCCGGCATCGGGTCGAAGGTGTGCACGCGATAGCCCATGCGCCGCGCCGCCAGCGCGAACATGCGCCCGAGCTGCCCTCCGCCCAGGCACCCGACCACGCTTCCCGGCAGGATGGGTTTCTCGGTCATGATCGGGGCAGCTTCTGGCGGCGCACGCCCGCCGTTTGCGTAACGCGAAATTTTTCCCACTTCGCTCGCAGCGCCTCGTCCTGCAGCGCCAGGATCGAGACTGCCAGCAGCGCCGCGTTTTTCGCGCCCGGCTCCCCGATCGCCAGTGCACCCACCGGCACGCCCGCCGGCATCTGCGCGATCGACAGCAGCGAATCGAGCCCCTTCAGCGCACGGCTTTCCACCGGCACACCCAGCACCGGCAGCGTGGTGAACGCCGCCGCCATGCCCGGCAGATGCGCCGCCCCGCCCGCGCCCGCGATAAGCACCTGCAGCCCGCGTCCTTGCGCCGCGCCGGCATACTCCGCCAGCCAATGCGGCGTGCGATGCGCCGAGACCACGTTCTTTTCATAAACCACGCCAAACTGGTCGAGCAGCGCCGCCGCCGCGCTCATGGTCTTCCAGTCTGACACGCTGCCCATGATCACGCCCACCCGGGGCGTCGTCTTCGTCCAGCCGCTCATTTCTTCTTCCCGCCCGCCGCCTTCGGATAAATCGTGACCACGATCTGCGCCTCCAGCGCCGCCACTCGCTTCAGCGTCGCCGGTTGCAAATCGAGCCGTAGCCCGTCGCTGTCGCGGCCTGCCGCCGTCCCGCTCAGGATGCCGATGTCGAACCGCCGCGCCGCGCAATCCCGCCACAGCCGCTTCGAGGCTGGCGACAGCGCCTCGATCCGCTTGCAGAACGCGTTGATGATCGAGTCCGGCTCGTCCGCCTTGCCTTCACGGATTTCCAGCGCCGCATAATGCGCCACCCGGTTCAACTCGCCGTGATGCAGCACGTCGATCTTGTTCCCCAGCTCGGCAATCAGCGTTGTCAGCGGTACGGCGGATTCCAGGTCCAGATCCACATTCAAGAACTCGGGCTTCATCACGCCATTATTAGAAAGGACCCCTCCGCTTGTCGAGAAGGGGCCGGATGGCAAAAAATCGACGCGTTCCAAAAATTTTAGGACGCCCAGCCCGAATAGGCATGCAGGGATAACGCTCCTCCTCCAACCTGTGCGATACTCGCTGCCGATGGTTCGCCTTTTTCTCATCCACAGCCTGCGCTACTTCGCGCGGCACCCCGTGCTCACGGCGCTGAACATCATCGGCATCGCGCTCGGCGTGACCGTCTTCCTCAGCATTGCCATCGTCAACCACAGCGCGCTCGAGTCCTTCCGCGCCTCGGTCGACATCGTCGCGGGCAAGGCCGATCTCGAGATCATCGGCGACGGCCTGCGCTTCGACGAGCGCGCCTTCCCCATCGTCGATAACGACCCTGACGTCACCGCCGCCACGCCCACCGTCGAGGAGGTCGCCAGCCTGGCCGACTTCCCCGGCCAGTACCTGCAGATCCTCGGCGTCGACATCTTCTCCAACGGCCCGCTGCGCACCTTCACCCTCCACGACGCGAACCAGAAGACGCCGGACGTTGTCGACTTCCTCGCCGACCCAAAAGTCATCGCCCTTTCGCGCAAGCTGGCCGACCGCCTCCATCTCAAGCTCGGCGATCCCATCCGCGTCACCACGCAAACCGGCATCGAGACCTTCCGGCTCGGCTTCATCCTCGAGTTCGGCGAGGACGCCCCCGGCGCGGACGAGCATCTCGCCGTCATGGACATCGCCAACGTGCAGGAGAACTTCCTCCACGTCGGCAAGCTCAGCCGCATCTCCGCGCTCCTGCGCCCCGGCGCCGACTTCACCGCCGTGGCCGAGCGCTTGCGTCA
>CAJCIA010000043.1 GCA_903970275.1 Betaproteobacteria bacterium
GCTGGGTGCGGCCTACCTCGCGGGGCTGGCGGTCGGCTACTGGCGCGACCAGGCGGAAATCGCCCGCCAGTGGCAAGCCGAGCGCATTTTCGAGCCCGCGCTCCCACAGGATCAGCGCGATCATCTGCGCGCCACCTGGTCCAAGGCGCTCACGCGATCCAAGGCGTGGGAGAAGGACGCATGAACCGCCCCGCCATGCTGGACCAGGCTCGGCAGCAGCGGGAGCCGTGGGACATCATCGTCGTCGGCGGCGGCGCCACCGGCGTGGGCGTGACGGTTGATGCCGCCTCGCGCGGCTACCGCACGCTCCTGCTCGAGCGTTTCGACTTCGGCAAGGGCACCTCCAGCCGCTCGACCAAGCTGGTGCATGGCGGCGTGCGCTATCTCGAGCAGGGCAACGTCTCGCTCGTGATGGAGGCGCTGAAGGAACGCGGACTTCTGCGCCGCAACGCGCCTCATCTCGTCACCGAGTTGCCGTTGATTGTGCCCAGCTACTCGTGGTGGGAGGGCCCGTTCTATGGCATCGGACTGAAGCTGTACCAGATCCTCTCCGGCAGGTACGGCTTCGGTCCCTCGCAGTTGCTTTCGCGCGAGGAGACGCTGCGGCGGCTGCCCGGTGTGAACCCGGAAGGGCTCACCGGCGGCGTGGTCTATTATGACGGGCAGTTCGACGACACGCGGCTGCTCATCCATCTTGTTGCCACGGCGGCAGAACAGGGCGCCACGCTGCTCAATTACGCAAGCGTGCTCAGCCTGGACAAGGGCGCGGACGGCATGATCCACGGGCTCACGTGGGAGGACGGCGAGTCGGGCCAGCGATTCGAGTCCAAGGCGCGTGTCGTCATCAATGCGACCGGTGCCTTCAGCGACGGCGTGCGCCAAATGGCCGATCCCGCGGCGAAAAACATGATCGCGCCCAGCCAGGGCGCGCACCTGGTCCTCGACCGATCTTTCCTGCCCGGCGCCGACGCCATCCTGGTGCCGCACACCAAGGACGGCCGCGTGATGTTTGCCCTGCCCTGGCACGCGCACACGCTGGTCGGCACGACCGATACGCCCATCACCGACACGCCGGTGGAACCGGTGGCGCTGGAGCAGGAGATCGCCTTCATGCTCGAAACGGCCGGTCTTTACCTGGCGAAAAAGCCGGCGCGTGCGGACGTTCTCAGCGTCTTTGCCGGCGTGCGCCCGCTCGTGAAATCGGGCGGGGGGAAGAACACCGCCGCGCTCTCGCGCGATCACAGCGTGCACATCGATCCCTCCGGCCTGCTCACGATCGCCGGCGGCAAGTGGACCACCTATCGCAACATGGCCGAGGACGCCGTCAACCAGGCCGCCACCCTGGCCGATCTTCCCGAACATCCGTGCGTGACGAAGACCTTGCGGATTCACGGCTTTTATCCCGACGCCGCCAGCCTCGGTGCGCTTGCCTGCCATGGCAGTGACGCGCCAGCCATTCGCCAGATGATCGAGACCGATCCCTCATTCGGCCGCCCGCTCGATCCCGACTTGCCTTACACCGAGGCCGAGGTTCTCTGGGCTGCGCGCGAGGAAATGGCCCAAACGGTGGAGGACGTTCTCGCCCGCCGCACCCGTGCGCTTTTTCTCAATGCCCGGGCTGCGTTGCGCATGGCGCCGCGCGTGGCGGAGATGCTCGCCGCCGAACTTGGCCACGATGCGGCGTGGGAATCCAGCCAGCTCGAACAGTTCGCCCAAGTCGCGGAAGGATACCAGGCGCGTTAATGGAAATCGTGTGACTGGGGCTCGACCGGCGCCGGCGCCCGGAAGCTGCGCACGTCCCGCGCCAGGATGGAGATCACGCCTTCCTGTTTCTGCAGGCGGCCGTGGATTTCCAGGAAAGGTTCGTGCGTAATGGTGAGGCGCAGTTTTTCGAAGAGCTCGCTGCGCACCATGGCATTGGCGATGCCGGTCTCGTCCTCCAGACTGATGAAGACGTTGCCCTTGGCCGTGCCGGGGCGCTGGCGGCAGATGACCGCTCCCGCAATCACCACATCCTGCCCGTCGCGGCCATGAGGCAGGTCGATCGCGCGCATGATGTGCGGGATGTCGGCGCGGACAAAGCTCATGGGATGCGGGCCGATGGTCACGCGCGTGCCGTCGTAGTCGGCCTGCAACCGCTCGAGTGGATTCATGGGCGCGAGCGGATTCGCGCTCGCGGGCAGGGCGGCCGTTTGGGAAAACAAATCGTCCTCGTCGAAAAGAGCCTCCACGCCCCACAGCGCCGCGCGTCGATGATCGCTCAGCTGATTCAATGCGCCGATCTGCGCCAGCAGGCGGCGCTCGGCCTTGTTGATCCGCACGCGCAGGAGAAGATCGCTCAGGCTGGAGAAAGGCCGCACGCCGCGCTCCCGCACCAACTCGGTGGCCTTGTCGCGATTGAAGCCCTTGGCGTAGTTGAGCCCCAGCCGGATGGCCCCATCCTTCTCGATCGTGCAGCCCACCCCCGAGCGCATGACGCAGACGGAGCGGAACTTCACGCCGCGCCGCTTGCCGTCCTTGATCAGCGTATCCGGCGAGTAAAAACCCATCGGCTGGTTGTTAAGCAGCGCGCAGTAAAACTCCGGCTTGCGATGCACCTTGAGCCAGCAGCTGGCGTAGGCCAGGAGAGCAAAGCTGATCGCGTGGCTTTCCGGAAAGCCGTAGAGCGCGAAGGAACTGAGGGCGGAGACGATTTGCTCCTGCACGTCCGGTGCCACCTGGCGTTCACTCATGCGGGCGCGCAATTTCACCACGACTTTCTTCATCCGCTCCGTGGAACGATGAAAGGAAATCGCGCGGCGGAGTTCCTCCACCTCCTGGCTGTTGAAGCCGGCCATGATCATCGCGATGCGCAGCATTTGCTCCTGAAAGAGAGGAACCCCCAGCGTGCGCTTCAGCAACGGCTCCAGGTCGGGATGCAGGTAGGTGACCGGCTCCTTGCCGTTGCGGCGGCGCAGGTAGGGATGCGTCAGGCCCCCGCCGATGGGACCGGGCCGGATGATCGCGACCTCGATGGCCACATCGTAAAAGGTGGCCGGTCTCATGCGCGGCAACGTCGCCATCTGCGCGCGCGACTCGACCTGGAACGTCCCGACCGTGTCGGCTTCCTGCATCAGCTTGAAGGTGGCCGAATCCTCCTTTGAGATGCCGGGCAGATCGACGCCGTGGCCTCGCTGGTGCGACAAGGCGAAGGCTTCCTGCAGCACGGCCATCATGCCGAGCCCGAGCAGGTCGATCTTGATGATGCCCAGGTCCTCGCAATCGTCCTTGTCCCACTGCACCACGGTGCGGCCCGGCATGGAGGCGTTTTCCAGCGGCACCACCTGGTCGAGCCGGCCCTGGCAGATCACCATGCCGCCGGAATGCTGGCCCAGATGCCGCGGCAGGCCGTAGATGCGGTGGTAAAGCTGGACCAGCGGTCGGAAACGCGGGTGCGCGCGTGGGATGCCCGCCTTCTCGATCTGCTCCTCCAGCTCCAGCGTGTGCTCGAAGTCGCCGCTGGCGAAAAGGTCGGAAAAGCGCTTGAGCACGTCCTCGCCGAAGTTGAGCACCTTGCCGATCTCGCGCATGGCGCTGCGGCCGCGGTAGGTGATGACATTGGCGGTCATCGCGGCGCCATGCCGGCCGTAACGGTGAAAGACTTCCTGGATCACCTGCTCGCGCCGATCGCCGCTGGGCAGGTCGAGATCGATGTCGGGCCAGGAGGTGCGCCCCTCGCTCAGGAAGCGCTCGAAAAGGAGGTCGCTGCTCACGGGATCAAACGCCGTGATGCCGAGCGCGTAGCAGACCGCGCTGTTGGCGGCGCTGCCCCGGCCCTGCACCAGGATGTCGCTCGTGCGCGCATAGTGGACAATGTCCGCCACGATCAGGAAGTAGCCCGCAAAGCCCAGCCGGTTGATGAGGTTGAGCTCCTTCGCCAATTGCCGCCGCACGCGAGGGGTGGGCCAGCCGTAGCGGTTTCGCGCCCCGCGGTACGTTTGCTCGATCAACACCCGCTCCATCGTCGTGCCCTCCGGCACCGGGAAATCGGGAAAGCGGTAGCCGAGATCCTTCAGGGTGAAATCAAGCCGCTCCGCCAGCCGTTCCGTATTCACGATGGCCTGCGGAAGATCGGCAAAAAGCGCGGCCATGTCGCGCGGCGACTTGACGCGCCGTTCCGCATTCGCGCCGAGGAGCGCACCGGCCGCGTCGAGATGCGTATAGTGCCGCAGGCAGGTGAAGACATCATGGACGTTGCGTCCCCAGGCTTCCGCGTAAACCACCCCGTTGGTCGCGAGGATGGGCAGGCCGTGTGCCTCGGCCAGGGCGCACAAGCCCTCGACTTTTCGTTCTTCATCGGGCAGCCGATGCCGCTGCAATTCGACATAAACGTGGCCCGGCCCGAAGGCGCGGACCAGGCGCTGCACCACCGCGTCGGCCGCCGCGCGCTCCCCGCGCCAGACAGGCAGGTGAAGCGGACCTTCCGTGTCGCCGGTGAGGGCAATGAGACCCTCGTGAAACTCCTCCAGCTCGCTCCACTGGATGCGGCTTTCACCCTTGGGCGCCCGGAGCTTGGCACGGGTGATCATACGGCAGAGATTTTGATAACCGCCGCGACTCATCACCAGCACGGGCAGCACCGTGCCGTCCTCCAGCGTCAGCTCGCTGCCGACCAGCGTCCGCAGCTCACCCTTGTTTTCCTCCCGCATCTCCCGGCTCTTGGCGTAAAAGCGCGGCGCGCCGTGAACGCCATCGCGATCGCACAGCGCCATCGCCGTGAGCCCGCGCTGCACCGCGGCTTCCGCCAGGTGCTCCGGATTGGAGGCGCCGCGCAAAAAGCTGAAGGCGCTGCGGGCATGAAGTTCCGTGTAGGCCATGGCTTCCTAGGCATAAATGCCGTCGAGGAACCACATCTCGCCCGCCTGCACGAGCCGGTAAAAACCCTCGTCCATCGCGATGTCCCACTCCTCGCGCGACCAGTGCTGGTCTTCCCACCAATTCCCGGCCAGCAACCACGGTCCGCACGCCTCGCGGATCGGGCCGTTGCTGCGCGTTGAGTAAAGAAAAGCGGGCCCGGCGTCATTCATGATCACGCGCGCGGGAATGGGCGGCCGAAAGCGGAGCCAGGGCACGCCCAGCAAAATGTCGTCCCGACGGCTTTGCGCCGACGCCGACGCATTGTACGGCCGGATCGAAAAGGCATCGGGATGATGCGACGAGGCGAGTTCCGGTGTGCCGACTTCACCGGAGCCCAGCAACGCCTGCAGCCGCGCGAGCGTTTCCGCAAACTGATGCGGATCGCGCAAGCCGCGATCGAGCAGGTCGGCCTGTTGCGCCTGCGGCCGCACGGGACGGGCCGCCAGTTCCAGCCCGGTGATGGGCGACTCCGAGCGGAAATTCTCGAGATGCGTGTGAAGCATGCGGAAAAGCAGGTCCACATCGCGCGTGGGCTGCGGAAGGGTAAAGGTGCGCTGGTAGGGCTCGTCGCGTTCGAAGCGCAGTACCAGCTGCAACCTGCCCGCGACCAGATAGGCGCAGGCGAGCCGCCTGGCGATCTGCTCCAAAAATCGCCGCAGCAAAAAGAGCAGCGGTTCCAGCATTTCCACCGGGTGATCCAGGTCGGCCTCCTCGGAGAAAAACTCCGGCGGCTGGACCAGGCGCAGCGGCCGCGAGCGCCCGCCCTGCGCTCGTGTGGAAAGCTCCACCGCCTCCGGGCCGAGTCGTTCCCAGAGTGCCGCCGCGGGCAGGGCGAGAAATTGTCCGATGGTGTGAATCCCCCACGCCTTCAGCACCCCGCTCAAGTTTTCCCCGGGCTCCAGCGCGGCGAGAGGCAGCGACGCCAGGAAAGCCGCCGCGTCGTGAATTATCTCCACCGGGGTGGCGACCCGGGCCGCCATGAGAGCCAGGTCGGGCGTGCCCGCAATGCCGACCCGAATCTCAAGCCCCAGCAAGCCCAGCGGCGCGATTACCCGGGCAGCCACATCCTCCGCCCGAAAGACGCGCTCCGCCGGCAGGTCGACCGTCACCACGCCCGGCGCGGTCGATTCCAGAAAAGGCGAAAGCGTTTCCGCGGTGTGCAGCAGCGTTTGCTGGGCAGAGCGCTCGTGCCCGGCATTGCGCGAGAGCAGTTGCACCTCGGCGCAACGCGCCAGCGCCTGCGTGGGCGTCATGCCCGGTTCCACCGCCCGCTGGGCCGCGAGGTCATTGACCTCAATCACCCGCGGCTTGGCCGCTTGGATTTCCAGCAGCGCCAGGGGCCGGCCCGCCAAGTCCGGGACGTGGCGCATCGTCGCCTGCAGGCGGAAGTCAGGCGCAAACAGCACAGCGTAGGTCTTCATCGCTCCTCCTTCCCAGGCGCCGCCGCTCGACCTGCAGGGAGAGGCCGGAGAGCAGGGTTTCCCGCTCGGCATGCAGGCGCGCGAGCGGGAAGGCGCCGCCCACGGAGACCCGCAACCGCGCGCAGCCGATCTGCGCCTGCGGGGTCCACGCCAGCAGCGTGACGCCCGATTTCTCCGCCAGCATCTGCAGCCGTTGCCAGGCCGCCGCGGTGATGCCCCGCCAGTCGCTCAGCGGATTAAGCGTTAGCCACAGCACCATGAGCATCACGTTCCCGTCGCGCACGGCGAGGTCCGCCGCCTTGATCGCGTCGCGAGCCTGGCGGCAGCGCACCCACAGCAGCCGGTCGAGTTCCACTTGCGGCAAGCCCTTCGGCGCAAAGCTCGTCTTGCCGTCGATAAGGATGACCCGTTCGCCCTTTTGCAGCACGGCATGGAGCACGCCGTAGAGCAGCAACGAGCCACCCGGACCAGCCGACGGCGCCGCCACGATCTCCGTCAGGGCGCCCCGCGGGAGGCCAATCTCATCCAAGGCTTCCACACCGGTGGCATAAGCCGATTCCTCCGCCAGCACCCCGCTCTGCCCAGGCCGCTCCGCCAGGAAGCGACGCAGCTCGATAAGAGTGGCGGGTGAAGCGGACATGCCTCCACCATATTATCCACCCGTATAATTTCAAGGAGATCTGTTCGCCTCTGCTCGGGGAAAGATGCGGCGCTCTTCTTCATTTTGGAATCTTCGGAGCCGATAGCCTCCTTAAGCGTCGCGTGACCTTCAGGTCACCGAAGACAAGGCCACTCATCATCGATTCCCATGGATGCTTTCCACAGTTACTTTTTGGACTTGGCGCGGTACGGCGCCAACCTCCTGAACCGGCTGCCTATCGAGCTCCAGCCCCAACCTCTGGAGTATGCGCTGGGCAAGCTGGCGCCCATCCTTGAGGAAGGCCGCGCTGCGGAACTGGTTCAGCTGCGCAAAATCACGCGGCCCGACCCGCTGACGGCCACCGCGGCGTCACCCGGCGCCACCGGCCTCAACACGATCGGCATGCTGGCCGATCGATTCACCATCCTGCTGATCAAGGAATGGTGCTTGCGGCACAAGGCGGGCGCGAACCCGGAAAAAGCAGATGCCCTCTTCGAGACCCAAACGCTGGACATCATCGGCGCGCTCGCGTCCTCGCGGCCCGGAAGTTCCGCGCTGGCCTCCAAGATCACCACCCATAAATCCGGCGTGGTCGCGGCGGATTGGGAGGAAGCGTTCTGGGGACTCTTCACCACCAACCTCGTCATTTGGGAATCCCAGGAAATGCTCTATATCAAGGATATCGGCCACGCCCCGGAAGCCGAGCTGCGCTCCTATATCCATTGGTTTTCCCGCGGCAATATTCGCCGGAATGACTACATGGAACTTTGCGAGAAGCGTTATTGGAACCTGTGAACTAAGCGCGGGTTAACCCACCGTCCGGCAGGTGCGGCTCCAGGTGCGCATATAGAAGGCCATCTGATGGAAGTAAGCCTTGGCCGCATCGCTCCATAGCTTGCCCTTCAGGCTCTCGACATGAGTTTCCAGATGGTAGGCCAGCGAGTCATAGGCTTCCACGCTGGAACTGCCGCTAAGCACGTTCTGCGTGGTTAACCAGGGCAGGATATCTTCCAGAGCCTGGATGCAGGCCCACTCGCCCCAGGCATCGTTCATATAGTTATGGGCGTTGCGCCGATGATTGGCGACCGGTGAACCAAACCGGATGCCACCCCCCAGATGCTTGACGATGGCCTGGACAAAATAGCCCTGGAAAATATCGCCATAGCGATCGATATCCAGACCGCCCAACGGGTATTTCATCTTGATGAAATAGTAGGCGGGCAGGGCCGATCGCCGCAGGCCCGTGTTCTGACTATTGATCGGCGACCACGTGCGGGGACTCAGCGTCACGCTCTTGCCGCTGAAGCTGACTCCCCGCCGCGGCAGGACCAGCCAGGAAATCGCATCCACATCGGGATCCATCAGCCAGAGACCGGCATTGACATGAATCTCCGAGGCGCGGTCTTGAAAAACCGGGGCGTGTTTCTCTTCCTGGTGCCGGGCGTAATAAGGAAAGCCGCGCGGGTACGGCGCCGGAGCGGCTTTATCGAACTTGATCAAATCGCAGATATTGAAGAACTGATTCGGCGAATCGACCTCGACATGGTCGCTGGATCCAAGGAGAGCCGCCGCATGCTGGCCGACGAAATCCTCATCGGGCAGGGGATAATTATCATCGTCAATCGAGATGATGATGTCGCTGCCCGAAGCGTAGGCCTGGAGATACCCGATATTGCGTCGGTAATCGCTATTCCAAAGGATGAGGTGCGGATCGATCCCCACTTTGATCAAATAGTCTTCCTGCTCGGACAGGGTGGGAATCGTGATGGTCAGTCCTTGCTTGCGCAGTTCGAGCGCCTTGTCATAGAGGGCCGCCGGCGTCTTCCTGTCCGCGATGACATAGAAATGCGTCTGGCCCAGGCGATCATATCTTTTGAGGTTGTCGTAATACTCCTGCAGGAAGGTGCCGTCGTTGATCGTGGTGACGACAATGCTGCAGGTAAAATTCGAGGGGGCGTTCATTTGGTTTCAACCGCTTTCTTGCTTTCGTTCAGGGAAGCCGCGAGCTTCCGCGCGATATCCTCGTTGGTATCTTTTTCTTCAACGAAGATGATATGCTCCGGTAGTTCCGTCCGCAGCCCCAGATTCTTGAGGGTGTACCTTCTCGCTGCTTGAGCCACACCGAATGGATCCGGCAGCACCTTGTTGATCATCGAGCTGTTCGGATAAAGGGTGGTGAGATGGATAGGGGTCGTGGAAATCAAATCCACAATGCCACTGCGTACGGCCACGACCGAACCGGCAAGTTCGGCATAAAAAGGAACCTGCGCGAGGGGAATGGTCAGGGGCTTGGCCCAGGGAACAGCGCCGTTGCCGTCCTTGAGCGCATCATAGAAAATATTTTCACCGAAGTGCGGGACCAGCACCCGAAAAATCTCAGGATCAATCGGGCCGGTGGTTTGCCCGTGATTGAAGATGAGGACGCTGTTCGGCGTTAATCCCTGTTCGCGCGCCTGGGCCTGGGCCTTTTGGCGCGCATTGTCGTCCCAGCGCGGGGCGCCGAGAGGTGTATCCAGGTCCAGCTCGAGGATGAGCTTGCGGGCTTCCAGCGGGGTGATTCTTCCCGCGCCCAGCAGCCGGGACAGCCAGCCGCGGCTATACATATCGGGCTCAAGAATAATGGGGAAACCTGGCGCGAGGGGATAGCGGTCCGCGAAAACCTCGAAGTGGAACTCATACGGCCCGCAGTCGATGCCCACGCACCGCTCGACGTTCCTGAAAAGCTCTGCCACCGGCATGCAGCGCTTGTTGCAAATGAGGTGAACCTTTTGGTCCGGCGTGCAATGGCGATTTCGAAACGCGCTAACCAGGGAGAGGGTGTGATAGACATCGCCGATCGAGTACGGGTCCACGAGCAGGAAATCGCGCGGGGAAGTCTGCGCCAGATCGAGTAATTCCTGCGCCACCAGGTCGATCCGTGAGCTTCCGTAGGGATTCCTATTCTGAAAAATCATGGGGCGACAAGGTGAGGCACGATTCCGATTTTAAGTGATCTAACGGTCGAGGTCATCGAGGTCAAGGGACATCACGCGAACTCTGCCCGCGATTGGGCGCGACAGATGCGATGATGCTCGATCACCGGCAGATGCTTAATCTTAGCGCCTTCGCGTCCTGCAAAGGTTGAACGCCGGGATCAAACCCGAAGCGTCGGGATGTCCGCCCCGAAGCACCGAGTCAGGCGTGTAACTTTTTGCCGAAACCGTTCGTCTTGAACAGAACGATGACTGTTCGACCTTTTCTCCTGGCGGTGATGCTTGCCGGTGTGAGTGCCTTTTCCGGCATGGCCCAGGCGCAGGATGCGACCGACTCGGATGGTGCGTCCGCCGGGCCGACGGCCAAGGCAGGACGTGACCAGCGCATGGGTTTCCTGAGTGTCGAAGATCGGGAGCACCTGTTGCGCGTGCGGCGTCAGGTGCTGGAGGCCAATCCCGACCTGAAGTCCGAGCAGGAAAGTCTGCGCCAGGAAATGAAGGCGGCGAAAGGCAGAAGCGCGGGCTCAGGCTTGACCGACAAGGAGACGCTGCGCGGTGAGTTCCGCGCCCACCGTGAGAAGATGAACGCTGCGATGATCAAGGCCGACCCAACTGTCCAGCCGATCCTCGATCAGATTAAGGCGCACCGGGAGGCGGCGTCGCGGCGTGCGGCTGCCGATGAGGCGGGCAACCCGTAAGACAAGATGATCGCTTCCGTCTGGCACAACGCGCTTCAATCAGGGGTATGGCCTTGGCGGAAAGTTCGGACGAGCAACTGGTCTTGGCCGCGCTCGCCGGGGATCAGGCTGCCTTCGGCGAATTGGCCGCGCGGCATAAGGTGCGGGTCTTCGGCCTGGTTTCCCGCTTTGCCGGCAACGGCGCTGACTTGGAGGACATCTGCCAGGACGTTTTCATCCAAGCCTATTTCAACCTTCGGCAATTCCGGCGCGAGTCGCCCTTCGAGCACTGGCTCCTGCGCATCGCAACCTATAAATGCTACGACTACCTGCGCCGACGCAAGCGCGACCGCACGACCGGATCTTCGATCGATCTCCTGGTCGAGGCCGGCTACCAACCCGCCGCGCCCCAGCCACCCGCGCCGCATCCGGACCTGGAGCGGCTTTACGACGCCATCGGCCAGCTCACGCCCAAGGAGCGGTTGGTTATCACCCTCGTTGAGCTGGAGGAACGCTCGCTCGCGGAGGTCGCGCAGCTTACGGGCTGGAGCGTGGGGAACGTTAAAGTTCGCGCTTTTCGAGCGCGTGCCAGCTTGCACAAACTGCTCTGCCGAGTGACATGAACGACTCCTCCTTCCAACCTGATCCCGTGCTTGATCCGCTTTTCGAGCGTGCGCGGCAAAACCGCCCCGACACATCCCGGGCGGAATATGCGTTCGAGACGCGGCTGCTGGCTCGGCTGGCGCAGCGGCCGGAAAGTGCACGCATCGGTTCGCGCGCCTGGCGGCTGCTGCCGTTCTTTACCGCCATCGTTCTGGTGCTGGGTGTGTGCCAGGTCGAAGCCAGTCACGCCTCACAGGACGCGGAGCAAGCCGCGGCGCTGAAAAATCCTGATGCGGTCGACCTCTTTTCCAGTTTGGAATGACGCGATGATGCGGGACTGGAAATCGACGCTGGCCGTCATGCTCGTCTTTGCGCTGGGATGCGTCGCCGGTGTGCTGGTCGCCTTCATCGTCATGCGGCAGCAGGTGGCGACCGTGCTGCAGCACGATTCGCCCGCCTACGAACAGATGCTCGAGCGGCGGCTCAGCCGCGGACTCAATCTGGACGCCGGTCAGCGGGCGCGTTTTCACGACGTCCTCATCGCCAACATCGAGGCGCGCAAGCAGCTGCAAAAGCAGCTTCAGCCCGCCGTGCAGGCCCTCAACGTCCAGACCCGGCAGGAGATTCGTTCAATCCTGACTCCGGACCAATTGGCCACGTTTCACCGGAACATGGAAGATTTTCGCCGGCGCTTCGGATCGCCGGGTTTAGGTGGACGCGCGTTAGACCAAAAGTCCGATCGTGCCACGGACGCGATGCCGCTCGCCGGCACCAACGTTGTCCCGCAGTAAGCTGGAGCGTCTAGCATCGCCACGTAGAAGCGCAGGACGTTTGCATCGCGTCGGCGTCATCCACCGAGCTACAGGACAAGGCAAACGCTTCGTTATTCTTCTATATAACAATCAGTCAGTCGGCATATATTCTTCGGCTCACTTGATGATCGCGGATCGAACCTCCTTTCCCTATCACTGGAAATCCACTCGACCGACCCGTTCCCTTCCAACCTATGACTCATCCCGCCCACTCCTCTGCTGATCTGGAACGCCAGATTGAAATGGACTTTCTGCGCGCGACCGAATTGGCCGCGCTCAACACGCTGCAGTGGCTCGGCAAGGGCCAGAAAGAGAAGGCGGATGAGGCGGCCTGCGACGCTATTCGCGGGATGTTCGACCTCATGGACATTCGCGGCGAGATCGTGATCGGCGAGGGGATCAAGGACGAGGCGCCCGGCCTCTTCAAGGGCGAGAAGGTGGGCACGTGGAAGGACGGCTCGCCGCATTTTGAGATCGCGGTCGATCCTGTGGACGGCACGACCAATGTCAGCAAGGGCATGCCGAATTCGATTAGTTGTATCGCGGCCGCTTCCGGCGCGTCGGAGGGCCAGCCCTGCCTGCAGGACATACCGGCCTTCTATATGAAGAAGCTGACCTATCCGCTGGAGGTCCGACGCGCCTGGATGAAGGATCCGAAGCTGCCCATCGATATTGAGGCGCCGATCGAGGAGGTCATCGACGTGACCGCGAAGATTCTCGGCAAGGAAGTGCGCGACGTGGTCGTGTGTGTGCTGGACCGTCCGCGCAATCAGGACTTGATCGAGGCGATCCGGCGCAAGGGCGCGTCGCTCCGCATGATCGTCGATGGCGACATCGCCGCCGCCCTTGCCCCGGCCATGAAGACCTCGGCTATTAATCTCTACGCCGGCATCGGCGGTTCGCCGGAAGGCATCCTCTCCGCCGCGGGCCTGCGCTGCCTGGGCGGCGGCATGCGCGCCAGCATCTGGCCCCGCGACGAGGAGGAGAGAAAATCGCTCATCGCCAGCGGCTGGGGCGACCTGCTCAACCACCAGTTTATGTCCAAGGAGCTCGCCCCCGGCAACGACGTCGTCTTCGCGGCGACAGGCGTAAGCGCCAGCCCACTGCTCAAGGGCGTGGAAGTGGAAGGCGCGATCGCCACCACCCACTCTGTCCTCATGCGCGCCCGTAGCGGCACAGTCCGCTTCATCGAGGCGCACCATGATCTCGAGCGCAAGACCATCCACCTGCGCTCCACGCAGATCGAGCGGCGCATTTAGGGAAGGACTCTTCAGCGTCTTCTCTATTTGCGCCTTACTGCAGAATCTAAGACGCCTTCTATATAAGAGGATGTGGGATGAGGTCGGGCCTTGGGCTTCGTAAAGCCACTCGGCGATCGCCAGCGTTCCTCGTGCCGGCGCGGCACCGGTTGGGTAAGGCTGCAGATCGAATTGGCAGAGAGTCCGCCGCCTAATCGTCCGCGCCCGGTTTGCCGCGGCCTTGCTTGGTCTTGGAACGGCGCCGCTTTAACTCGACGAATTGCTTCTTGATTCCGCGCGGGCGCTGCGCCTTTTGCCGGCGCGCTTTTTCGTGCGCGGAGCGGCGGGCTCGCGCGTGGTCGTCACGCTGGCGCTGCAGGAGGGAAGCCAGTAGCCGCCACGCGGCAAGCCGATTCGCCGATTGCGTGCGGTGCTCCTGCATTTTGACGGAGACGTGCCGGGCGGGATAATGCAGCCGTACGCAGGTCGCTACCTTGTTCACGTTCTGGCCTCCGGGGCCGCCCGCATGCGTGAACGACTCCTCGACCGCGGCTGGATCGCAGCCGAGTGCCAGCAGGTGAGCGCGGACATCGTCGGGCGGGAAGGCGCTCATGGGGTGGGAGCGTGCGGTCGATCGAAATCGAATGGCTCGACGTGCACCATGACGTCGAGCACCTGCGGCAGCTCGGCCTTGATCTTCGATTTCACCTCGTGTGCGAGCCGGTGGCCCTCCTGCACCGAGATGCGCGGATCGACCTCGATGTGCAGGTCCACCATCAGCCGCATGCCCAGCTTGCGCACCCAGATTTTTTCCACCCCTCGAATGCCGGGACACGCGCGGCTGGTCTGCCGCAGGAAGTCCATGAGCGCCGGGTCGACTGAGCCTTCCATGAGCTCGTGCAGGGGCGGGTTGAGCAGCCAGAGGCCGACGCCCACCAGCCAGACGCTGGCCACCATCGCGGCCCAGCTGTCGGCGTACACCCAGCGCGGGCCGCCGATCCACGCGATGAGGATGCCGGCCAGCGCGGCGATCGAGGTCACCACATCACTGCGCTGGTGCCACGCCTCGGTCACGATGGCGACGCTGCCGATGGCCTTGCCGCGCGCGCGCAGGCGGTGAAACATCCACTCCTTGGCCAGGATCACCGGAACGAGTACCAGCAACGTACGCGGATCTGGCGCGGGCCGCGGCACCGCCAGCGAGAGCGCCGCATGCCAGAAGATGAGCCCGCCCACCGCCATCAAGCCAAGCGCGACCGCGGCCGAAGCGAGCGTTTCCGCGCGGCCGTGACCGGCGGGGTGCAGATGGTCCGCGGGCGCCGCCGCGACACTAAGGCCAAAGAACGAAATGGAGGAACTGATGACATCGGTGAACGACTCGGCGGCGTCCGCGACCAGCGCGTAGGAATGGCCGAGCAATCCGGCGGCGAGCTTGGCCCCGCCGACGGCGCCGTTCAGCAGAATGGCGCCCACGGCAGAGCCGCGCCCCGTGGCGAGGCTCGCCTCGGGATTCTGCCGCGCGGCTTCCAGCGCCTCGGAAGTGGCGGTCTTCTGCGTGGCCGCGAGCTGACTCATGACCGCGCAGTATGGAAAGCGGCGCGCGAGATAGGCAAGGCTAACACGATCCACGCGTTTAAGGCCCGCTGCTAGCGCAGCTCGCCGCCCGCGATCTGGACGACCTCTGTCTCCGGCGTACTGACCCAGGCGACCACCGCTTGCGCCGCATCGGAGCCCGGATTGCACGTGATGGGACCAGCATGGACCTCTCCGCTCGTACCAAGGTCCAACGTCTGCGAATGAAAATCGAGGACCACGAAATCGTGCTGGAGTTGCCGTCCCGCATTCTCGCCCCGCTCCACTTCGCTGACGATCCCGAGGCCGAGCACGGCGACATGCAACGTGTAGGAAATGCCAGCCGCAGCGTTCACTGCCGGATGATACCCGGCCAAAACGGCACGGCCGTGAGGTTCAACCTTGAGGACGAGCTGCCCGTGCGTCTCAACCGCTGCGGGCGCTATCTCACCATGAAACCAGCCGCGCCACTCGCGGCCGTTGACGATAAATTCGGGTGTATAGACCGAGTCTTGCTTTTGCTTGGCCGCATAAGCGCGCTGGCGGTCGGTATAGACGGGCCGTGCAAAGCGGTCGGGCCAGCCGAGGCCATTCCAGTAGTCGACATGGAAGGCAACGGGGAAGATTTGCTGCCAGAGTTGCGGCGAATCCTTGAGGTGGCTCAGCCATTCCTCGGCCGGGGGGCAGGAGCTGCACCCCTCCGAGGAATAGAGCTCGATCAAGCAAGCGGGACCGGAGTCGCGCTGAAACGTGATCTCGCCGGCCCACGCGGACGTGGCCAAGGCGAAGAAGCTGCCAAGAAAGAAGAAGCGGGAGAGTAACATGAAGAGCCGGGCCGCTCTTCCACTACGCGCCGCGGGTGCGAATGGTTTCCTTTACCGAAAGGTGAAAGAGTAAAACTTCTCGTTCACCGATCCGGGCCGGACCACATAGACGTAGCCCTGCGAGGTCTTCTGCAACTCGTGTGCGGGATCAAAGAAGATGGTGTAGCAGCCCTCTTCCTTTTTTACCGCCTCGCCCGTCCTGGTGCGAGCGCCATCAAAATTCGTCGGAACGATGTCATTGTTTTTCACCACGGTCATCGGATTGACCGCGGCCGAGTCGTAAACCCACGTGTCCGCGTCATCGAGCGAGTCGCCCTTATCCCACGTGTAAACCTCGTCCCCGCCACTAACGGTGACGTGATGACTGCCCGCCGGCGCCAGGGTGACGGCGAAATAAAAGAGGACCTGCAGGGGAGAGATCATGCCGCTACGATATAGAATCCGCGCGCTTTCGGAAAGCCGATTTCTAGATCAGGTGCGGCCGAATTTCTTGTTCAGCTCGGCGGCGCTGAGCTGGATCATCGTGGGCCGACCGTGGGGGCAGGTGTAGGGCAGGTCGCAGGCGAGCAGGTCGTGCAGCAGGTTGTCCCATTCCGCCGGGCGCAAGACGTCGTTGGCCTTCACCGCATGGCGGCACACCGTCTTGGCCACGATTTCCTCGCTCAGGCGGCGGCCCTTGCGCGTCTCGCCGCCTTCCTGCTGCAGGTCGGCGATGATGGTGCGGATGAACTCGGCCACGTCGCGCGGCTTCACCATGGCGGGCAGGGCGTCGACGAGAAAGGAGGTCGGTCCAAAGCGGGTGATGCCAACTCCGGCCTGCTGCAGCGTGTCGACCTGCGCGAGCACAAAGTCCGCTTCCCGCGGCAGGAACTCGAGCGTGACGGGAAAGAGCAGTTGCTGCGCGGCCGGGTCCTGCAGCGTCATGCGCTTGAGCATCTCCTCGAAAAGCACGCGCTCGTGCGCCGCATGCTGGTCGATGAGCACAAGGCCCTCCGGACTTTCCGCGACGATATAGAGATTGCCCACGCACCCGAGCACCTTCAGGCCCAGCCGATTGGAGATGAGCGGTTCCGGGCGCGGTGACGCGGGATGACGTTCAATCTCAAGCGAAAGGCGCTCAGATTGTAGCGGCGGTCTATGACCGCCGACGACCTCGCAACCAAGCTCCTGATCGAGCGAAGACGCAACGGTGAGGGGCGGAATGGCCGCCTGCGGTTGGATTAAAGTGGATCGACCTTCGACCACGTTTTTCGATGGAGAAACCTCAGGTGTATCGTCCCGGCGGTCATAGACCGCCGCTACAGTGGAGGCCCCTGGCGCACCCAATTCAAACCGCGCCGCCGGGCCGCCACTCACGCCTCGCAGCGCCTCGGTCACTGCCTGCACAATGAACTGACGCAGCGTAAAATCATCATGGAACCGCACCTCGCGCTTGGCGGGATGGATGTTCACATCCACCCCGGCGGGGTCCATCTCCAGGAAGAGGACCGCGACCGGATAGCGCCCCTTCATAAGCGAGTTGTGGTAGCCCTCGAGAAGTCCAAAGTGGAGCGTGCGATTTTCCACCGGCCGCTGGTTGATGAAGAACAGTTCCTCGCCGCGCGCACCGCGACTAACGCCCGGCTTGCCGATGAAGCCGTGCAGCTTGAGTTCGCCCGATTGTGCGGCGAGGGGAACCGTCAGCTCCATCCAGTCCGTGCCGAAGATCGAGACGAGCCGCTGGCGCAGGTCCTCGCCCGCCAGCCACCGTTGCGCGGGCTGGTCATCCACCGCGAGCGTGAAGCCGACATCCGGTCGCGCCAATCCTGCAAGCAGCAATGTCTGCCGCAGGTGCGCCGATTCCGTCGGCTCGCTTCGCAGGAATTTCCGGCGGGCCGGCAGGTTGTAAAAAAGCGAACGCACCTCGATCTGTGTGCCCGATGCCAGGCCGACTTCGCGCACGTCGCGCAGCTTGCCGCCCTCGATGATGAGCTCCGTGCCCGCCACCGCGTCGGGCTCGCGGGTGCGCAGCCGGAATTTCGAGACCGACGCGATGCTTGGAATCGCCTCGCCGCGAAAGCCGTAGGATGCAATGCGGTCCAGGTCGTCGCTGTTGCGCAGCTTGCTCGTGGCGTGGCGCTCCAGGCAGAGCAGCGCGTCGTCCTTGCTCATACCCCAGCCGTTGTCGGTCACGGCCACCAGGCTGCGCCCGCCTGCCGCGATCTGCACATCGACCTGCGTGGACCCGGCATCGAGCGCGTTTTCCAGCAGCTCCTTCAACACGGAAGCCGGCCGCTCGATCACCTCGCCGGCCGCAATCTGATTCGCGACCTGCTCGGGCAAAAGGTGAATGCGGTTCATGGGGAAGGTAGAAGTTAGAAGGAAGAAGATAGAAGTGAAAGGCGGCGGAACGGCCAACCTTTGGCCCCTGAGGGTAGCCCGCCGGATTGACACGCCGCCCCGCTTGGCGAATCCTCTCCTGGTCATGAAAATCGCCCTCGGCTCCGATCACGCCGGCTTTCTTTACAAGGAGAAGGCCAAGGCGCTGCTGATTTCGTTGGGGCACGACGTGAAGGATTGCGGGACGAATAGCACCGCGCCCGTGCCGTATCCGGAATACATTCGGCCCGCCGCCCAGGCCGTGGCGTCAGGCGAGTGCGAGCGAGCCATCGTCTTCGGCGGTTCGGGCAACGGCGAGGCGATGGTGGCCAACAAGGTCAAGGGCGTGCGGTGCGCTTACGTCTGGAATTCGCAGACGGCCGAGCTGGGCCGCCGCCACAACGACGCGAACTGCATCTCGTTTGGCGAGCGTATGATTTCGGAGTACATCATGCTCGAATGCGTGCAGATCTTCCTCAAGACCGAGTTCGAGGGCGGCCGGCACATCGAGCGCATTCGAGAGATCGAATAACGGCCCTGATGTGCTAGAGTGGGCTTATCCTTCATGTCTGATTTTACGCTGCTCAAGTCGAAGCTTCATCGCGCCACGGTCACCGGGGCAAGCCTGCATTACGAGGGAAGCCTGACCGTCTCGGAAGACCTCGCCCGACTCGCCGGCTTTCTCCAGTACGAGCGCATCCTCGTCGGCAACATCAACAACGGTGAGCGCTTCGAGACGTATCTCATCTACGGCCGGTCGGGCGCAAAGATCATCGAGCTCAACGGCGCCACGGCGCATCTGGGCCAGATCGGCGACCGGCTCACCATCATGAGTTTCGCTCAAGTTCCCGCCGAGCTTTCCAGCAAGCACGCGCCGACCATCGTCCGTCTGGACGAGCAGAACAACATTTTGGCCTAAGCGCCGCAGCGGCCTTCTCGCGACCCCAAGGTTGCGCGGGACGCCATCTTCGCTTTTACTCAGAGGGTGAACGACCGCCTCTGGCTAGTGCTGGCCACGCTGGGCTACCTGGCCAGCGCGTTTTGGGGCATCTACGCGCTGGGCGCGCGGCGCACCATCGCCAATCGTGCCACGTTCATGCTCATTGGTGGGGCGTTCGTGCTGCACACGATTTTCCTGCACCAACGCGGCGAGGCGATCGGCCATTGCCCGATCACGAACCTCTTCGAGACGATGGCGTTTTTCTCGTGGTCGCTGGTGCTGACTTACCTGGTCGTGGGCCAGGCGTATCGCATGTCCATCCTGGGCGCGTTCACCGCGCCGGTGGTTTTCCTGATCAACTTCCTGGCGCTCATTGCGCCGATCGATGTGCCTACCGCGATGCCAAAGCTCGGCTGGCAGCTCGAGCTGCACGCGACCCTGGCGCTGCTCGGCCTGGGCGTCCTGGGGATCGCCGCCCTGGCGGGTCTCACCTACCTGATTCAGGAGCGGCAGCTGAAACGTCGCTCGCTCACCTCCTGGTTCTATTCGCTGCCCAACGTGGGCCGCCTGGAGATCGTGCAGCAGCAGGTGCTCGTCTGGGGTTTTGCCATTTTTTCAGCCGGCGCGGTGCTTGGGTTTTTCATCCCGCACCAGCACGCGGCGGACTGGGTAAAGATAGCGTGGTCGGCCGCTGTCTGGTGCCTTTACGCCGTCCTCGTCCTCGTGCTCAGCATCGGCGGGCTCAGCCACAAGAAAACCGCGCTGCTCTCCGTCGCCGGCTACGTCTTCATCCTGCTCACCTTCTGGGGCATCAACTCGCTCAGCGAGGCCCACGTTTTCCCGCACGAGGGTTGATCCATGATCTCCACGCTCGACCA
>CAJCIA010000044.1 GCA_903970275.1 Betaproteobacteria bacterium
CGAGGTCACATCCTGCGCCTTATCCAGCAACCAGTCCACCAGCCGGCTTTCCGGGTTGAGATGATAGGGCAGGATCACGTTGGTGTTGAGAAATTCGACCACGTTGTGGTGTCGCAACCGCAGCAGGCCAAATCCGACAGCGACGAAGAAGAGACCGTGGAAAATCTTGTAGACCGCAATCGTCCGCAGAACGATGTCTTCCCAGAGGGCAACTTTGGCTTGAGGCTTGGACATGGTTAGCGTTTTGACGCAAGGTGCTGGTTTTAGGTTCGATCAAAGAAATACACGAATCTTAACAGATAGGCGTATGAGCTACCGACAGACCATTCAGCATGCACAAGCCGGTTTAAAATCTCCACCATTCTTTATCTTTTCATCCATGGAACCTGCCGTCCGCGAAGACCAATAAATTGCTTTGTGCAGCCGCACATTCCCAAATTCGTGCTTTATTGTTTGTATGAGCGCGACGCAGGGGGTCATTCCGGGCGCGGAATGGATCGAGGCCGACGGGCTGGGCGGGTTCGCCAGCGGGTCCGCTGACGGCATCCGCACGCGTCGTTACCACGCGTTGCTCCTGGTCGCGACGGCTCCTCCCTCCGGCCGCATGGTGCTGGTCAACGGGCTTGATGCGGTGGTGGAGATTGACGGCGCCTCGTTCCCTGTCTCGCGCCAGCGTTACCTGCCCGGCGTGGACGTGCCGGCGAACCCGCCGCCGGCAATCGAGTTTGTGCCCGAGCCGTGGCCGCGCTGGACCTGGAAGATCGGCACCGGCGAGCTGGTGCACGAGGTGTTCGTCCCGCGCGACTCGCCCACCGTGGTGCTGCGCTGGCAGTGGATCGGCCTGGCGCGCTCCATGCGGTTGCGGGTGACACTGTTTCTTTCCGGGCGCGACTTCCACGCGCTGCATCACCAGAACGACACCTTCAACTTCACGCCGGTGGTCTCGCGCGACCGCCAGAAATGGACGCCCTACCCCGGTGTGCCCGCGATCATCGCGCGCAGCAACGGCATCTACACGCAGGACGCCCGCTGGTACGCCAACTTCCTTTACGACGAGGAAAAGGCGCGCGGGATGGATTGCGTGGAGGATCTGGCCGCGCCAGGCCGGTACGATTTCGATCTCGCGACCGGGCCGGCGGTGCTGATTCTTTCCACCGCGGACTTCGATCGCAATGCCGGCGCCGCGGATCTCGCGCAGCAGTTCGCGGAAAAGGAAAAGGAGCGGCGCGCCGCGTTTGCCGCTCCGCATTTGCGCTCGGCGGATGCCTATCTGGTGCAGCGCGGGACGGGACGCACGATCATCGCAGGCTATCCGTGGTTCGGCGACTGGGGTCGCGACACGTTCATCTCCCTACGCGGCTTTTGCCTCGCGACCGGCCGGCTGGAGGAGGCGCGCGGCATCCTGACGGCGTGGAGCGGGTACGTCTCCCAAGGAATGCTGCCCAACCGGTTTCCGGATGTGGGTGACGGGGCCGAATACAACTCGGTCGACGCGTCGCTCTGGTATTGCATTGCGGTCTACGAGTACCTGCAGGCGGCGGGCGAAGCGGGGGCGGCGGGGCGCGAGCGACTACTCGGCGCGGTAGACGCCATCCTGACCGGCTACACGCACGGCACTCGCTACGGCATCGCCGCGGATACTGACGGCCTGCTGCGCTGCGGCCGGCCCGGCGTGGCGCTGACCTGGATGGACGCGAAGGTGGGCGACTGGGTGGTGACGCCGCGCATCGGCAAGCCGGTGGAGGTTCAGGCGCTCTGGCTCAACGCCCTGGCGCTTTCCGCCCGGCGCAACGCGCAGTGGCATTTTCAATTCGTGCGCGGGCTGACGGCGTTCCACGATCGCTTCTGGAACGAGGCGAAAGGCTGCCTCTACGACGTGATCGACAATAACCATCTGCCCGGCGCGATGGACGACCGCGTGCGGCCCAACCAGCTTTTCGCCCTGGGCGGCCTGCCGCTGGTGCTCGTCCATGGCGAGCGGGCGGAGCGGATCATGCGAACGGTGGAGGAACAGCTCTGGACGCCCATGGGGCCGCGCTCGCTTGCGCCGGGCGAGCCGGACTACGCCGCGACTTATGCCGGCGATCTGCGGACCCGGGACAGCGAATACCATCAGGGCACCGTCTGGCCGTGGCTGGCCGGACCGTTCATCGAGGCCTGGGTGCGCCTGCGCAACCGCACGCCCGAGGCCAAGGAGGAGGCGCGCCGCACGTATCTTGGCGCGCTGATGGATTACGATCAACTCGGCCTCCTGCACCTGCCGGAAATCGCCGATGCCACGGCGCCCTTCACCCCGCGCGGCTGCCCGTTTCAGGCGTGGTCGCTCGCGGAGCTGATTCGGCTGGAGTACAAGGTGCTGGCGCCCGAATCCAACCCCGCTTAGAGTCGTTTCTCGTGCCTCCGCCGCTGCGCATCATCGTCACCGCCGGGCCCAGCTTCGCGCCGCTTGACGGCGTGCGGCGGCTGACGAATCAATCGACCGGCGAGCTCGGCACGCTGCTGGCGGAACGCTTTGCCGCGGCAGGTCATCGCGTGCTGTGCCTGCGCGGGGAAGGAGCTTCGTTCGCCTCGCCGCTTTGGGGCGTGGAAGTGGTGCGGTTTTCCACCAACGAGAGCCTGCAATCGCACCTCGAGAAAGTGGTCGCGCGCGAGGACGTGCACTTTATTTTCCACGCCGCGGCGCTCTGCGACTTCACCGTCGGTCAAGTCACCGACAGTGCGGGCGAGCCCGTACCTGCGGACAAGATCCCCAGCCGCGGCGGCGCGCTGCACGTGACGCTGGAGCCGGCGCCCAAGCTGATCGCCTCCCTGCGCAAGCTTTACCCGGCGACCATCATCGTCGGCTGGAAGTTTGAGATCACCGGCCCGCGCGAAAAGGTGTTCGAAAAGGCCCGCGCGCAGATCGACGAGTGCCTGACCGATGCGTGCGTGATGAACGGCCGCGGCTACGGTCCCGGTTACGGCGTCATCTCGCGCGAGGGTGAGACGGCGCACCTGGCCGACAAGCCGGCGCTCTGCCGCTTTCTTGTGGAATGGGCTGAGCATCTGCCGCTTTCGGGCACCACGCCGCGCCAGGAGAGCTTCCATGCGCTCGCCAGCTTCATGCCGATGGCGCCGTTCATCTGAGGCACGGCAACCGTCGCCGGGCGCGGCACGTCTAGACAGCAGGCCCCACGCGGCCCATCTTCTCTCATGAACAACTCTTCCTCGCGCATCTTCACGTTGGTCTTCCTCGGGCTGGCGGCGTTGCTGGGCAGCAGCGCGCTCCGCGCGGACCCGGCGCCGGCCTGGACGTTGAAGGACCTCGACGGCAAGTCGGTCAGCCTTTCCGACTTCAAGGGTAAAGTGGTCGTGCTGGATATCTGGGCCACCTGGTGCCCGCCCTGCCGCGCGGAGATCCCGCATTTCATCGAGCTGCAGAACGAGTGGAAGGACAAGGGCGCGACGATCGTCGGCGTATCGGTCGATTCAACCGGCGCGGCGGATGTGGCGAAGTTCGCGAAGGATAACGGCATGAATTATCCCATTGTCATGGGCGACGAAGCCACCGCCACGGCCTACGGCGCGGATCAGGGCATTCCGACCACGGTGGTGATCGACAAGAAGGGCAACATCGTCGCGAGCCATCTTGGGCTGACGGACAAGGACGTTTTTGAGAGCGACATCAAGAAGGCGCTGGCGGAGTAGAGCCGCACGCGCTGCCTTTCTGTAGCGGCGGTCTATGACCGCCGACGAACGTGGAAGCGGCCAGGCCGCCTCCCGGTTCAACGCGCGTTGGCTAGGCATCGGCGGTCAT
>CAJCIA010000045.1 GCA_903970275.1 Betaproteobacteria bacterium
GGCTTGCCCGTCACGGTCGACATCTTCACGGAAACCTTGCGCTCGACCGGCACCTGGCCCGCCGTGACGTCGGCGTGCAACTCCTCACGCATGAGGTCGCCGATGCGCTCGTCGGCGGTCAGGTAATAGATGATGCGAAGATTTTCTGCCGTGCTGATGCGCAGCTGCTTGGAGCCATCGCCCCACGGCACCACGTTGTGCCGCGAGCCCAGGCCGGCGAAGCGGCCGAGGTGATAAACGTCCACCTCGCCCGTGTGCCGGATCATGTTCTCGGCCAGGCGAAAGATGTCGGCGCGGCCGCTGCGCAGGAAGGCGTAGGAAAGCCAGATGTCCACGCCCTGCTCGCTGTTGTCCCACGCATATCCGCCGATGTCATAGCGCCAGACGTGGCGGTTCGGATCGTAGCGGTGCATGATGTTGCCGTAGTACCAAAAGCCGTACCAGTGGCGCTGATCGATCTGCTTCTCGTAGAAATCGATCAGGAAATCGAGCTGGTCCTCGAGGTGCGCGGCGATGGGGTTGGAACGGTCGATCACGTTCCAGATCGCGCCGCCGAAGACCTCCGCGTCCTTATAATCCTGCGGACGGCAGGCGAGCTGCGGCGAGGTGCGGAGCGTATCGGCCAGCGCGGCCACGTCGGAGTTCGAGGGCGTCGCCGGCAGCGCCCAAAGCGTGAACTCGCTGGTGCGCGCGATGCCGGTGGCGTAGGCGAAGCCGGGCTCGTAATCCTCGTAGGTCATCGCGGCGCCTTCGTTCTCCGTCGCGAAGGTGGTCATGCCGAGGTCGTCGTGATAACCGCGCAAATCCATGGGGCGCGCATCGGGCGACCAGAGCCAGGCAGTGACTTCCGCGCTGGCGGCCGCCGCGTGGCGGATATCGAGCTGGGCCGGATAGCTCTGCCAAAAATTGCGGATGCCGAAAGCCATGCCGCCGCTCGTGCCGCCGACATAGCCCAGACCCGCCGCGCGCGAGCCGGTGGCGCTGTGAATCCAGGTATTGCCGGGGTTGGTCCGCTTGCGAATCTCGAACGCGTCGGAGCTAAGCTGCGCGAGCGTGAAGTCACCCCAGGCCGGGATGTACTTGAGGTGCGTGGGCACGGCCGGCTTCCAGGTGTCGAGCGGCGGCACGGGCTGGCCCGCAAACTGGGCCGCGCGCACCGGCGCACCGGGATCGGTTTGCAGGCCGGTCAGCCCGCGCACGGCCTCGGCCCACACGCCGTTATCCGCGCCGGCAAAGCGCACGTGCCGGTTGTAAAGCTCGTCTGGCAGCGGCACGGAGAAGCGCAGGCCCAGGCCGCTGATGAAATCCTTGTTTTGGTCGCCGTCGAAAACGATGCTGTGCATGACCCGCACGGATTCGCCGCCCGCGTAGAAATAAAGCCGTACGACGAAGGGCAGCCACGTGCGGCCGTTCGCGCCGGCATGCTTGCCGGTGATCTTGATCACGGCGCGGATCGGTCCCTTCTGCTCGACCGTGACGGCAGCGATTTTCCCGAGATAATTCTCATGCGTGATGTCGCCCGCGGCGTCCAGATCGGGCGTGCTGCTCGTGCGGCAAACCAGCTGGCCGCCCGTGGCGAGCGTCTTGCCGCCGCGCGTGATCGACTCGATCAGCGTCGTGCCGCTCTTCGCCAGCCGGCACTGGATCACGCCGGTATCGACGGCGATGGTGTCGGCATTCTCCGTGACAGTCAGCGGCGTGGCGGGCGCGACGGAAGGACCCGTCGCGAGCTGCAGAGGACCGGCGGTTGCCGTGGAGGTGGCGACCGCGTTGGCGGTCCATTTCACCGAGCCATCCGGCCAGTAAGCGGTGGGCCAGCTCTGCATGGGCACGGCCTTGCCCGCGGCATCGTGCAACGCAAAGGTCGCGCCCTTTTGCACCGTGCCCTGGGGCCAAGCCACGCCCCAGGTGCTTCCCGCGGAGAACGCCAACCCCGTGTTGCCCTCCAGCCAATGGACTTCGCGCGTGGGCGGCGCCGCCGGATCGCCGACCGCCCAGCCGCCGGAAAGAACAACGAGAACACCGGCAAGAACCGGCCAGCGATGAAGCAATTTCATGGACTGAAAAGGAGCGGACCCGGCCGCTTACCGGCTGGTCACGGTGCCGGCAGACGGCAGCGGCCAGAGCCACCACAGCGCGCTGGTGACGCCGCGCGGATAATGGCGGCAGCCGTAAGCGACGTGCGTGCTGGTATAGAATTGATCGGTCCACCCCACCGCGGGCGCACCCAGCACTTCGTAGGCATAGTTCGCCTCGTCCGCCGTCTTGCCCGTCACGTCGTTTTTCAAGCCAAGCACGTTCTCGGTGACGTATTGGTTAAGGTAGACCTTGCTCACCCATGTCGTCTTGCTGGAGGAGGAGAGATTCCACGCGCCCGTCTCCGAGTCCACGCAGACACCCGGGACGAGGATGGTCTGCAGGTGGGTCTTATAGTCCTTCATGAGCTCGGCGTTGGGACCGGTCAGCGAGAGGTCCCTGGTCAGGCCCATGGCGTAGGGATAAGCCAGTCCCTCGACCGCCGGGATGATGGAGGATTCCGCCGCGGTCCCGCCGAAAAGCGCGGGAAAGGTGTGCTTGCTTGCGTCCCAATGCGCGAGGAGGCCCTTGACCGTATACGCCTCGGCGTCCTTCGCCTGCCTGGCCAGGTCGCTCTCACCGAGCTGCTTGAAAAGCGGCTGAAGCATCATGTAGCAGGCGAGTGATTTGCCGGTGATGTAGAGGCTGTCGATGGGATGCTGCAGCGAGGCGTCCATCGCGTCGTAGGTGGTGATTTCACCGCTGCGATCGCCGTGGCTGGAGACGTAGGAGGTGATGCCATCGCGCTTGGCGGGGTCGGGGTCGTCGCGCACTTGCATGGACTGGAGCGCCTGCTTAAGCAGGTCGCGCTTGCCCTCCAACCAGGCGTTATCTCCCGTTGCCTTCCAGTAAAGCGCTGCGCAGATGATCCAGTTTTGCAGTTCCTCCTGGGTCATGAGCGTCTTGTAGCGGGCGCCTTTTTCGTGCGTGGAAAAGCTCAGGCGGCTGCCCATGTCATGGCAGAAACCGATCCCGCCGGGGATTTTCACGGTCTGGTCCGGCAGCGAGAGCTCATCGACGTAGGAAAACGGATAGACGAAATGATCCAGCTCGTTGCGCACCGTCCAGGGATGCATGGCCAACTCGTAGAAGACGTGATCAACGGTGAGGTCGAAGGTGTTGATGCAGGAACACTCGCCCTCGATCACGGTCCAGATGGGCTCCTTCTTGTCCGTGGCGTGCAGCACCGTGTTGTACTGGTAGGAGTGAAGTGCGTCAGCGGCCACGAACTTGCGTTCCTCGTCCTCCGGGCAGTCAGCCAGCTTCTTGTCCATCTCCTCGCAGCGCGCGATGACCTGCGGCTCGGTGTCTCGCGCGGTCTTGAGAATGTCGTTGATGTCCTTGTACAGGGCGTCGCACATGAGGTGCAGCGGTTCCGTTTGCCCCGACGCGACTTCAATCGATGACTCGACGCCTGGCAGGTACTGCGCGACGTAAAAGGTGACCGTCTTTTCGCTGCCGGCCGGCACGTGAATTCGAAACGCGGAGGTCGCGCCGTCGATGCCGAAGTCCTTCTTCGCCTGGTCGGCGGTAACGAGCTCGGCGTCACCCTTCTTTACCGCGATGGAGCTGGTCTGGTCGACGACGTAGCCGTCGAAGCCGTCCCAGCCGGGCGCGGGCTGCGCCGCCTGCTCAAGACTGAAGAGCACCTGCGTTTCCGCGGTGCCGGAACGGTTATCGATGTGGTACTTCATCCAGGTCACCGGCAGGATGAAGCGGCGCTTCTGCGCGTCGGTGGCGGTGGCCCAATCCTTCATGTGCCAGACGGGCGTGTAATGGGTCCAGCTCACGCCCATGGGCAAAGTCCAGGCATCAGTGCAGGCGCCGAGCTTGCGCGTGACTTCCTTGTCGGTGATCAGCGTGCCTTCCGGCAGGCCCTTCTGGACGGAAGCGAAGGGCATCAGGCGTTCCTTCGCGCCGTTCTTCACCGCCACGATCATGCCCTGATCCGGGATCAGCGTGCCGTCACCGCCGGGCTGCTTGCAGACCTGCACCCCGCCGCTGTTTTCCATGCCGTAAATGAGAGTGGACCAAGAGCCCACCGGGCTGTGGTCGACATCGAAGAAAGGCACCTCGCCGACAGCGACTTTGCGAAAAGGTTGGTGCCGCGAATCGAGCAGGGTCAACCGCTCGCCCTTCGTCCAGTCTTGCGCCGTGCCGAAGCCGACTTCCTTGCCATCCGCGCCGGTGATGCGCACATAGCTGACGAAGGCCGGCTTGCCCAAGGCTCCAAACTGCAGCGCCAGCGAACCGCCGGCATGGACAAACGTGGTCTTCATCACCCACGGCTTGTTCGCGCCGCCTGCCTTGGCAAAGACGTCGAGATTGGCGTCGAGCGGGCTCCCGTTGGCGGACAGCTGAAACGTGTCCTGCCCGGGCGCTGTGGCCGTGACGTCGACGAAGCCGATCTCCAGGTTGAGGGTTTGGGCGCTCGCGTCGCGCAGGAAGAGCTCGAAGTTGTTGCCGACGATCTCGCCGCCGAAGAGCTTGGCGTCCGTGCCGGGCGGAAGGTTCTCCACCGACAACGCCTGGTATTTCGCCTCCCCATCCCGCAGGAGGGTCGTGGCAGACGGGGCGGCCTGGAGGTCGGGAGCAAAGCCAGCCAAAAGACCCACCGCAAGAGCCGAAAAAAACGAGAATAATTTCATGTTGTGGTCAAATGAACCCTCACCTGAGGACTTGGTTGCTTACCGAGTGTGCCGGGCTGTCTTATCCTAACGCAACCAGCGGCAAAGTCTTAAGGATATTAACCACACTCCTGCCTAAGGATTAAAGGCAATGTTCCGAATCAATGAGTAGCACTTGGAATGTGCCTTACCGTGACTGCAGATTCCCTTACTCGGGCTGTGAAAGACCCCGCACGGCTGAATGTCCTGCATGCGACGCGGTTGTTGGATACGCCGCCTGAAGAAGCGTTTGACCGGTTCACGCGGCTGGCCAGCCGCATCATGCAGGCGCCGGTTGCCCTGGTGTCGCTGGTCGCGGAAGATCGGCAGTTCTTCAAGAGCCAATACGGCCTCTCGGGTTGGGCCGCGGCCAAGCGCCAGACGCCGCTGTCTCATTCGTTCTGCCAGCATGTTGTCGAATCGCCCAAGCCCCTGGTCGTTTTCGATGCCCGCGAACATCCGGTGCTGCGCACCAACCTCGCCATTCAGGATCTCAATGTCGTTGCCTACCTCGGAGTACCCCTCCAGACACCCGAAGGGCAAACGCTGGGTTCTCTTTGCACCATCGACGCGAAACCGCGGGCCTGGACGAATGAGGATATTGCCAGCCTGCAGGATCTTGCCGTCGCGGTGATGACCGAGATCCAACTGCGTCTTTTCGCACGGCATTTTCTTGGCTGTTACACGCAATTGCGCGATCTCGAATTGCAGCGGGACGAGTTCACCCAAATGCTGGTGCACGATCTACGCAACCCGCTCGGATCGCTTATCGCCGGTCTTGATTTCCTTCACGCCATGCCGACCTTGGGCGACGAGGAACGGGAGTACCTTGCCATCGCGGATGACAGTGCAAAAAGCCTTCGACGCATGGTGAACGACATCCTGGACGTGGGCAAAGCGGAAGCCGGGCGCATGGCGCTTGACCGTTCCCTCACCGAACCGCATGAGTTCGTTGCCCTGGCCTGCCGGCAGACCGAATGCCTGGCCCGTGAAGCGGACATCGCCATTCGACAGCACGTGCCCGTCGCTCTCCCCCCGATCAACCTCGATGCGGAGAAGCTTCGCCGCACCCTGGTTAACCTGATCAGCAACGCCATCCAGCATACCCCGCGCTCCGGTACCGTGCAGGTGTCGGCCCGCCAGCGTCCCGAGAAGAATACGCTCGTGCTGGAGGTCAGCGACACCGGCGTGGGCTTGCCTGTCGACGCCTTCACGCAGATCTTCGAAAAGTTTTCCCAAGTCGGTTCGCGGAAGGCCGGGCGGGTCTCCACCGGACTAGGGCTTCCTTTCTGCAAGAAGGCGATCGAAGCCCATGGCGGCAGCATCTCCGTGGAGAGCGAGCTGGGGAAGGGAACGCTCTTTCGGATCGAGATTCCTTATGGCGCGCCGTTAGCGCCGTGAACGACAACTCGTTCTGGATAGTTTTGAGCAGGACAGGCTCGGCGCCTCAATCGAGGTGGAAAACCTCGCGAAGCGCCGAGGAGACGGGGCTGTTGTCGGGATTGGAAGGCATGATCTCCTTCATGTGCTTCCACCATTTTCGGCAGACTTCCGTTTGCGCGATGGCGGCCCATTTCGCTTCGTCCTCAATTTCCGCGTAGCCGAAGAGCTGGCGCGTTTCCTCGTGCAGGAAGATGGAATAGTTGTGTACGCCGTGCTCGCGCAGCACCTGCTCGAGCTCCGGCCAGATGGGGCGGTGGCGCCGCTCGTATTCCGGCTCGCGGCCCGCTTCGACCGACATGACGAACGCTTTTCGGATCATGATTTTTCCTGGGGGTTCAAGTTAGCTGCCGATGCTCACCACCACCCAGAGCAAGCCCAGAATGGCGAAGGCAATCACCCAACAGACGGCGAAGCCCACGCTTTCGTCCCATGTCCAGCGGGTGAATTCCCAGGCGGAACGCGGGAAAATCTTGAGGTGATCGAGCGCGTGGGGCTGCGCGTAGTTGACCTCGAGCTGCCGCTTGTCCGCGTCCCAGTCGGAAATGACCTTGGTCTTCATCTTGACGAAGAAGCGATCGTCCCGGGCCGTCTGCGCCCGTTGCAGCGCCCGCCATCCCTCGCGGCTGCGGCCGAGTCGCGCAAGCGGCAGATAGCTCAGCGTCACGAGCATGACGGCGGGAAAGAGCCCGTCGAAGAGCCAGCGGCAGGTGTAGAGATCGGCCGCATTGAATTGGCTCACCGGCAGCCCGAGCCAGCTTACCAGATAGGTCTCCACGTTGAATCGGCCGCGTCCTTCCAGCGGCGAGGCCGGGTCCGCCGCGTTCGAGCGCACCACCGTGTCGAAGAAAAGCGGCGGAGCGGGAAGCGTCTCCTGCGTCTGCACCGGGTCGCCGATCTTCACGGCCTTGCCCGCGGCAACCTCGGCGGCAGTAGCGGGCCGGACGAAGGAAACCTGCTGCGGCGTGCCAACCCGCAGAAGCGCCGGCGTGCGGGCAAAGGCCGGCCAGGTCGGCAGGATCCACGGCACGATGCTCATGAGAATCAGCCACACGATCATGCCGATCATGACCGCCTGCGCGGTCAGCTTGCGCCAGAAGTAGAGCATGAAGCCCGCCGTGCCCATGAATGCGCCGAAGGTGATGAGGAACGAGAGGATGGCGATGAAGTCATTCAGCACCAGGCTGGCCGGAATGCTCAGAAGCAGGACGAGCGGGATGCAGATTTTGCTGACAATGAGGTAGTGCTCGTCGGAGCGATGGCGGAAGGCCACCGCGTACATGTTCCGCGTCATCAGTGCGGAAAGATTCACGCAGGCCACGCCCACGGCCGGCATATGGCCAAGGATCATGCCGGAAATCATAAGCCCCATCAGGCCGGGCATGAGCAGCCTCTGCGCAAGCGCGCCCCAGACGTTTTGCGGGTCGGCCAGCGCATTGCCGTGGGCGAACAGCGCCAGCCCCATCAGTCCGCAAAAGAGCCAGGCGATGGTGACGATGCGCTTGGAAAAACCGCCCATCACGGTGCCCATGCGCAGCGCGTGCTCGCTTTTGGCCGAGGCGGCGGCCGGCCCCATGTTCACTCCCGCGATCGCGGCGACGGTGGACGTGAAGATGATGGCCAGGATCGAATACCAGGTGTACTGGTTGCCCGCCTCTGAGCCGAACAACTGGAACTTGGCCGCATCCACCTGATGATGCAGTGCGGCGAATCCGCCGATGGCGTGCAGGCCCATTGGGATCATGATGAAAGAAAGGATGATGATCAGGATGCCCTGGAACGCGTCGATGATCGCCGCCGCCTTCAGGCCGCCGAGCACGATGTAGGAACCGACGATGAGCGAGTAGCCAACGTAGAACGTGACCGGCGTGAGGTAGGAGACGTACGACTGCAATTCCCCTCGGCTGGAGAGCGTGCCGAGGTAGCCATAACGTGCGTCATCGTCCCGGGTCCAGGCCGGGGTGCCGTGCCGGAGCTTGAGCGCCTCGTACTCGTGGAACTCAGCGACGGACACCTGTTCTTGTGTCGTCCATTCCGCCTGCGGCTTGAGGATCATGGCCGAGGCGACCTTGTAGGAGATGACGTTGCCCATGACGATGATCCCGAAGACGATGATCGAGGCCAGGACGGCATAGACGGTGGCGAGCCGCTTGTCGCCGAAGCGATCGATGAAGAGATCCGCAAAGGTCACCTGCCGGCTACGGCGAAACCAGACGGGAAAAAACCAGTAGAATGGCGTGGTGAAGAGCAGCTGGAAGTTGATCCACGAGCCGCCCACGCCCTCGCGATAAACCTCGGCGGAAACGGTGGGCGCGCCGTTGGAATCGGCCATGTTGCCGAAGTTGAGGAAGAACTGGAGCAGCCAGCCCAGCTTTCGCCCGCCAACCAGGAAGTCGGTCGCCTTCTTCTCGCCCTTTTGCGAGACCTTCCAGCCGAGGAAAACGGTGCCGACGAGGAAGAAGATGACCACCGCCAGATCGACGATGCTTAATCCGTAGAGGGTGGGCATAGGACCGAATCCGCTTTCAGGACAGACCAACGTCAGGCGGGAACTGGGAGCGGAAAACCGGCTTGCGGTCGCCGGGAAAATTACGCCCGGCGAAGTTCCAGTCCACGGGAATCGGTTCGGCCAAGGGAGGGTACGTTTACCGTAATCCGCACCGCCGTCGCAACAGAAATATGGCCCGGCGGCCGAGGGGATTCGCCGCGCAACAAGCGGGCGTAGGGCCGATCATTCCTATTGCCAGCGCCCCGGTTTTGTTTCTAACTCGGCCCCTTCCGCATGCTTCGCAGGCCCAAATTCCGAGGGGTAGCCGCCGCTGTCGCCAGCGGCAGCCGGCTGCGGACGCGCTTTGGCCCCCGACCAGCGGCGGCCCTCCTATGAGCGCCCCCCTCCGCTACGCGCTCATCGGCGCGACGGGCATCGGCGCCTACCACCTGGCCGCCCTGCGCAAGCTGGAAGAGACCGGCAGGCTGCGCGTGGTGGCGGTGGCCGATCCGGCACTGGCCAAGGATGAGGCGCTCGCGGCTGATCTGGCGGCTCGCGGCGTGGCGGCCCATCTCGATTACCGCGCGATGCTGCGCGGCGAAGCGGGCCTCGACGTGGTGGTGATTTCCGCGCCGATTCCCCTGCACCTGGAAATGACCACGGCGTGCCTTGAGCGCGGGCTGTTTGTGTACCTGGAGAAGCCGCCCGTGCCGCTGATCCAGCAACTGGAAACGCTGCTCGCCGCCAAGGGTCAGGAGCGCGTGGGCGTCGGCTTCCAGATGATCAATGCTCGCTGGGTGCAGGAGCTAAAAGCGGGAATTGTCGCCGGTGCGCTCGGCCAGCTTCAGGAAATCCGCATCGGCGCCGCCTGGCCTCGGCTGGACGCCTATTACGCCCGCAACAGCGCGGCCGGGAAGATGACCCTGCGCGGCGAGCCGGTCTTCGACGGACCGGCCACCAACGCGCTCGCGCACCTGATCCACAACGCGATGTACTTCGCGGGCGAAACGCAGACGGGCTTCGGCGTGCCGGAGGAGGTCACTGGCGCGCTTTATCGCACGCGAGCGATCGAAAGCTATGACGTCGCGTCCCTGCGCTGCCGTTTTCCTTCCGGGGTGAGGCTGACGGCGGCGCTGGCCCATGCCACGGAGGAGCCCTTCCCCTTCCAGGTCGAGGTCCGCGGCACCGCAGGCCGGGCTCGCGTCTCAGGCGACGGAACGATCTTCGAAAGTGACCGGATCACCTTCGACTCGCGACCTGAAACTTTCGAGGAGCTGGTCGAGAAAACCCATCGCCAGTTCCTCGCCTTTGTCCAAGGGGCGCAACCCTTCGCGGCCACCTCGCTGGAGGATACGCGCGGGTATCTCCTGGCCACGAACGGGCTGCTGCTGTCCTCTGGCGGCATTCACCCGGTGGCCGCGGACTCCATCCGCACCTATCGGCGCGGCGAGGAAGGCGGCTACAACGTCGCCGGGCTGCACGAGGCGGTCCGCGCTACGGTGGAGACGGGAGCGCTCTTCACCGATCTCGGCCTCCCTTGGGCGGTCGAAACGCCTCCTGTGTCCGTCCACGATCTCAAAACGATCGACTTCGCTTCGCTGGCTTCCAGCTAATGCCCTTGACCTTGTTCCTGCCGCAACATCCCGCCCGCTTTCGGGTTAAAACCAGCATTCCGCGCCACGTTCAGCCGAGGCACTCCTAACCACGCTCCCCTCCCCGTTTCCGAAAGCCTTCCTCATGACCTCCGCTCCCATGCCCCGTTCCTTCTGCCGCACACTCTGGACCGTCTTGATGACAGTTCTCCTTCTCGCAGGCGCATCTGACCTGCGTTGCCTGGCCGATACGGCGAAGGCCCCGCCCCCCGTGACCGTCACCGATGCAGGCGACACGGTGGTGCTGGAAAACGGCATTGTTTCCCTGACGGTGCGGAAGTCGGACGCCAACCTCATCAATCTGGTCTACAAGGGGCAAAATCTCCTGCAGAGCGGCGTCATGTACTGGAACGTCTACGGCAGCACGCCGACGACGGGGGTGCCGGTCAAGACCCAGACATTGGGCACGCCTTCGGTGTTGACCGTCACGCAGGACCCAAAAACCAACGGCGGGTCCATGGGTGAGTTTGAATTGCTTTTCCCCTATAAGGCGAACTCCGCCGGGGATGCCGCCGGAACGGAGAACGCCGGCGCGGGCCGGAAGCCGGCTGCGCCGCCCGAGCCGCTCGACATCGCGATTCGTTACTCGCTCAAGCGCGGGGACTCGGGCTTCTACGGCTGGACGAGCGTGGCGCACAAAGCGGGAGATCCCGCCTTCGACCTGGAGGCGTGCACCATCTGCCTTAAGCTCGACCCAAAGACGTTCGACCATCTGACCATCGACAGCCGCCGCAACAAGCAAATGATCAACGGCTACGACTGGATGCACGGCACGCCGCTGAACCTGAAGGAGGCGCGGCGGATGACCACCGGCATTCATCAGGGCGAGGTCGAGCACAAGTACGACTACAACATGCTCTTCTCGGAGACGCCGGCCTACGGCTGGAGCAGCTCCACCAGGGATGTCGGACTCTGGATCGTGAATCCCAGCACCGAGTACATGAACAACGGCCCGACCCGCGTCGATTACGGCGGCCACATCGACCTCAAGGACACGCCCAACGCCAACCCGACGCTTCTCCTCATCTGGCACAGCTTCCACTACGGCGGCGTGGCCGTTTCCATCGCCCAGGACGAGAACTGGAAGAAGGTCGTCGGTCCGTTTTACGTCTACTGCAACAGCGCCCCCACTCCCAACGCGATGTGGCACGATGCGCTCGCGCGTGCCGCCGTGGAAAAGAAGGCCTGGCCCTACGACTGGGCGAAGATGGACGGCTACGCCAACGCGAAGGATCGCGGCGCGGTGATAGGCTCGCTGACGGTGAAGGATCCGCAGCAGCCCTCCGCCACGGCGGCCCATGCCTGGGTCGGCCTGGCCGCCCCGCCCTACTTGGCGACCGACCAGCAGAACAAGCCCCTCAACGTGGCGTGGGAGACCGACGGCAAGCATTACGAGTATTGGGTCAAGGCGGACGACCAGGGCGCGTTTACCATCCACGCCCGGCCCGGCACCTACGAGCTCTACGCGTTCAACGACGGAATCCTGGGCGACTACAGCAAGGCCGATGTCACGGTGGAACAAGGGAAGACGGTGGACTTGGGCAAGCTGACCTGGGTGCCCGTCCGCTACGGCAAGCAGATCTGGGACATCGGCATCCCGAATCGCAGCGCGGAGGAATTCCGCCATGGGGATCATTACTGGACCTGGGGCCTCTATAATCTTTACCCGCAGGAATTCCCCAACGACGTCAACTTCGTCATCGGCAAAAGCGATTACCGCAAGGACTGGAACTACGTGCAGCCGCCCAAGCTGCTGCCGGACGGCAAGTACGACGGCACGACCTGGAAGATCACCTTTAACATGCCCACCATTCCCGCAGGCAAGGCGACGCTGCGGCTGGGCATCTGCGGCACGCGCAACAGCACGATCGACGTGGGAGTGAACGGTCATCCGGCGGGCTCGACGGGGCTTCTGCCCTCCTCCGGTGTGATGCACCGGGACGGCATCCGCGCGGTGGAATACTACTCCGACATTCCCTTCGACACGTCGCTGCTGACGACCGGCACGAACGTGATCACGCTGACCACCCACGCGCGGGCGTGGACCGATGGCGTGCTCTACGATTACCTGCGCCTTGAAATCGGCGACGGCCCGCCCGCCACCACCACCGCCTCCAATTGAGCGAGGGCGGAGCCCCGCCCCGCGCCCACGACGATAGTTTAACCGCATCGAACGGAGGAAAGCCGGGTTGTAGGATATCACCCGTGCGACAATTCGTTGCCCAAGCCTGAAATGACGTTATGAGCCTAAAGACCCGATCCCTTTCCACCCTGTTTCTGACGACCGCGCTGCTGCCGGCGGCCCTCATGCCCGTCTTCGCCGGGAAGCAGGGACGCGTGCCGATTGAGAGTTTACAGAAACCGAATTACACCGTGGATGGCGACGGCTTTGTCGGTCACAATGAGGACCGGTATTCAAACCGTCCGCTCTACTGCAATCACATCTACGCCATCGTGCTTGCCGGTGACAAACCGCTCTGCCAGGTCGGGAATATGGGCAACATCATCGGCGACCTGATGTTCGCGCTGGTGCGCAACGGCCAGGGCAAATGGGTGCAGGACGCTTCCGATATCACCTCGACCTACCGGCCCGGCCGCATGGAGTGGACGATCAAGGACGCGGGCTGGGGCGACACCTCGATCTTCGTTGAAGCGGCGCCCGCGGCCAACGGCACTGGGCTGGTCGAGCATGTGCGGGTCGACGGAGCGCAGGCGGGAGACAAGCTGATCTGGGCCAGCGGCGCCGCGCGAACGGAGCTTTCCAAAAGAAGCGATAAAGAGGAGGCGACCAGCATCCTTTGGGCCTATGACATGATCAGTCAGACGCCCAAGTACCTCCATCGCGGATTCACGCCGCAGGATTCCACCGGAGACAAAGACACCGTCAACGGCAGCTCGTGGACGTTGCAGGCGCCCTTGGACAAGGCGCCGATTGCCGTGGGCGCCTGCAGCGCGCCCACCCAGGCCACACTTGTCGACGCGGGAGCCTGGACGGATCCCGCCACGTTCACCTCCAGCCAGGCGGGAGCGACGCCCATGGTCTGCGGAACCCTCGACGTGGAATCCGGGAAGGACGTCTACTTCTCCCTGCTCGGACCCGATACGGACACGAAGCAAACCCCCGCGGACGCCTTCGCGGCGGGCATGCAGCGGGAAAAAGCGATCGAAGACAGTGTCGTCATCGACACGCCTGATCCCTGGCTCAATGCCGGCATGGGCGCCTCCACCAACGTGGTCGACGGCTGTTTTCGCGACGGCGTCTACTCCCATTCCGGCATGCGCTGGTCGACCGCGCTGCTGGGATGGCGCACGATTTTCGGCGGCACGGTGGTCGGCTCGCACGATAATGTGAAGACGGAGGCCAAGCTGGCCATTCCGCATCAAATCGGGCTTAACGGAAGCCCCGTTCCTCCCGGCATGTCTCAGCCGCACGCCGATCCCACCACGGGCCTGACCAGCCAGGCGCCGGATTCCCGTATGTTCGGCAAGGGCCGGGTCGATTTCCATCAGCCCCATCACTACGACATGCAGAGCCAGTTCTTCGACCAGATCCAGCACGCCTGGCGCTCGACCGGCGACCCGGAGCTGGAAAAGCTGCTCAAGCCGTCCTTGGACCTTGATTGCGAGTACATCAAGGACTGCTTCGATCCGTACGGACTGGGCATCTACGAGAGCTACGCCAACACCTGGCCCACGGACGACCAATGGTACAACGGCGGCGGCACGTCGGAAGAGACAGCCTATGCCTATCGCGCGGAGCGAACCGCGCTGCAGTTGGCCCAGCGCGCGGGCGACGCGGCGGGGGTGAAGCTTCATCGCAAGGCGGTGGAGCGCATTCACGATGGCTTCTTCGACTTGCTCTGGAATCCGGCCAAGGGTTACCCCGGCGCATACCGCGAGCAGTACGGGCTGAAGCGGCTGCACGAAAGCGGCTGGCTCTACGCCATCTTCTGCCCGATTGATGCCGGCCTGCTCACCACCGAACAGGCAGCGCAGGCGCTCGACTACACCGAGTTTGCGCTCGAGCGGGACAAGATGCCCTACGGCGGCGAGCAGTGCTGGCCCTCCAATTGGGTGCCCTCCATCTGGTCGGTACGCGAGATGTGGTCGGGCGACGATTACCAGCTCGCACTGGCCTATTGCCAGGCCGGGCTGCCTGACGATGGCTGGAAGGTTTTCCGCGGCATGTTCCCGCAGCAGATGCTCTTTGGAAACGTGCCGGGCGACATGGGTCATCCCGCCGGCGGGACCGATTTCAACGACTGCAACAGCATGTTCGCGCGCTACGTCGTGGAAGGCATGTTCGGCTACGTGCCCGACTATCCCAACAACATCGTGAAGTTCGCGCCGCAATTTCCGAGCGACTGGGACCACGCCTCGCTCAAGACGCCGGACTTCTCGCTCAACTACCGGCGCGACGGTAACAGCTCCAAATACCATATCACCGTGGCCCACGCCGCGCCGCTGCACATCGAAGTGCCCGTCGCGACCACCGGGGTGCAAGGCGTCACCGTTGACGGCAAGCCGGCGAAATGGAAGCTCACACCCGGCTTTGGCCGCAGCCTGGTCAACCTCGATCTCCCTTCCGCCTCGTCCGCCAATGTCGAGGTGACGACGAAGGACGCGATTAAGACCGAGCCCGCCACGTACATCTCTGGCAACTCGGGCGAGTCGGCGAAGCTGCAGGTGGACGGCAGCAAGATCGTGGATTTCCACGATCCGCAGGGCGTGCTGAGTCACGGCAAGATCTCCGATGGTGCGATCACGGGCACGTGGACGACGAACGCCGGCGACCACGAGGTCTTCGGCCTCGCCGAAATTGGCGACGCCAAGCAGTGGCGCATCTTCAAGGTCCACGTCACCGACGTGAAGGCCGACCAGATGATGGCCGACAAGACGAACATCGACGTGCCGGCCGGCGCGCAGTGGACGCCGGTCGACATGAAGTCGCTCCTCAACGGCGACATTCGCGAAATCTATCACCAAAAGTATGTCTCGCCGCGGCCGAACACCTGCTCGCTGCGGATCGGCATCGACGGCTACTCATCCTGGCAGAACTACAAGGGCACCCTCGGGCCGAAGATCAATCTCGCCGGCGTGCCCGCGCTCACCGATGCAAGCGGGCGGCTGATGGCCGGCAAGGGCATCCCTTTCCAGTTCGCCGCCGATCCAAAGAACATCGCCTTCACCTCGCGCTGGGATAACTGGCCGAAGACGGTGGAGGTGCCCGTCCATCAAAAGGGCAACGCCGCCTGGTTCCTCATCTGCGGGACGACCGACCCCATGGAGGTGCGCATCGCGAATGCCGAGCTGCGGATGACCTATGCCGACGGCGTGGTGGAAAAGCTCGAGATCACCCCGCCCTTCAACTTCTGGACGATGTGCCCGTTTGCCGGCAACGACTATGATTATGTGCGCGACGGTTTCTCGTTGCCGAAGGTTCCGCCGACCACCGTTCAGCTCGGCGCCAACTGCCGCGCCGTGCTGCTCGGCTGGCACCTGCGGCCCGGCGTCGCGCTGAAGAGCGTCACGCTCGAGACGCTCTCGACGGAAGTGGTCGTTGGATTGATGGGTGTGACGATTATGCATTAAAGGTGGCGTGGCATTCTCCTTCCTGAATCTCTCCCGCGCCTGCGCGCAGGCTTCGTGCGGCGCGGCGCTGCTCGCGGCCTTTGCCCTGGAGCCGTGTGTCGGCGCGGAGCCGCTCGTCATCTGGTCGGCGCGGCCCGCGGCGGATTGGAACGAGGCGACGCCGATCGGCAACGGCCGGCTCGGCGCCATGGTCTTCGGCGACGTGGCGTCCGAGCATCTGCAGCTCAACGACAACACCCTCTACTCCGGCGAACCGGGCGATCGCGACCTGCCGCTCGACGTTGCCCGCGATCTTCCGCAGGTGCGCGAGATGCTGAAGGACGGGAAGTACGTTGAGGCGCATGACTTCGTCACCGATCACTGGCTGGGCCGCGCGCAGGATTGCTATGAGCCGCTGGGCGACTTGCATCTCGACTTTTCGCGGCCCGGCGCGTTCACCAATTATCGCCGCGAACTGAACCTGGCCGACGCCATCGTGCACGAAACCTACGACCAGGAAGGCGTGACGTTCACCCGCGACATTTTCGCCAGTCATCCGGCCCAGGCCATCGTCATCCGCCTGCATGCCTCGAAGCCGGGTGCGTTGAGTTTTGCCGTGCGGCTCGACTCGGTTCATCCCACCGCCAGGACCGAGGTGCTGCCGGAGCAGGAGGAGCTGAGCATGCGCGGCCAGGTGCCGGGCTTTGCGTTGCGCCGCTCCCTCGCGACCGTGGAAAACCACAAGGAGACGTGGAAATATCCGGAAATCTTCAACGCGAACGGCCAGCTCAAGCCCGGCGGCAAGACGGTGCTCTACGGCGAGGAAGTTGGCGGGCGCGGCACCCGTTTCAACGCGCGCGTGCTCGTGCAAAGCACCGACGGCACGGTGACACGCGGCGCCAATTCGCTTTCGGTGCGCAATGCGAGTAACGCCGTGCTGATCCTCACCACCGGATCGAGCTTCAACGGCTTCGATAAAAGTCCTTCGCGCGAGGGCAAGGATGAGTCGGCGGAAGCCAGCGGCTTTCTCGCCGCGGCGGCGAAGCAATCGTACGCCGAGCTCCGCCAGCGACACCTCGATGACTATCATGCGCTCTTCAATCGCGTGGCACTGCAACTCGGCGCCAACGCCGGACGCAGCGATTTGCCGACCGAAAACCGGATCGCGCAGTTCGGCCAAGGGGGCGACGAGGCGCTTGCGGCGCTTTACTACCAGTTCGGCCGCTACCTGCTCATCAGCGGTTCGCGGCCGGGCGGGCAACCGCTGAACCTGCAGGGCATGTGGAGTCCCGATGTAATCCCGCCGTGGGCGGGCGCGTATACGTTGAACATCAACCTGGAGATGAACTATTGGCCGGCGGAGTCGGGCAATCTCGACGAGTGCACGCAGCCGCTCCTGAAATTGATCGAGGAACTGGCGGTGAACGGCCGCAAGATCGCGCACGACATGTACGGGCTGCCCGGCTGGGTGGCGCATCACAACACCACCATCTGGCGCGACGCCGAGCCGGTGGATGGCGACGCCGGTCCCGCGTTCTGGAACATGTCCGGCCCGTGGCTCTGCCAGCATTTGTGGACGCATTATCTCTTCACCGGCGATACCGCGTTTCTGCGCGACCAGGCCTATCCGGTCATGAAAGGGGCGGCGCAATTCCTCGCTGCCTGGCTTGTCCAGAACAGCGAAGGCCAGTGGGTGACGCCGGTTGGCGGCTCGCCGGAAAACCGCTTCCTCTACACCGACTCCATGGGCCAGCAGCAGAACGCCTCGCTCATTCCCGGCCCGACGATGGACATCGCGCTGACCCGGGAATTGTTCACCAACTGCACTCAAGCCTCCGAGCTCCTCGGCGTGGACGAGGATTTCCGCAAGCAGCTGCAGGCGAAGCTGGCGCTGCTTCCGCAGTACAAAATCGGAGAGGGCGGCCGGCTGCAGGAATGGCCCATCGATTTTCAGGGCAAGGAGGAGCATCACCGGCACGTCTCTCATCTTTACGGTCTGTTTCCCGGCGACCAGATCTCGGTCCGCGATACGCCAGCGCTTGCCGCCGCATGCGCCAGGACGCTCGAGACGCGCGGCGACATGTCCACCGGCTGGAGCCTGGCCTGGAAGATCAATCTCTGGGCCAAGCTGCACGACGGCGATCACGCCTACCGCTGCCTCGCCCTCCTGGTGAGTCCGGAACGCAGCTTCCCCAATCTCTTCGACAGCTGCCCGCGCCAGGAAGGCGGGCGGGATGTCAGCAAGGGCCCGCCGCCCGGAAGCGTCTTCCAGATCGACGGCGTGCTCGGCGCGACCTCCGGCATTGCGGAAATGCTGCTGCAATCGGATCAACGCGAGGTCGAATTGCTCCCCGCCGTTCCCCACACCTGGCCCACCGGCAGTTTCAGAGGATTGCGCGCGGTGGGTGGATACGAGATCGATTGCGCTTGGCAGGATGGTCATCTCCTCCGCGCCGAGCTGCGCAGCCCCCGCGCCTCGACCTGCCATCTTCGCTACGGCGACAAGTTGGTCACACTGAAGTTCTCCGGCGGCCAGACAATCAAGCTGAACGCCGACCTCAGCGTGGTGAAGTAGGGTTTTTGCGTGCGGCGGGAGTCTTGAGCGAAACGCTCATCCGTCACAGGAAACCAGCGCGTCCGGAGCGTCAACCGGCTTCATGCCCACGCCATGGTCATGGCCGACCCAGACGACGCGAAACGTGCGCCGGGCCAGCTGGCGGCCCGGTTTGGCTCAACCGCCGTTCTGCGGGGTTGTCTCAACGCCCCACTTTTTGTTCGGCTGGGCGCCCAGGACCAGGTTCAACTCACCGCCCGCGGTGATCTCAGAATAAGTCACCCAGCAGCGATTGAGCGGCTTCCCGTTCAGCGTGGCGGACTGGATATAGAAGTTATCCGGCGAGTTATTCTTCGCCGTGATGACGAAGGATTTTCCCTTTGAGTAACTAGGATTGAGATTCAGCGTCACCTTGTCGAAAAGCGGCGAAAAGATTTCGTAGCGCGGATCGCCCGGGCAGGCCTGGGCCAGGCCGCTGGCGCCCAAGACGTACCAAGCCGAGACCTGGCCCTCGTCGTCGTCGCCGGAGAGGCCGTTGGGCGCGGCCGAGTAAGCCTCGGTGCAGATGCGGTGCACCCACTTCTGCGTGAGCCACGGTGCCCCCACGCGATTGAAGAGAAACGCAATCAGGTGGCTCGGCTCGTTCCCCTGTTCGTAGTAAGAGTTGTTCTTGTTGAGTTGCGCCGGCGTTTTGTCGAAGAAGTCGGTGAGCTTGGCCAGCATCAGGTCCTGCCCGCCCAAGAGCGCGGCGAGCCCGGGAATATCATACGGGACAAACCAGCCGTTTTGGAAAACGGACGATTCCATGCCCCCGTTGCCGGACGCCAGGCCGGTCCAAGGAAACCAACCGCCGTCCTTGTCCTTCGCGTTGAACCAGCCCTTCCAGTCGGGGTGATCCGTCGTGCCCGATTTGTCGTAGGTCCACGGCACATCGGGATTGAACACGCGATGGTAGTTTTGCGCATCGGCGGCGTATTTCTTGGCATCAGCCGTCTTGCCCAGGGACGCGGCAAGCTGCGACAGGTTCCAACTGGCCCCATCATTTTCCAGCGAGATGGCCAGCCCGTGACCGCCGATGGAATAGCCCAGCGATCCGTTACCGTCGTGCGCGCAGGTGTTGACGGAAAACGAATAACCCTTGTTCACGTCGAAATTTCGGATGCCCTTTTGATATGCGTCGTTCATGACCACGACTTCCGGGCTGCCGCACATGCAACCCGTGTAGGAGTTGAGCAGGACCCAGCGATCGAAGTAATGGGTCCCGTTTTCATCCGCCAGGCTGATCATGCTGTTGATGTGATCATTGATGATGTCCGGGGCGATGATGGTCAGGAGCGGGAACTGGCTCTTGTAAATATCCCAGCCGCTGAAGATCGTGCGCTTGGTATAACCCTTGGCCTGGTGCACCTGACCGTCCGCGCCGGAATAGTCGCCGTTGACGTCGGAATAGATGCGCGGGTCGACCAGCGCATGATACATGGAGGTATAGAAGATGGTCTTTTCATCCTCGGTGCCGCCCTCGACCGACATGCGACTGAGCGCGTGCACCCACAGATCGTGCGCCTGCTTGCGCACGCCGTCGAAATCCCATGCCGGGATTTCCGCGGCCAGATTCGCCTTCGCGTTGGCCACGCTGACGTAGGAAATGCCCACTTTGAGCATGATCACGTCCTTGTCCTGCGTGGGAAATTCCGCGTAGAAACCGAGATGCTGCCCTTCCTGTTCCTTTACTCCGAGCATGACGGTGGCCGTGCGGCACGCCTGGGCGAACTCGGGCGTGGCAATCTGCTTGAGGCCGTAATTTCCGGGCGGGAGAGTAGCGCTCCAAACGCCCACCGTCTTGAGCGGCCGGCTGAATTCCGCGTGGTAGTAGAGCGTGTAGGCCACCTTCCCACCCTCGAATCCGCCGCCTTGGTGCGTGCAGTCGATCTGGCCCTCAATCGCGTGGTCACTGGTCACCTTCACCGTCTGGTGAAGCGAGCTGCCGCCCACGCGCCGGGCCAGATCGATTTGGATGCGCGACGCAGCATTTCGCGGAAAGGTGAAGCGCAGGATGCCGGCGCGTGGCGTGGCCGTGAGCTCGGCGCGAATTTTGTAGTCATCCAACATGACCGCGTAATAGCCGGCCTGCGCCACCTCGGTGTCCTTGGAGTAGGAGGAGAGATAGCCGGTGCCCGGCTTGTCCGTCTCGCCATACCAGGTCTGCAGCGGGCCGGTGGTCGGCATGATCATGAAATTGCCCAGGTCGCCGAAGGCCCCCACGCCGCTCATGTGCTGCATGCTGAAGCCCTGGATCGTGGTGTGCGGATAACAATAGCCCGCGCCATTGTCGCCGCCCGTGATGGTGTCAGGGCTGAGTTGCACCATGCCGGCCGGCGTACAGGCGCCGGGAAACAGCTTGCCGTGAAAGCCGCTGAATTGCGGATCGAGATTGGCCAGACGCGCACGCTCCGCCGGCGTGGGATTCATGCTTGAGGCGCCGATGAAAGGATTCACGTAATCCGCCGCGTCCTTCGCGTGGAGAGTGGAGGGTGAAAGCAGCGCCATCAGAAAGCAGAGCCAGGTTCTGTGCAGCGCGGGACGGAAGGGGATTGGCATGAAGGAGCGAGAGGAAGTTGAGGAAAAGCTTCGCGGCAGACGGCGAGCGGCTGGAAGCGTCATTCTTCCTTAACCCCGGAGGAAGCAAAAGAGCGCGCCAGCCACCGATTTCGCGATGCCGGGAAAGAGGCTCGGAAAAGCAAACACCCCATCCTGCTCCATTCGGAGCGGGATGGGGTGTAGCTTGGAGCTAAGCTAGCTTAGGCGCGACCAGCGCGGCGGCGCTGGATAGTCACCAGCAGCGCCACACCACCGAGGAGCATCGCCCACGTGGAAGGCTCGGGAACTGTGCCGCCGTTGGCCACGACATCGAGGATACCTTCGCCAGCGACCGACGTATCGTCGAAGGTCACCGTGTACATAGAGGTGTTGTAGCCGAGGATGCTAGGGCTAAATGTACCGGTTCCGGAGGCGAATCCGCTCAGGATGATGTATTGACCCGCTTCCAAATTGTCGCCCGTCAGGTCGAGGGTGGTACCGCTGATCGAGAACGTGTTTCCGGTACCGGTGCTAACCACTTGGTCGCTATTCGCACCTTGGATATTCAGATCCCAGCTACCAATGCCGTTGAGGGCGAAGGATTGGGACGAACCCGACAGCGTGAACTTACCCGGGGTCGCCGATCCTTGAGCGGAGACTTGGAGTGCACCATTCACCAACGAGAAGCTGCTAGCCAAGTTCACCACGGGGGCAGTGCCCTGCAGAGTAGCGAAAGGGCCGTTCACCGTCACATTACCCGTACCGAGCGCCGTGGCGCTGCCCGCCTGCACCACACCGTTGGAAATCGTCGTGGCGCCGGAGTACGTATTGGCCCCGGTCAGAGCGAGCGTACCGGTACCGGTGCTGTTGACAACGCCGGCTCCCGAGATTACGCCGGAGATCGTCTGCGTGGCGGAGCTTCCATAGGTGAACGTCCCGTTGTTGGTGATTGCGCCAGTTTGGTTATTGGTCGAGCCAGCAGTAAACACGTTGCTGACAATCGAGCCGTTGTTACCCAAGGAACCGGAACCCGTGATCGCAATAGTCGAATTGGTTCCAATAGTAATCGGCCCTGTGAACGAATTGGTGCCGCTCAAGGTCATAACCGATGCAACTGAATTCGTCCCCGCGAGAGTATTTTGGGAGAGGGACGTAACTGCCGACCCAATCGTACCCGCAATATTGACCACGTTGACTGAGCTAACTGTACCACCGCCGTTTGTTATGGTTCCCGCGTTGTTAACCAAGTCGTTGATGGTGATGAATCCAGGTCGGCCTGTGGAAGAGTTACTCAAGACAAGATTGCCAGTGCCAGCGCCCGAAATACTTGCCGCATTGACGCTCGAGGCGGAACCCAAAGTTATTCCGCCGTTCACAGCATTAGTACCGCTATTCAGTATCAGCGTGGCACCGCTATCAAGCGTGATATTTCCGTTGTAATTCAAATTACCGCCGGTTCCGGCCCGCAATTCCCGCAATCCTGTTCCATTGCCCACCACGATGCTGCTGTTCGACAGATTTTGGGTGCCACTGGCATTAACCTCGGCGGCGTTGGCACTGCTGTCGTCGCCCAAGTACAAAATACCCGTTCCCAAAGCGCCCGTACTAGCCCCTACGGTCACCGTACCTGTACCGGTGTTATCGACGTAAAAGTTTCCCACAAAGGTGTTCGCGCCCGAGAGCGTGATGGTACCGTTGCCCGTCTTATGGATGTCGCCCGTTCCCGAGATAACCGATGAGATCGTTATTCCACCATTCGTAGCCGTACTGGCACTGTCAAAATTGCCCGAGCTCGCAAGAACAAGACCTAGCGTACCGCCGTTAGTACCATTAGCAATCGTCAGACCTCCGCCTGCCGCTACATATAGCAAGTCATTCGCGCTAGTAGTAGTAGAAGGCGACACCGAGTTCGTTCCACCGTATAGCGTGATCGTGTTCGCACCCGTAACTGTGCCGCTATTAATGGTGATAATTCCTGAGGTTGCCAGATCGTTAAGCGTGCCATAGTTCAGAGCAGTGCCGCCCGAGACCGTGTAGGTGCCCGTCGCCGTACCGAGAGGGAAGACCACATCGCTCGACGCCGTGGGCAATCCAGCGGAGTAACTCGTGGAAACCGTCAGGTCTTTGGCGGTGACATTGTCAGCAGTATTAGCCTTGCCGGACAAGCCAAGGGCGAGCAGTGAGAAAGCCAGCAAGACCGAGGTCTTGATGAACTTGTTGGACACGGTGGATTTGATCATGGGTTTTTTTGGTAGATTGATTTGGCCGGCAAATGAGGAAAGGGAGTATCGGAAAGTCGTGAAGGAAACTGAGCGGGTTACGCGATTTTGAGAGGAGAAAAACGTTGTGATTGGATACCTGCAGCTTTGGCGGACGCGAACAATGTCATTTTGGAAAGGATATGTAAAGCGATATTCGAAAAAACTTTTATCTGCCTAACGGGAAGATTTGCGGCTGTTGCCATCGACACCCAGGAGGATACCAAATTTTCCATCCTTTGCAAGCGCGTAATGACAATTTTATTATTCATCGGGAATTGTAACGTTCCGTTGATAAGCGGTGCAGGAAGCGGGCCGTTGGGAGTCCTCTAAGTGAGCGAAATGAAGTCGGTGCTCGATTGCCTCTGAGAACTTAGGAGTGCAAGATAGTGGCGCTGCCGATCTAAAGTGGCGAAACTGTCGCTTGTGTTGTTTTGAAGGGCATATTGTCAAGTTTCTGACGAGAAGTGTCATGCCCTATTGGCCAAAGCGCTTGCTTTCGATCAGGCGCCAGAGGGCGCCGTGCAGAAGGGTGGAACCGGGCGCATTGCTACCTGTGCCAGCCGGGTTGTTATCGCCTCGGATGGCGGCATCCGTGGACAGACTGGCATCGTCACTGTCTTTCAAGACGGCTCCACTCGAGTTAGCCACGGCCGCGTAAGAAGGATCGAAGTACTTTTCGATGGTGAAGGAGCCGCGGTATTCGCCGGTGACCGCATCCAGACCTTCGGTCCACGTGGTCTCATTCTCGACGCCGGACGGAACCTTCTGGAGGCTTTGGACCCGGACATGGACGGTGAAGGTATTGGACTGGGTGGTGACGCGGGGATAGATGAGGGAGTAGGGCCGCTCGAGGCTGTTGTCGCCCGTCATGCTGTTGGCGCTCCAGAAGGCGCCCAGGCCGGAGCTTCCGGTCAGTGACACGATATTACTGCTGATGCCGGGAATGGCGTTGAGGCCGGTAATGGACGAACCGAGGGGGATGAGCGGCAGGTCACAGATCTGGGAAGGATAGATGAAGAAGTTGGGCGCGGCGAGGGTATAGGTCGTCCGGTTGAACTCCGGGAACGCGGTGTAACCACTGGTATTGGCATCGAGAGGAAAAGGACTGCTGCCACCCGCATAGAGCTGGCTGATGGTATAGGTCAGGTCAATGGGATACCGGGTGGTGTAGGCGCCGGTCGAAGTCGAACTGCCAGAATACGCACCACTGTAAACGTATCCGCTCTT